>CAIYOD010000084.1 GCA_903927755.1 uncultured Thermoleophilia bacterium | reverse complement strand
CTGCAGCCCGCGGTCCCGGCCGCGCGCCGCTTCGGTCCCGTGCAGGTATAATCCCCGAGCACGTCCTCGTGCCCCCATCGTCTAGCGGCCTAGGACACCGGCCTTTCAAGCCGGCGGCACGGATTCGAATTCCGTTGGGGGCACCACTCTTCTACCTGCAAAAACGCGCTTTCCTATCGCGCGCTGGTCCGCCGGCGCAAGCTGCAATGGTGCCTATTCGTTCGGGACACCGCCGAGCGAGTCTGTACTCTCGCGCCCTCTCTCTCCAGCTCGATTCAATTCAACCTCCGACGGTTTTGCGCCGACACCGCTAGGGAACAGAAGGTTTGACTTATAGAAGGTACGCCTTATGATCGGCGCGTGTGGGATGTCGAGCACACAGAGGAGTTCGGCACCTGGTGGGAAGACTCGGAGCCTGGCGACCAAGAGCGCCTGACAGCAGCCGTCGAGCTCCTGGAGAAGCTCGGGCCGTCGCTGGGCGGGCCCCTCGTAGACACGCTGAAAGGGTCCAAGCATCCGAACATGAAGGAGCTTCGACCGGGCACAGTTCGCGTTCTCTTCGCATTCGATCCACGCAGAACAGCCATCCTCTTGCTTGGTGGCGACAAGAGTGGGCATTGGAAGGACTGGTACGTAGAGGCGATCCCCGAGGCAGACCGTCTGTTTGACGATCATCTCGAGAGCCTCATTGATGAAGAGGGCTGACAGATGGAAGGCAAACACTCCACTCAGAACAAGAAGAGCTTCAGCGGACTGCGAAAGCAGATCGATGCTGATCCTGAACGGCGCGCGAGGGTTGAAGAGCACAAGTCCGCCATGCTCGGCGACTTGCGCCGTGAGCTTGACCTGACGCAAGCCGCCATAGCCGATCGCCTCAACGTGACTCAAGAGAACGTCTCACAGATCGAACGTGGTGAGAGCGACCTGCGCATCTCGACGTTGCAGCGTTACGTCGAGGCGCTTGGAGGTCACCTTGAGCTGCGGGCGGAGTTTCCAGGGCACTCCACCAACCTGAGCGTTGGCAAGCGCGGGAAAGCTGCCAAGCAGGTCCGGGCAACGAAGGTCGGCACAGTGAAGGGCCGCAAGGCCAAGACGAAACGAGCCGCTGCGTCCTGAGGCCTGCCTGGTGCCTCTTTTGGTGCCTGTTTCGTAGGCTCGCCATCCTGGAAGAACCACAGCACTTCTTGTTGTGACAACCCGTCTTCACGCGTCCGTGAGGGCCTGGCCCCTCGCCCCCTTGTGGAAGATGCAGCCCAGCCCACGATCGACGATGAGGTCCAGGCACTTGTTGCAGGAGATGCACTTCGCCGGTGTGAGGTCGCCGTCCCGCCATCGCGCCGCCAGGTGGGGTTCGCGGATGAAGGGGCGGCACAGTGACACCGCGTCGATGCGCTCGAGCGCCGCGGCGATCCTCAGCGGATCGCGCCAGCCTTCGACCGAGATCACCGGGCAGCTGACGCGGTCCTTGACGGTCAGCGCGTAGGCGAAGAACCGGCCCTCGGGGATGGGCGCAGGCATGATGTGGTCCCAGCCGTTGCGCCGGGTGCCCTCGGGCGTGCCGGCACTCACCTCGATGGCGTCGATCCCGAGCCGGTCGAGCTCAGCGGCGACCTGAGCGGCTTCGTCCGGCTGCACGCCGCCGGGCCAGCCGTCGTGCGCGCTCATCTTGATGAAGACGGGGAAACCGGCGCCGACGGCGCAACGCACGGCCTCGTAGACCTCGTACAGGAGGCGGGCGCGGTGCTGCAGCGAGCCGCCGTAGGCGTCCTCGCGCCGGTTCCTGGCCGGGCTCAGGAACTGGTCGATCAGGTAGCCATGGGCAGCGTGGATCTGGACGGCGTCGAAGCCGGCCTCGCGGGCTCTCGCCGCCGCCCGCGCATAGTCGCCCACGACGCCGGAGATCTGCGCCTTCGTCAGCGCTCGCACCGGCGCTCCGCAGACGGGATCGACCGACTCGGCTGACGGTCCGTAGGGCCCGTCCTTCTCGGCCACCATCACCGGCCGGAGCGTGGACCCGCTGTGCAGCAGCTGCGCCGCGAGCAGGCCGCCGGCGCCGTGCACCGCGTCACACATCCTGCCGAGCGGCTCGATCAGCGCGTCGTGGTCGATCCCGGTGACGTTGGTGGCTCCCCGACCCTCGCGGCTGATGAAGGCGCTGCCTGCGACGACCAAGCCGACACCGCCTCGAGCCAGATCGGCGGTGAGGTCGACGAGCCGTTGGGTGGGCGCACCGTCTCCGGTCGATAGCCCCTCCTCGGTGGCGCTGCGCACAAGGCGATTCGGGATGTCGAGTGACCCCAGCCGCCAGGGGCAGAAGATAGCGCCCATGTCTCTGTCCTGCTGATCGCTCCGCGCGGGCGGTGTCACGCTCGCTCCTTGCTCGCAGTGGTCCGCACTCTTGCCGCAGCAAGGCGGGAGGCCCCGTGGGGGGTGACGACACTACCACGGGTCTGCGCCCGCCCTGGCGGTCGGCAGAAGCCGCCGACTCATGATCAGCCGGTCGCTGGTTCGAGTCCTGCATCACTCCTCCGGCCGGAAATCGGCGCGATCAGCAGCCGCGCGGCACCCGGCGCGTCGGTGGCGCCGTGCGCGTGTCCCCAGAGGGGCTGGCGAGTTGCCGCTCGAGGGCTGTGAAGGTACGGATCACCTCCGGCGCCTCGAAGGCGCGGTTGCGCTTGCCCACCGTGGTCTGCGAAAGCACTTTGGCCTCCGTGAGGCGAGCGATCGCCTGGTTGGTCGCCTGGGTGCTGCGACCGATCAGATCGGCGGCGCTCTGCACCGTGAGGATCGGGGCGCCGGGCAGTCGGCGAAGGAGCAGGTCGGCGGCCGAGTCGGTGCGCACGCGGCCGAGCCGCTTGCGCCAGGTGAGCTCCAGCAGCTGGACCCGCTCCTCGAAGGCGTCAGCGTCGGCGACCGCCCGCTTGAGGGCGGTCGCGAAGAGCCCGACCCAGCGGTCCTGGCCCTCCCGGGCGACGCGTGAGGACGCCGCTCCCCGGTACCGCGTCCCGGTCAGTGCGTCTCCATACTCCTGAGCCCAGGTCGCCAGGATCAGCGAGACCGGCGGCAGGACCCGCGAGACCACGCTTCGACGCCGCAAGACCAGGTGGATCAGCGCGCGTCCCACGCGCCCATTGCCATCGACGAACGGGTGGATGGTCTCGAACTGAGCGTGAGCGATCGCGGCCTGGGCGACGGCCGGCAGCGAATCGTCGTTGCAGAAGTCGCACAGGTCGGCGACGAGGTCCGGGACCGCCTCCGGCGGCGGCGGCACGTACTCGGCCGAGCAGGGGTTGAAGGACGAGCCTCCGATCCAGTTCTGCTCGTCGCGCAGCTGGCCACCGTGCATCTCGAGGCGCGTGCCGAGCAGCAGGCGGCGATGGATTTCCAGGAGCAGATCGACCGAGATGCGGTCGCCCTCGCCGACGCTCTCGATCGCGAAGAGCATGGCGTCGATGTTGCCGAGCACTTCGGCCGCGGTCACGTCGCGAGCCCGTTCGCCCAGCCTGCGCTCAGCGTCGGCGTGAAGCAGGCGCCGGGCGCCGATCTCGAGTCCCTCGATGCGTGAGGAGGCGACCGATTCCGTGCGCAGCAGCAGGCGTGCGAGCGCGTCACTGTCGGCCAGAGCACCCGCCTCGAGGCCGAAGCGCACCAAGGCGGCTTCGGCTTCGCTGACGTCGGCGGCGACTCGCCCATCGAGAACGACCTCACGGTCGACCAACCAATCGGGCAGATAGGCCTCGTAGTCACAGGAGCGGCGATCCTTGCGCGGCAGACCGGAGCCCGCGTCGCTGACCCAGTGGCGCTTGATGACCCTGGCCACATCGACTCCTTAATCAAGGTTACGGATTAACCTTGATTATGATGCCACACTAGTCAAGGCTCTGGGACTTTCCCGGATGCTTCTGGAGCACGGTCGCGAGCAGCATGACGAGGACGCCGATGCCCACGCCGATGAGCGTGAAGAGCACCCGCCGTCCCTCGTCGGCGAAGTCCGTCGGGTGCGGCAGGTCCATGGCGATGAGGACGAACGCGGCGATGGCGGCGCAGTAGAGGGCGTAGTTCACGGTGCGGATCGAGGCGGCCACGACGGCCAGCAGGATGATCACCGCCTCCAGGGCGTGCTTGTCGTGGACCGTCACCAGGAAGAGGGCGGCCAGCGCGGCGCCGAGCAAAGCTCCGGCCACGCGCTGCTCGGCGACCAGCGCGGTCTGCTGCAGGCTGCCCTTCATGGCGACGAAGGTGGCGATGGGTATCCAGTCTGCGTTCGGGACGTCCAGACCGAAGGCGATGGCCACCGCGATCGCCACGGCGACGGCGCGGATCAGCGCGAACAGGACCACCGGGCGGGTCAGCCTGACTGCGGCGGTGGAGCCGGGGATCTCGGCGATCCACTGCGGGCGCGGTTTGCGCCCGCGCACCAGCCACAAGACGCCGGTGAGGGCGATCCAGATGGCAGAGGCGACGAGCCAGGCCACGGCCTGCTTCCAGGCGACGGTCTGGATGCCGTCGAGCTTGTACGGAGCCGGCATGGCGATCGCGATGAGAAACCAGGCGTTGAGCAGCATGCCACCGACGAACCGGTGCAGACCGTACTTCACGGCCAGTCCGCCCAGCAGGGTGACGACGAAGGCGGCCGCCACGACCAGTCCCCAGGGCCCGCCGCCGATGCCGAACCCCAGGGCGGTGAGCAGCGCCCCGATCACCCCGTACAGGACCATCCGCTGCGTCCGGTAGGCGAACGCGCCGCCGGGGTCGCTCAGCGCCGCGAAGAGGACGGCGAAGACGAAGGTGAGCACGTACGCTTCGCGGTCGAGTGCGACCAGGAGCGCCCCCAGCGCCACCAGGACGCCGGCGATCTCCAGACCCCGCGGCAGGTTGAGTCCCTTGCGGTCGAGCGCGAACACCTTCGCCAGTCGGCTCATGCCTCGTCCCTTCGCTGCCTCGACCGCCCTCGGCAGTCAACCTGATGGTGGTCCCGAATATGCCCAAGCGCGCGCGTGAGTCAGCGTTGGACCTCTCCACAGGGCAGGAGAACGTGGCCTCGCCGGCGGAAGGCTCTGGCGATGAGCGCCCGCCGCCGACGTGTGGTGATCAGTCGGCCAGTGCTGCTTCGGGCTTCCCGGGCGCGGGATCGGCGTGCGGCTCCTCGGGCGTCACACCGGCCACATGCGGGTGCTTGCGCTCGAGGGCGGCGCCCTCGACATCGACGTTCGGGATGATGCGGTCGAGCCAGCCGGGCAACCACCAGGCGCGATCGCCCAGCAGGTGCATCAGCCCCGGCAGGATCACCATGCGGACCACGAACGCGTCCACGAGCACGCCGAACGCGAGAGCGAAGCCGATCGGCCGGATCATCGCGCTGTCCGAGAACACGAACCCGCCGAACACCGAGACCATGATGATCGCCGCCGCGCTCACGACAGCCCGCCCCGACTTGAAGCCGAGGACGACCGCCGTGCGTGCCGGCGCCCCGTGGGCGTACGCCTCGCGCATGCCCGAGGCCAGGAACAGGGTGTAGTCCATCGCCAGGCCGAAGAGGATGCCGGCCAGCATGGTCGGCAGGAAGTTCAGGATCGGACCGGGGTTCGAGACCCCGAACACCCCACCCAGCCATCCCCACTGATAGATCGCGACGGCGCCGCCGAGCGCGGCGAACAGCGAGAGGGCGAAGCCGCCGGTGGCGACGAGCGGGACGAGGAGCGAGCGGAAGACAAGGATCATGATCACGAGCGAGAGCCCCATCACGACCGCTAGGTAGACCGGGAGCGCATCCGCGAGCTTCTGCGAGATGTCGATCCCGGCGCTCGTCTGGCCCGCGACGCCCAGGGCGATGCCGCCCGGCAGCGGCGAGGCAGCCCGGATGTCGGTCACGAGTTGCTCGGTGGAGACGCTCGTCGGCCCCTCCGTCGGCACGACCTGGAAGGCGACGATGGCATGATCGTCTGAGGTCAGGACCGGCGCGACCGCCGACACACTGTCGAGCGCCGCGAGCGCCGTCGCGACCTGGACCTGATGATCGAGCAGCTCGTCGTCCGTGGTCCCCGCCGGCAGGTCCGCGATCACGAGGAGCGTGCCGTTCTGGCCCTCGCCGAACTTGTCGGCGATGGTGCTGTAGGAGCGGTACTGCGTGGAGTCGGGGGGCTCGGTCGAGCCGTCGGGGAGCCCGAGCCGCATCGAGGCGGCGGGGAGGGCGATCAGGAGGAGGACGGCGATGCCGACGACCACCTGGCCGAGGGCACGCCAGGTCGGCAGCGGCTCGGCCGGCGCCGGCGCGGCGTGAACGCCGGTCTCGATCCGGGCCTTCTCCTTGCGGCGCATCACACGCATCCCGGCGAAGGAGAGGAGCGCAGGCGTGAGAGTGACCGCGATGAGCACGGCGATGGCGACGGCCGCCGCGCCGACACTGCCCATCAGGCCGAGGAACGGGATACCCGTCACGTTGAGCGCGACGAGAGCGATGATGACCGTCGCCCCGGCGAAGACCACGGCATTGCCCGAGGTGCCGTTCGCGAGCGCGATCGACTCCTCGACCGAGTACCCCTCCCGGAGCTGCCGGCGGTGCCGGTTGACGATGAACAGCGCGTAGTCGATGCCGACCGCCAGCCCCAGCATGATGCCGAGGACCGGGGTCACAGAGATCATGTCGAGCACGCTCGAGAGCGAGAGCGCACCGAGCGTCGCGATCCCCACGCCGATGAGCGCGGTCAGGATCGGCAGCCCGGCAGCGACCAGCGTGCCCAGCAGAGCGAAGAGGACGATCGCCGCGAGCACCAGGCCGGCGAGCTCCTTCGGACCCACGACGGTCGGCACCTCGTTCGCGATGGTGGAGGAGAAGCCGACCGAGACGCCGTCGACGGGCGCGTCTTCGAAGGCGGCGACGAGCGCGTCCTTCGTGGCTTGCGTCACAGCCATCTGCAGGTCCGTGAACGACACCATGGCGATCGCGGCGCTGCCGTCATCGGAGACGAGCCGGATGCCGGACGCGAGGTCGAGCAGGGCGGCGCCGGCCTCGAGCTTCTTGGTCTCGATCGCCAGCTTCGAGGGCGCGGCGTCGAGCTCTGCCTGCTTGTCGCGGATGGTCGCCCGGCCGCTGCGGATCGCGGCCTGCTTCTCCTTGATGGTGGCCCGGCCGGCGGCGAGCTTGGCCTGGTTCGCCGCGATCGTCGCCCGGCCCGCGTCAAGCTGGGCCTGGCCCGTCGCGAGCTTCGCCGTGCCGGCGTCGAGCTTGGCCTGGCTCTTCGCGAGGGTCGCCTTGCCGGCGTCGAGCTGCCGCTGCTTGCCGGCGATCGTGGCTCTGCCGGCGTCGAGCTCGGCCTGGTTGGCCGTGATCTGCGCCATGCCGGCGTCGATCTGCGCCTGCGCGGCGGCGAACTGGGCCGCCATCTGGTCGTACGTGCCGTCCTGCTTCGCCTGCGCGATGGCGGCGTCGAGCTGGGCCTGCTGGGCGACGAGCTGGGCCTTGCCGGCGTTGAGCTGCGCCTGGCCGGCCGCGAGCTTCCGCTTCGCCGCGTCGAGCTGCGCCTGGCCGGCGGCGAGCTTCTTCTTCCCCGCGTCCAGCTTCGCCTGGCCCTGGGCAAGCTCCGCCCGGCCGGCGTCGATCTCGGCCTGTGCGGCCGGGAGCTTGGCCTTCGCCGCGGTGAGCTGCGCCTGGCCGTCCACCAGCTTCGTCTTCGCCGCGTCGAGCTTGACCTGGCCGGCCGCGAGCTTGGCTTTGGCGCGGTCGATCCTGGCCTGGCCGCCCGCGATCTGGGAGCGCGCCTTGGCGAGCTTCACCCGCCCGCCGGCGACCTGTGCGGCCTGGTCCTCGCGCTCGGCTTGCGCCGTGAAGGGGTCGAGAACGCTCTCCACGCCGTCGACCTTCGAGGCCTGGGCGATGCGCTCGGTGATGGCCGCCTGCTGGGCGTCGCTGATGGGCGAGCCGTCCTCGGTGTGGAAGACGATCGTGCCGCTGCCTTGGGCGGCCTCGGGAAAGGCTGCTTCCAGTCGTTGCGTCACCTGCGCGGTCGGGGTACCGGGGATCGAGATCTCGCCGTTCGTCGAGCCACCGGCGAACACGTACGCGCCGGCGGCGCCGGCGAGAATCGCCAGCCACACGAGGACGACGGTCCCCCGTCGCCGGGTCGCGAAGCGGCCGATCCGGTAGAGCAACTCTGCCATTGTGTGGGACTCCAGTGTGGTGGGACGACCGTTCGCGGGCGCGTAGAGACTCGCGGCAGCGACGGTGTCGCGTGCGGGGATCGCGGGACGGCGAGCGGTCGGGGCTCAGGTCCCGTGCGGTGGACTCGTCAGGGGCCCGACTCGTTGCGCACGAGGCCGGCGCGCAGCAGCGCGAAGTTCTCGTGGATGTAGTGCTCCGGGCCCTGCTCGCCGGACGAGCACGTCGCGGCAAACTCGAAAGCGGTCACGGCCGCCGTGATCGCCGCAGCGGTCACGAGGCGAGGGTAGATGTCGGACGCGGCATCGGTGCCGGTCCTGGCGGCGACGACGTCGGTGACCATGCGGGTCACCTCGTTGAGCAGGACGGACCGGCTGTGCGCCATGATGGCGCTCGTCCAGAGCAGGTCGCTCTGGGTGAGCAGGTCCAAGGGATGGTCGACGGTCCGCGCGGCGATGCCGGCGAGCACGCACTCGAGCGAGACGAGGATCGGCTCGTCCGGAGGCCTCGCGCGCAGCTCCTCGAGGTGGACCTCGAACTCCGACCGCCAGGAGGCGATGAGCGCCTCCTCCTTGCTGCCGAAGTAGTTGTGGAAGGTGCGGACCGAGACGTTGGCCGCGACGGCGATGTCGTCGACCGTGACCGCGTCCAGGCCCCGGTCGAGGGCGAGGAGCATCACAGCCGAGCTGATGGCGCTTCGGGTCTGCGCCTTCTTGCGTTCGCGGAGTCCGGTGGTCTCGCTCATGTCCGCACCCTAGCATAACTTGCAGAGTTCTGCAAGATTACTGTTGGGTGCAACATTGCCGACCAGCGCAGCGCCGGCGGAGGGAGCGTAACCTGCGGACCGAGGTCGCTCTACCTCGGCCGGGCCTGATTGCGCCAGTCCGGCCAGAACCAACCCTTGGGGAGCCCCAGCAGTCTGTCGACAAGCCACACCACGACCACCACGACCGCGATCCACAAGAGCGGCCAGGGAAGCGGCGCCCACACGATGACGGGCACCACGGCGGCGAGCACGCAGACGACGACAATCAGTCGCTTCCAGAGGGCGACGCCCGGAGTTGTCGTACTCGGCATGATCCACCCCTCCGTTCGAGTCGGTACGGCGAACGTAGCACAAGGCACTGTCATGGGTCCAGGCCCTCGTGTCCGGTGCCCGCGCCGTCTGCCCGGGTCGGCCACGCTGCGTCCGGCACGGCCTGACGGAGAGTCACACCGCCTGCGTCACGCCGCGGCGTCGCTGGCGCCGTCTTCGCCCCTCTCGACCACGCCGAGCAGAATGAGGTCGGTGCTGCCGCAGCAAGGGCAGGGCACCACGCTCGAGTGCGCGCGATACACACCGATCGGTACGAGGAACTCCTCGGTGCACACCGTGCACGCGAGATCGACGTGCTTGCTCATCTGAGTCTCCTTCTCTGCATTCTCCAGCGGAGCTTGCACCGCGTCGGTGAACAGCGAACGAGAGCAGTGTGGGCGAGCCGTGAGCGTGCAGCGGGTCCCGCGTGACGCCGCGCCCGGCGGATTCACCTTCCCGAGACGGCAAGCTCACGCCTTGCTAACGTCTCCGCGGGAGACCCTGGCCGTGATCACCCACCGCATGAAGATCCGGCGTCACCTGCGCAGCGTCCGCGCCGCCGCGCTTTCGGACGAGGAACGCCGGCGGGAGCTTCGCGAGGCCGAACGGAGACACGAGGACGATCGCCGCGACGAGCCGCCCGGGTCCGGGGGGGATCCCCCGGCGCCTCAGACCCTTCTCCCCTGGGCTCCGGCCTCAGTCCTTCTTCCAGTAGTCGAACTCCGCCTCGTAGCGCGCACCACTGAGGTCCGCGACGCTGTCGGTGAGGTAGGCCTGCGCGTCGGAGATGGCCTGGTTGTAGACGCTCGGCGCGACCTCGCGGATGCAGAAGTCGAGGAGGCGCAGCGCCTTGAGCTCGCCGATGGGCTCGTCCATCTCTTCCTCGAAGAAGCGCCTGATGGACGCGACGAGGCGCTTCTCGATCTCCTCGGCAAGCTTGACGGTCATGGCGCCTCCTCGTGGTTTCGCCGGGCGCCGGCGCGGCCGGCTGGGCCCCGCCGGCGCGGCGCACCCCCGAGTCTACCGCCGGCGTCCGACGTCACGTGCGCGTGCTAGCATCGTGCCCGGTCAGCGACGGGAGGAGCGGGTCCATGAGCGCAGCGCCGGTCAACTGGGACGACGTGCCGGTCAGGCAGGTCGCGATGGGACCCATCGAGGGCGCCTGGGGCGACCTCGGCACGGCCGCCGGCACGCAAGCCATCGGCCTGCGGCGCCTGCAGATCGCGCCCGGCAAGCGCTCGACGCCGGCACACACGCACAGCGGCGAGGAGGAAGTGTTCTTCGTCCTCGCCGGCGCCGGCCTCAGCTGGCAGGGCGGCGCCACCTACGAGGTCGCCGCCGGCGACTGCCTCGTGCACCTGATCGAGGGGCCGGCCCACACTCTCATCGCCGGCCCTGACGGCCTGGACGTGCTCGTCTACGGTGAGCGCACCGCCTCGGAGGCCTGCTACCTGCCGCGCGCCAGCGTCGCCTGGCTCGGGAGCAGCTGGGTCAAGGCCGGCGAGACCGACCATCCGTTCAAGCAGGAGGCCGCGGCCGGAGAGCTGGAGATGCCGGCCGCGCTCTCGGAGCGTCCGGCCACCATCGTGAACATCGCCGCCGTGCCCACTCAGGCGGTCGAGCACGGAGGGATCGCCTCCACACGCCGCTCGGTGAGTGAGGCGGCCGGCGCCCAGCGCACCGCGCTGCGCGAGTTCGTCCTGCCTCCGGGCAAGCTGGGTGTGCCTCCGCACTGCCACAGCGGCGCGGAGGAGCTCTTCGTCGTGCTCGCGGGCGACGGCGCGTACCTCCTGGGGGCGCGGGGCGCGACCGGCTGGGAGCCGGAGGAGCGCCCGGTCAGAGTCGGCGACGTCGTGAGCTGTCTCGCCGGCGCCGGCGAGGCGCATGCCTTCCGCGCCGGTCCGAGTGGACTCACCTACCTCGCCTACGGCGACCGCGACCACCACGACGCCATCTGGTACCCACGCTCGCACAAGGTCGCGTTCCCGGGGCTGGGAGTGATCGGCCGCCTGGAGCCGCTCGGATACTGGGACGGCGAGGAGTAGTCTGCTAGCCTCTCGCCGAGACGACCGGGGAGGGAACATGCTCGTCGCGACGTTCGGCCCGAGCACGGAATGGCAGGGCCGCGAGATCATCTGGGACGTGAACCACTTCATCCTGGTCGGCCACGGCGCCATCCCGGCGGCAGGGCTGCTCGATTACGACCGGCGCGGGCAGCTCCTCTGGGCCGACCCGGGGTACCGGACCTGGGCGGCCGAGGTGGACCGCTGGGAGACGGGCGGGCAGCCGGCCGCCGGCTCCTGGGGCGCCGGCGCCGGCAGCGCATCCGGCGCCGCGGCCTACGGCGCTGCGACCTCCGGCGGCGCCACGTCCGGCGCCGCTCCGGCTCGCCGCTTCCCCACCTGGGCCATCGTGGTCCTTGTCGTCGTGGCCGTGCTCTTCGTCCTCAGCATCATCATCGCCGTGACGGTGCCTCAGTTCCTCATGCGCACCGGCGAGACCCTGACCAAGGACATCGTCGTGCAGGCGAACGTGCGGAGCATCCAGACGGGGGTCGAGGCCTACGCAGCCGACCACGCCGGGGCGTTTCCGCCGGCGGGCGAGGTGAACGGCATCGGGCTCGTCCCGTACGTCTCGGTCTGGCCGGTGAACCCCTACACCGACCTGCCGATGACCGACGGCGGCGGGATGGGCAACTTCCGTTACGACGTCAGCGCGGACGGCGGCGCCTACAAGCTCATCGGCTACGGTCACGACGGCTCCGTCGTGATCGAGCTCGGCGGAGGCGACGGGACCTCGGTCTGAGGGTGGTCAGGCCCGCCGGCCGGGTCGGCCGGCGGGCGCCGGATCAGGCGCGCCGGCGCAGCAGCGCCACGGCGGCGAGCAGCACGCCGACGGCGCCGACGGCGATGCCCACGTAGCCGAGCGTCTTGGCGCTCGACACCTCCGCACTCACATCGCCGGCGGTCAGCATGCGCGACAGCTCCTTGTCGAGCCGCTGCGCCACCTGGTCCGTCCCCGGCACCTGGACGGGGAACTGCACCGCCGACGCGTCCTCCACCGGCGAGAACGTCTTGGGCGAGCTCGTGACTTTCAACTTCACCTTGACGCCCTCCACCGTCCCGGTGATGCGGAACGTGTAGTCGCCGGGGGCGGTCGGGATGACGAGAGCCGCGTACTCGCCGGGCGTCCCGGTGCCGGTCGCCGCGTTGTAGGTGGGGACGAGGGCGAACTGCTGCTCCTGGTCTCCGTACTTCACCAGCGCGGAGAGCCGGGCGCCGGGGTCGTTGATCGGATCGCCGTCGGCCTCGTGCGTGACGATGAGCTGGACGCTGTTGAGCTGGCCGACGTAGGCGGGCTCGGTGCCCCACCCGACCTCGAGCGCGAGCGCGCCTGCTTCTGCGGTCTCGTGAGCGAGCGCCGGGACGGCCAGCACGCCCAGGGCCAAGCACAGTACCGCGGTCATCAGGACGGCGGTCAGGGAACGGTTCATGGTCCCTCCTTCGCTTGAGACGCGTGCTCCGCGCCGGGACGAGACGAGCCTGCCCGGGCGGCAGCGGCTCCAAACGAAGGGGAACCGAGGAGGCGCTCGCCACGGGCGCGGGCTCAGGGCGCGGGCGCCGCCGGTATCGTCACCTCCAGCGGGACGGTGGTCCCGCTGGTCTTCTCCTGGACGGAGACCTCGACCTTCCAGCGGCCTGCCACGGAGAAGTCCAGGCCGCTCCCCGTCCAGCTGCCGTCCGGCGCCTTGGACAACTGCACGGAGACGGCGGCCGCAGCCGGGCGTTCCGGCTGTGAACACTTCATCTTGACCGCCGTCACGCTCTTCAGCGGGTCGCCGGTGTCGTAGTCGTCCACCCACAACACGTAGTCGTTGCGGCCGGCGACGCCGGGCGTGAGCGTAAGGTCGACCTTGACGGTGGTCGCGTAGTCGCTTCCCGACGCGGTGAGCTGGCCGGCCGGCTCCCTGACGGCGCCGGACGCGATCGCATCGGCCGTGCGGGCGGGCAGCAGGCCGCTGAGCACCGCCGTCGCCGCCAGCACGCCGAGCGCGACGACGAGTTCACCGCGGGAGTTCAAGCCGAAGCGGCGAGCCGCTCCGCCGGCGCGGACCGCCGGCGCCCAGAAGAAGTGGTTCAGGGCGCCGAGCCCGACGAGGCCGGCGACCAGGGCGATCTTGATCACCAGGGCGATGCCGTAGTCCGTGTCGAACAGGGCGCCCATCGAGCCGACCTCGACCACTGCCCGGACGACGCCCGTGACCAGGACGACGACCAGCATCACCGTGGCGAGGCGCGTGAAGATGCCGACGGCGGCTCCCCGCTCGTCCGCATCCCTGCCCCGGAACCCGAGGAGCAGCCAGAAGAGTCCGCCGACCCAGACGCCGATGGCGGCCATGTGCACCCACTGCAGCGTGACGTTCAGCACCTCGAAGGACGCCGGGGACGCAGCGTGCCCGGCGGCGACATGGACCGCGACGGCGGCGGCGCCGAACGCGCCCAGCAGCCAGAGGCTCCACCGCGCCGGCCAGAGGTCGACGAGGACGACGGCGGTGATGCAGAAGACGAGAGCGACGGCCAGCCCCAGGAGCAGCAGCCCCTGCCGCATGACGAACAGCGGCAGCAGGCTGGGCGCGCCGATGAGCGCCTTCTCCGCCCACACCATGCAGGCGAGCCCGGCCACCGCGACCGTGGCGGCGGTGCGCAGCACGGCCACGCCGCCGGGCGGCAGCCTGCCCCCGTAGACGATCAGGCTCGTGGTCGCGGCGCCGATGAGCAGCACGAGGCCGGCGTAGAGCAGCCAGCGTCCGGCGACGGCGAGGGCGCTGGCCCACGGCGAAGTGTGCAGCAGTTCCACGACCACGGCGCTGCCCGGCGCCGGCTCCTCACCGATCCCGAAGGCGAAGGCGCCGGACTCCACGTGGCCGTCCACGCTCGAGACGGCGCGCCAGTTCACCGTGTAGACGCCGTCTGCCAGCGGCTTGGACGGCGCCACCCGCAGCGACGTGGGGGCGCCGGGCACCGCCTCCGCTGCGCCCACCCCGGGGACGGTCGCGCCCTGCGCGTCGAGGACCCGGACCAGCGAGAGCTTCGCGTCCGGGGCCTCCGAGAACGTCAGGACGATCTGCCGCGGCGAGACGGGGACGGACGAGTCGGCCGCTGGGTCGGAGCTCTCGAGCGCCGAGTGCGCGGAGGCGACGGCAGGCACGGCCGCCGCGCACACCACGGCGAGCAGCAGCAGGGCCGTCAGGACCATCGCCGGTGACGACCGCCCGAGCCTCATGACTAGAGCAGGTAGACGACGATGAACACGAACACCCACACGGCGTCGACGAAGTGCCAGTAGTAGGTGCCGCCGTCCACCATCCCGGAGGTGCCGGGAGAGGTCTCGGGGAGCTGCCGCTCGCCCGGCGCCCGGCGCAGCTCGCGGCGCGCCCGGAAGAGCAGGTAGACGAGCGCGGCGATGCCGCACGCCACGTGGAAGCCGTGGAACCCGGTGAGCACGTAGAACGACGAGGCGACGATCGAGTCATCGAGCCCGAACCCCGCGTGCGTGTACTCCCAGGCCTGGCCGCCGAGGAAGACGGCGCCGAGGATGATCGTGAGCACCAGCAGGAAGAAGAAGCGCCCCTTGCGCCGCGCGCGATACGCCGTCTGCGAGAAGTGCACGGTGACGCCGCTGGCGAACAGGATGACGGTGTTGATGAGCGGGAGCGTGATCTCCACCCCGGAGCCGCCGCCGAACACCGAGTTGTGGATGCGCAGGTGGATCACGGCGGCGATCAGCGAGGCGAAGAACACCGACTCCGAGCCGATGAAGGCCAGCGTGCCCGCGCCGATGAACGAGAAGCGATGGGAGACGTCCGGCGTCGGCGCGATCTCCGTCCAGCGCCCGTTCATCCACACGGCCAGCGTGACGAGGATGAGCGCGGCGCCGACGATGAACACCAGCGGGACGCCGAGCATGCCGATGCCGAGGATCAGGATGCCGAACGCGACCCAGAAGGGCGTGATCGTGCGCTGCTCGGGCATGGCGGGGAGCTCGGTCCACTCGACCTGCTCGACCTGTCCCTCTTCCACGAACCCGTGCTCGGCGTCCCAGAGAGGCCGCTCGCTGCGGATCGCCGGCAGCCGCCTGAAGTTGTCATGCGGCGGCGGCGAGGTGGTGGCCCACTCCAGCGTCCAGGCGCCCCACGGGTTGTCCCCCGCCTTCTCGCCGGAGCGCAGGCTGCGGATGATGTTGTAGAAGAGCAACAGGAACCCGGTGGCGAGGATGAAGCCGCCGATGGACGACACCATGTTCAGCGTATTCCAGCCGAGGTCCGGCGCGTAGGTGTACACGCGACGCGGCATGCCCAGGATCCCCAGCGCGTACATCGGGAAGAAGGTCACGGAGAAGCCGACGGCCGTGAGCCAGAACTGGACCTTGCCGATGCGGTCCGAGAGGAACCGCCCGGTCATCTTGGGGAACCAGAAGTACAGCGCGCCGATGGCCGCGAACACCGTGCCGGCGATGAGCACGTTGTGGAAGTGACTGACGACGTAATAGGTGTCCGTCACCTGCCAGTCCCACGGCACGACGGCCAGCGTGACGCCGGTGATGCCGCCCACGGTGAACAAGGCGATGAGGCCGCAGGCGTAGAGCAGCGGCGTCCTGAACCGCAGCGAGCCGCCCCACATCGTCGCCAGCCAGTTGAAGATCTTCACGCCGGTGGGGATGGCGATGAGCATGCTGGTGCCGGCCATGACCGCGTTGAAGAAGTTCGGCAGGCCGGTGGCGAACATGTGGTGCGCCCACACGAGGAACCCGAGGATCCCGATCACGCCGAGCATCACGATCATCGAGCCGCGGCCGAACAGCGGCTTGCGCGAGAACACGGGCACGATCTCGCTCATGATGCCGAACGCCGGGAGGATGAGGATGTAGACCTCGGGGTGGCCGAAGAACCAGAAGAGGTGCTGCCAGATGATGGGGTCGCCGCCGCCGGCGGGGTCGAAGAAGCTGGTGCCGAACTGGCGGTCGAAGTAGAGCAGGGCCAGCGCCGCGCTCAGGCTGGGGAAGGCGAAGAGGATGAGGAACGAGTTGATGAACGTGGCCACCGAGAAGATCGGCATCTGCCACAGCCCCATGCCCTTGGCGCGGAAGCGCAGGCACGTGACGATGAAGTTGATGGCGCCGAGGATCGACGACCCGCCGAGCAGGACGAGCGAGATGATCCAGAAGGTGACGCCGGCGCTGGGCGAGTACTTGTCGAGCGTGAGCGGCGCGTAGCTGAACCAGCCGGTGTCGAGCGCGCCGCCGAAGAGGAAGCTGCTGTAGAGCACGAGGCCGCCGAACAGCAGCAGCCACCAGCTGAGCATGTTGGCGCGCGGGAACGCCATGTCTCGCGCGCCGATCTGGAGCGGCACGAGGTAGTTGGCGAGGCCGATGAGGATCGGCATGCCGAAGAGGAACACCATGGTCGTGCCGTGCATCGAGAAGACCTGGTTGTAGACCCCAGGAGACAGCAAGCCCATCTCGGGCTTGATGAGCTGGGTGCGCATGAGCATCGCGAAGACGACGGCGATCAGGAAGAAGACCAGCGACGTCCCGATGTAGAGCAGGCCGATCTTCTTGTGGTCGGTGGTCGTGAGCCAGGCGCCGATTCCGCCGCGTTCGACCGGCGCCTCGGCGACGTCGGGCGCCGGCCCGGACTCCGGGCCGGCCGGCGGAGCGACGCCGGGAGGGAGGACGACGTCGCTCACTTGAGCTCCTCGAGGTAAGCGACCAACTCCTTCTGCTGCTGCAGCGGCAAGGGCACGTTGGGCATGTTGCACTCAGGCTTGACGCCCTGCGGGTCCTGGATCCAGCGCAGCAGGTTCTCGGGCGTGTTCCTCAAGGTGTAAGCGGCGATGCCGCTGCGACTGCCGAAGTGGGTGAGGTCCGGCCCAAAGGTGCCCTTGAGCGCCGTGCCGCGGATGGCGTGGCAGCTGCCGCAGCCGACGCTGCCGATGACCTTCTTGCCGGCGACGGCGGCCGCTCCGGTGGGCTCGGCGGCCGGCTTCTGCTGCCGCTCCACCCAGGCGGTGTACTCCTCGGGCGTCACCACCACGAACAGAAAGCGCATCTTGCCGTGCTGCACCCCGCAGAACTCAGAGCACTCGCCGAGGTACTCGCCGGTCTTGAGGGGCACGAAGTGGATGTGGTTCACGTGCCCCGGGATCATGTCGATCTTGCCGCCCATCTGCGGCACCCAGAACGAGTGGATCACGTCCGCGGACTCGATGTCGATGGACGTCCTGCGGCCCTCGGCGGCGTAGATCTCGTTGGGTGACTTGAAGCCCAACTCCCGGTAGTCGAAGTCCCACCACCACTGCCGTCCGACGGCGGTGAACTGCGCGCCGCGGGCGGGCATGTCGATGCGGTCCGTGATGACCAGCGTGAGGATGAACAGGACGGTCACGATGACCGCGGGAATGGCCGTCCAGATGATCTCGATGCGCAGGTTGCCCTTGGTCTGCGAGGCGTCCTCCTCGCGCCGGCGGCGGCCGGTGACGATCACGAAGACGAGGATGGCCCAGACGGTGATGAGGACGACCGCGAGGATCCCGAAGATCCACACGGCGAGCGTGACGATCTCGTTGCCGGCCGATCCCTCCGAGCGAAGGATGCTCGGCGAGTCGCAGCCGGCGAGCAGGATCGCGGCAGCGACGACGACGGCCGCGGCGAGGCCCGTGGTCGCGACCCGCGGCCGCGATCGACGAGTCTCTGGCTGCCGGTTCGCCGTCACCCCTCCCCCTGGTCCGTGCCGGCATCCGAGCGCCGGCGCGCGACTATCATCCCACGAATCATCGGCGATACGGCAGAATGTCGTCCATGGACTACCTGAGGGCGGCTCAGCCGCGGATCGTCGCGCTGTTCCTCGTCACCGTGCTCGCCGCGATGCTGCTGTGCGGCAGCCCGGCCTGGTGGCGCGTGCTGGCCGTCCTCGTGGCGACGGCGCTCACCGTCGGCGGCGCGGCCACGCTGAACAACGTGATCGAGCGTGACCTGGACCGGCGCATGGAGCGGACGCGCCGGCGCCCCACGGCCTCCGGCCGCATCACGCCGGCGCGCGCCACCTTCGCCGGCCTGGCCGGCGTGGCCGCCGGGGCTGCGGCCCTCTGGGCCGTCGCCGGCGGCCTCGCCGCGGTCTTCGCGCTGCTCGGCGCGTTCTACTACGTGGTCGTCTACACGCTGCTGCTCAAGCCGCGCACGGCCCTCAGCGCCGTGCCGGGCGGGGTGGCCGGCGTCTTCCCCGCCCTCATCGGCTGGGCGGCGACGGGCGCGGCCTGGTCGGGCGCGATCTTGTTCCTCTGCGTGCTGATCCCGGTCTGGTCGCCGCCGCACTCGTGGGCGCTGACGCTCGCGCTCGGCGAGGACTACCGCGCCTCCGGCATCCCAACGCCGCCCGCCCGCTATGGCGACGACGTCACGCGGCGGCTCATCGCCGCCTTCACGGTCGCGCTCACCGTGGTGCTGGCCGTGCCGCTCGGCGCCGGCCTGTTCGGCGCCGTGTACGCGGCCGGCGTGGTCGTCGCGGCAGTCTTGCTCTGGGCGTTCACTGCGCGCCTGCTCGGCCGGCCGTCCCCGGCGACCGCCTGGGCGCTGTTCAAGGTCACGGGGCCCTGCCTCGCGCTGGTGCTGGCGGCCGCCGTACTCGACCAGCTCGCCTGAGCCGCACCGGATCCAGCGCCTCGGGCCCGAACCAGCGCTGGGGCGACTCTGATCGGCTATCCCTGGCGGCAGGCATGTGCGGCCCGGACACGTACGTCTGATGGCACATCCAATGGCACATACGTGTCGTTGGGCGTGCCGTTGGTGGTGTCACCTCTCGCGCGACCACCCCGGCTCGGTCGCGCGGCGGCCAGGCGTGGCGCGATCACCCCGGCTCGGGCGCGCAGCGGCGACGCGGGCGGCGGTCAGGAGAAGCGCTTCCACCCAGGGGGGCCCGCAGAGCGTGCTGCGCCTCGGGACCAGGTCGTCGCGGTTCGACCGACCGTCCCCCGGCGACTCAGCTCAGCGGACGGTCGTCGCCCACCGCCGGGCCCTGACGCGCAGCAGCGCGTAGGTGACGACCGCGACCGCCGGCGGCAACAGGAAGAACAGGTACTGCAGGACCGTCAGGAACGCCGGCTGCGACCAGCCGTAGACGAAGGCGAACACGTCGTTGCCACCGGCCACGAGCAGCACGGTCAGGAACGCGATGAATCCGGCGGTCAGGGCGCTGCGCACCGGATGCTGACCCGGCAGCATCAGCACGTTGTGGAAGGCGCCGTCACGCGTGGCCACCCAGTCGATCCACGGGACCAGGAACAGCGGCGTGAAGATGAGGCCCGGCAGGACGACCGCCGGCCAGAAGATGGCGGGGATGAGCAGGCCGCCGATCTGGATGTCCCATCCGGGCATCATGCGTACGGCGCCCTCCAGCCAGCCCATGTACCAGTCCGGCTGGGCGGCGGTCGTCGCGTCCCACGCCCGGTAGGGGCCGTAGAGCCAGACGGGGTTGATCTGCGCGAAGGCGGCGAACGCCGTGCAGACGCCGGCGACCATGAGGAGGTAGCCGGTGGTCCGAAGCGCGTAGGCCGGCACCATCGGCGTGCCGACGATGACGCGGTCGCTCCGGCCCGGGCCCGGGAACTGCGTGTGCCGCTGCAGCCAGAGCAGGCCGAGGTGGGCGCCGAGCAGCCCGGCGATCGCCGCCGGCAGCAAGAAGATGTGCACGGGGTAGATCCGCGCGATCAGACCACCGGAGGGGAACTCCCCGCCGAACAGCAGCGTCGCCAGCGCCGGCCCGATGAACGGGATCGACTCGGTGATGGAGAACGCGATGCGCAGGCCGGTGCCGGAGAGCAGGTCGTCCGGCAGCGAGTAGCCCATGAGCCCGTTCATGCCGACCAGGAGCACCAGACTCACCCCGATGAGGTAGTTGATGCGGCGCGGACGCCGGTAGGCCGCCGTCAGGAGCATGCGCAGCAGGTGGATGATCAGGGCGCCGACGAAGACCAGCGCCGCCCAGTGGTGCACCTGCCGCATCAGCAGGCCGGCGGGCACGTCGAGGCTCAGCTCGAGCACCGAGTCGTAGGCGATGGAGATCTCCGCGCCGGCCAGCGGGGCGTACGAACCGTCGTAGACGACCGGCGCCTCCGACGCCTGGAAGAACAGCGCCAGGAAGATGCCGGTCGCGACCAGGATGATGAAACAGAACATGGCGATCTCGCCGAGGAAGAACGCCCAGCTATCCGGGAAGATGTGCCGCAGCTCCGCACGCAACAGCCCGCTGCCGCCCAGGTTGGTGTCGAGCCAGCGCGCCGCCGGACG
This sequence comes from uncultured Thermoleophilia bacterium, assembly GCA_903927755.1. Classification (GTDB taxonomy): domain Bacteria; phylum Actinomycetota; class Thermoleophilia; order UBA2241; family UBA2241; genus CAIXSE01. The sequence goes on along the minus strand of CAIYOD010000084.1, from coordinate 24,055 downwards.
GATCGGCGAGCGCCGCACGCCGAACGCGTTGCCCAGGCCGCGTTTCAGGTCGTGATCCTGCCTGCGATCGCGGCTCATGTGGCGTTCCAGAAGCCGGGGCCGACCGTCTCGGTGAAGTCGCTCTGCGCGTAGAGGAAGCCGTCCTCGTCGATCGCCAGCGGCAGTTGCGGCAGCGGCCGGGAGGCCGGCCCGCTGAGGACCCGGGCGCCGTGCAGCACGTCGAACTCCGACTGGTGACACGGGCAGACCAGCGTCTGGTCCACGTCGGCGTACTCGGCGACGGGGCAGCCCGCGTGCGTGCACACGCGGGAGTACGCGACGAAGTCCTCGGGGCTCCAGCTCTCGCGGCCCTCTTGCGGCACGAAATCGCCGTTCACGAAGTGCAGTAGCGCGACCTGCGAGCCGGCCTTGTCGTCGCCGCCCTCGGGGAAGGCGACGAGGAAGCCGCCGGTGGGGAGCGCATCCCTGGTGATCGGCTCGCCGTCCGCGGTGACGAGCCGGCGGCCCTTGCGCCAGCCGGTGGTGGTCAGGCTGTCGCCGGGCCACGGGCCGAGGGCGCCGAGCAGCACCACCTGGCTCAGGGCGAAGATGCCGACGCCGAAGATCAGGAACTTGCTGAGGAAGCTCCGCCGGGTGATCACAGAGGCGTGCTCGTCGAGCTGGGTCGCCAGGGCCGCCTGGCCGTCGGTGTCGTCGGGCGGCACCGGGTACCGGCCGGCGATGACCTCGTCGCCGGCGAGGTCGCGGCCCCAGAACGCGAGCGCGAGGCCGAGCCCGAGGAGCGCGAGGGCGAGCGAGCCGCCGAGCCAGGCGTTGCTCCAGCCGGCGACGAAGCTGACGGCGAAGCCGACCGCGCCGGCGATGGTCGCGACGATCCCGAGCCCGATGGGCCAGGTCGTCACGTGAGGACTCCGGCCCTGTCCGGGCGCGCTCACGGCGTCGCCCCCCTGGACCGCCACGCGAGCCAGACGCCGATGAGGATCAGCAGCAGGAGCGCGACGGCGCCCACGGCGCCCTCAGTCACCGGCCCGAGGTAGCCGAGACCGAGCCCGCCGGGCGACGGCGGGTCGGGCGCGAGCACCTGGACGTAGAGCGCCACGGCAGTCTGCTGCCGCACGTCGAAGGTGTTGCCGGCGAACGCCGGCATGTTGCCGCGGCCGAGGATCATGGCGGCGAGCGCCTGGGCCGCAGGGTACTGCCGGATGTTGGGAGCGTTCCTGCCCGCGGCCATCGCGCCGCCACTGCCGGTCGCGCTGTGGCAACCGGCGCAGTACAGGCGGAAGAGGTCGCCGCCAGGCGAGACCTCGGCCGTGCGCGCCTCCGGGTCGGCGAGCTCCTGCGCGACGTACTCGGAGACCGCGTCCACATCCTGGGCGCCGAGCACCCCGGCGAACGGGGGCATGTTGATGCCGCCCTGCTCCACCATCGGCGCGACGAGACTGGCGAAGCCGGCCGGCGCCAGGGACGGTCCGACGTAGCCCTCGCCCTTCGCGCCGTGGCAACCGGCGCAGTTCTCCGCGTACACGCGGGCGCCGCTGCCGGGCGGGAACGTCGACGACGGCTGCGGCTCCGGAGTGGCCGCCGGCGTGAACGAGCCGGAGCCGGCCGGCGAAGCCACGCCGGCCGGTGTGGCCTGCAACGGAGGGGCGGGAGAGGCGGCCGTGGACGCAAGGGCAGGAGCTGCGGCGATCAGGCCGGTGAGCAGGGCGAGCAGGGCAAGCACGACGAGACAGACCGACAGGCCGCGCGACGGCCGTGGCACGACGAACGCGCTGTCCCGGACCCACGGCCGGACGGTCGGTCGGCTCACGCCCCTGGACTCCCCTTCGTCGTCGCCCCTGTCCCTGTCTCTGTCGTCCCGAAGAGTACCGCATGGATCGTCGGCATCGACGGCGACTCCGTAGACACAGACGGCTCGGCTTGATACTGATTGTTCTCTACCATGGGAACGTTGTGGCGTAAAGGACGTTGACCAAGGGCCGCAAGTCAACGACGGGAGTGGGGTGACGACGACGTTCATAGCCGTGGCGGTGTGGCCGGCAGCCCTGTACTCCGCGCTCGTGCTGCTCGTGGCCGGGCTCATCCTCACGCTGTCGTGGGTGCTCGGCGAGCGCCAGTACCACGGGTCGGACGCGGAGCGCTACGAGTCGGGCATCAAGCCGGCGGGGCCGCTGCCGCGCCGGCTCCCCGTCGACTTCTACCAGATCGCTCTCTTCTTCGTGATCTTCGATCTGGAGGCCGTGTTCATCTTCTCGTGGGCGGTCTCGGCGCGGAAGCTGGGCTGGCTCGGCTACCTCGAGCTGCTGGTGTTCGTCCTCCTGCTGTTCGCCGGACTCGTGTACCTCTGGCGGGTCGGCGCGCTGGACTGGGGCGCCGCGGGCCGGCGACGCCACGCGGCGCGGGCCAAGGCACGGGCCAAGGCCCGGACCGGAACCGCCATAACGCCGGCCGCGCCGACACCGGTCACGGCGCCGGCTGAGGGCGCGGCAGCCCCGGGCGGACCCGCAGGGGGCGCCCGGTGAAGCCGCGCCGCAATCCGGATCCGTCTCGCACGGCAGCGGCGCTCGGAAGGCTGCTCGACGTCCAGGGCGTGCCGCCCGGCGGCGCCGACGTCCCCGTCGTGACCTCGAGTCTCGAGCGCCTGATCGCCTGGGGCCGCAAGAACTCCCTGTGGCCGTTCGGCTTCGGCCTCAGCTGCTGCTTCGTCGAGATGGCGACCAGCCTCACGGCCCGCTACGACATCGCCCGCTACGGCGCCGAGGTGCTGCGCATCTCGCCGCGCGAGGCGGACGTCATGATCGTCGCCGGCACCGTGTTCAAGAAGATGGCGCCGGTCGTCGTGCAGTTGCACCAGCAGATGATGGAGCCGCGCTGGGTCATCTCGATGGGCGCGTGCGCCAACTCCGGCGGGATGTTCGACACCTACAGCGTCGTCCAGGGCGTGGACTCGTTCCTGCCGGTGGACGTGTACGTCCAGGGTTGCCCGCCGCCGCCAACCGCGCTCATGGAGGGCCTGCTGCTCCTGCAGGCCCAGGTCTCGATCGAGAAGCGGCCGCTCAGCTGGGTGGTGGGCGACCAGGGCGTCGTGAAGCCCCGGGGCATCTCGATGCGCGACCTGCGCCACGACGACGTCGTGGCCACCGACAAGCTCCGGCCGCCGGACGAGCTGTGATGGACGACGTGCCGCGCAAGCAGAGCGAGCAGGTGCAGCCAGGCGAGGAGTCCCGGCAGCACGAGGGCGCGCCGCAGCCCGGGGACGCCCGGTCGGAGCGCGACCCTGGCGCCCCGCAGCCGTGCCAATGGCCGGCCTGGGCGGCCGGCGGAGGCGAAGCTCCGCCGCCGGCCGTTCTCGAGGAGCTGCGCGAGCGTTTCCCGGACGTACCGTTCGTCACGCAGACGACCGCGGACGGCATCCCGACGGCCTGGATGCCGGCCGAGCGTTCCGCCGAGGTGCTCGCGTACCTCGGCCGGGAGGCCGACCAGCCGTTCGCGATGCTCTACGACCTCGGCGGCGTCGACGAGCGCGAGCGGCTCCATCGCGAGGGCATGCCCGCCGCCGCATTCAGCGTCTTCTACCACCTCGTCTCCTACCTCCGGAACGCCGACCTGCGCCTCAAGGTGGCCCTGCCCGAGGACGATCCTCAGGTGGATTCGGTGGCCGGCGTATGGCCCGCCGCCGACTGGTACGAGCGCGAGCTCTGGGACATGTTCGGCGTCGGCGTCGCCGGCCACACGCACCTCCACCGCCTGCTCATGCCGCCGTGGTGGGACGGGCACCCGCTGCGCAAGGAGCACCCGTCCCGCGGCACCGAGTATGGCCCCTTCGACCTGCCCGACGAGCTGGCCGACGAGATGCAGGAGCAGCTCCGCTTCAAGCCGGAGGAGTGGGGCCTGCCGCGCGCCGAGGACGACCCGACGCTCATGTACCTCAACATCGGCCCGCAGCACGGCGCCACCCACGGGCCGTTCCGCGTCATCGTCGGCCTGCGCGACGAGGAGATCGTCCACCTGATCCCGGACATCGGCTTCCATCATCGCGGTTCCGAGAAGATGGCCGAGCGCCAGAGCTGGCACACCTACATCCCGTACACCGACCGCGTCGACTACCTCGGCGGAGTGACCAACAACCTGCCCTACGTCCTCACGGTGGAGAAGCTGTGCGGCATCGAGGTGCCCGACAGGGCGCAGCTCATCCGCGTGCTGCTCTGCGAGTTCTACCGCATCGCCAGTCACCTGGTCTTCTACGGCACCTACGCCCAGGACATCGGCGCGCTCTCCCCCGTCTTCTACATGTTCGAGGACCGGGAGATCCTGTTCGACGACGTCATCGAGCCCATCACCGGCGGGCGCATGCACCCCAACTGGTTCCGCATCGGCGGCGTCGCCCAGGATCTGCCGGAGGGCTGGAAGCAGCGCGTGCTGGACTACTGCGACTACCTGCCGCCCCGCTTGGACGAGTACGACAAGCTGGTGATGGACAACCGCATCGTGAAGGCGCGGATGGTCGGGGTCGCGCCGATCTCGGTGGACGACGCCGTGGCGTGGGGGCTGACCGGCCCGATGCTCCGCGCGGCCGGCCTGCCCTGGGACTGGCGCAAGCAGCGCCCGTACAGCCACTACGACTGGTTCGACTTCGACGTGCCCGTCGGCACCACCGGCGACTGCTACGACCGCGCCGCCGTGCACGTCGAGGAGATGCGCCAGAGCCTGCGCATCATCCGCCAGGTCGTGGACGCCATGCCCGACGGACCGTACAAGGCGTACCACCCGCTGGCGACGCCGCCGATGAAGGAACCGCACACGATGCACGACATCGAGTCGCTCATCACGCACTTCCTCGGCGTCACCTGGGGGCCCGTGGTGCCGCCCGGAGAGGCGAGCATCTACACGGAGGGCACCAAAGGGCAGTACAGCTACTACGCGATCAGCGACGGTGGGAACGCGCCCTACCGGGTCAAGATCCGCACCGCCTCGTTCCCGCACCTGCAGGTGCTGCCGCTGCTCTGCACGGGCTACGAGATCGCCGACCTCGTGACGGTGCTCGGCAGCATCGACTTCGTCATGGCGGACGTGGACAGATGAGGGCGTCATGAGCTTCAGCGACGAAGAGATCCGCCAGCTGGACGCCATCATCGGGCACTACCCGGACAGGCGGGCGGCGGCCGCGACCGCCATGCGCGTGGTGCAGGCGCGGCGGCGCTGGCTCTCGGACGACGCCCTGGCCGACCTCGGCGAGTACCTGGGCGTGACGGTCGCGGAGCTCGACGGCATCGCAACCTTCGGCAACATGGTCTTCCGCAAGCCGGTCGGCCGCCACATCGTGCTGGTGTGCGACAGCTTCGCCTGCTGGAGCCTGGGGTACGCCGAGCTGCGCGCCGCCGTCGAGGCGGAGCTCGGCGTGGGCATGGGCCAGACGACGGAGGACGGCCGGTTCACGCTGCTGCCGATCGTCTGCCTCGGCGCCTGCGACCGCGGCCCGGCGATGATGGTCGACGACCACCTGCACGGCCCGGTGGCGCCGGACCAGGTGGCCGAGATCCTCGGAGGGTACTCGTGAGCAGCCGGCCGGGACTCCCGGGCTCCTCGGCCGAGGACCGGCCGTTCACGCGCGCGATGCGCGCCGACGGCCGGCCGGCGACGCTCGACGACTACGTGGCCGCCGGCGGCTACGAGGGCCTGCGACGAGCCGTCGCCGAGCTCAAGCCGCCGGAGGTGACCAGTCTCGTCACCGAGTCCGGGTTGCGCGGCCGCGGCGGCGCCGGCTACTCGACCGGCCGCAAGTGGAGCACCATGCCGCTCGGGCCGGACGCGCCGCGCCCCAAGTACATCGTCTGCAACGCCGACGAGATGGAGCCGGGCAGCTTCAAGGACCGCTTTCTCATGGAGCGGAACCCGCACCTGCTGCTCGAAGGCATGCTGCTGGCCGGGTTCGCCACCGAGGCGGACGAGGGCTACGTCTTCCTCCGCGCCCAGTACGACGCCTCGTACGCCGCGCTTCAGGGCGCGATCGGCGAAGCCCGTGAGCGCGGCTATCTGGGCGAGGACATCCTCGGCTCCGGGTTCTCGTTCGACATCGAGTTGCACACGAGCATCGGCCGCTACATCTGTGGCGAGGCGTCGGCGATGCTGAACGCGCTCGAGAGCCAGCGGCCCAACCCGCGCGCCCGGCCGCCGCACATGACCGGCGCCGGGCTGTTCTCGCGCCCGACCGTCGTCAACAACGTCGAGTCCTACATGGCCGTGCCGGCCATCGTCCGCCACGGCGTGGACTGGTGGAAGGGCCTCTCGATCACGGACGAAGGCGGCACCAAGATCTTCGGCGTCGCCGGCCGGGTGGCGAACCCCGGCTGCTTCGAGCTCCCGATGGGTGTGCCGATGCGGGAGCTCATCGAGGTGCACGCCGGAGGGATGCTGCCCGGGTACGCGCTGCGCGCCGTCAGCCCGGGCGGGGCCTCCACCTCGCTCGTCGGGGCGCATGAGATCGACGTGCCTCTCGGCTTCGCCACGATGGGCGAGGTCCACAGCCGGCTCGGCACCGGGACGCTCGTCATCCTGGACGACCAGACCTGCCCCGTCGGCATGACGCTGAACATGATGCAGTTCTTCGCCCAGGAATCGTGCGGCTGGTGCACGCCCTGCCGCGAGGGCCTGCAATGGATGGCCGCGCTGCTCGAGGATATCGAGTACGGGCGCGGCCGGCCCGGGGACCTCGAGGTGCTCGCGGAGGGCACCTGGTTCATGGAGTCGGACAAGTGCTTCTGCGACCTCGCGCCCGGCGCGACGCAGCCGCTCGAGAGCGCACTGCGCCTGTTTCCTGAGGAGTTCGCGCGCCACATCGCGGACGGCGGCTGCCCCTACCGGCGCCACAGCTCGGACGCGCCGGCAGCCGAAGCGCCGGCCGCCGAAGCTCCGGTCCTCGAGGGGACGACCTGATGAGCGGCGGCCGCGCAGCAGCTCCGCCCAAGCTCGTCACCGTCATCATCGACGGGCGGGAGTACCAGGCCGAAGAGGGCCGCAACATGCTCGACGTCGCCCTCTCGCTGGGCTTCGACCTGCCCTTCTTCTGCTGGCACCCGGTGCTCGGGTCCATCGGCGCCTGCCGCCAGTGCGCCGTGCGCCTGTACTGGACGGACCGCGAGGGCAACGAGAAGAGCGAGATCGCCATGGCCTGCATGACCGAGGCGCAAGAAGGCACGAAGATGGACATCTTCGACGCCGACGCGATCCGCTTCCGCGCCGAGATGATCGAGCTCATGATGCTCAGTCACCCGCACGACTGCCCGGTCTGCGACGAGGGCGGCGAGTGCCACCTCCAGGACATGACCGTGATGACCGGGCACAGCTACCGGCGCTACCGGGGGCGCAAGCGGACCTTCGAGAACCAGGACCTCGGGCCCTTCGTGACCCACGAGCTGAACCGCTGCATCACCTGCTACCGCTGCACGCGCTTCTACAACGACTACGCCGGCGGGCGGGACTTCGGCGTGTTCGGCCTGCGCAACCAGGTGTACTTCGGCCGCGCCGAGAGCGGCACACTGGAGAGCGAGTTCAGCGGCAACCTCATCGAGGTGTGCCCGACCGGCGTGTTCGACGACAAGCCGTTCTCGCACCGGTACTCGCGCAAGTGGGACCTGCAGACGGCGCCGTCGGTGTGCCCGGACTGCGGCCTCGGCTGCACGACGACGCTGTCGTCACGCTACGGCGAGCTGCGCCGCGTGCAGGGACGCTTCAACCGCGACGTCAACAAGATGTTCCTCTGCGACCGCGGTCGCTTCGGGTTCGAGTTCGTCAACGCGCCCGAGCGGGTGCGGACGGCGCGGGTGGAGCCGGGACTGATGGGCGGCCAAGCCGGAGGCCAGGCCGCCGTCATGAACGGCGAGCTCGCGCTGGACGCCGCGGCGGGGCTGCTGCGCGGCCGCCGCGCCATCGGCTTCGGCTCGCCGCGCGCCTCGCTCGAGGCCAACTACGCGCTCCGCGCGCTGGTCGGCCCGGCGAACTTCTACCTCGGCATGTCCGACGGCGACGACCGCCTCGTCGGCGCCGTCCTCGAGATTGCCGCCGACCCGCGCCTGCGGCTGGGCTCGGCGGCCGACATCCACGACGCCGACGCGGTGCTCGTCCTCGGCGAGGACCTCACCAACACGGCGCCGATGCTCGACCTCACCCTCCGCACCTGGCTGCACCTCCGGCCCAACGCGGTGGAGGAGCGCAACCACATCCGCCGCTGGAACGACGCCGGGATCACGCGCATCAAGCGGCGCGAGCCGAGCGCCCTCTGGATCGCCACGACGCACGCCACCAAGCTCGACGCCGTCGCCGCCGAGACGCATCGCGCGGCGCCCGACGACCTCGTGCGGCTCGCGCTGGCGATCGCGCACGAGGCGGACAACGAGGCGCCCGCCGTGCCGGGCCTCGGCGAGAACGAACTCGAGGTGGCGCGGCGCTGGGCCGCCGCCCTGAGCGCCGGCGATGCGCCGCTCGTCGTCGCCGGCTGTTCGAGCGGCTCGCTGGAGCTGGTCCAGGCGGCGGCGCAGCTCGCCGCGGCGCTGCGTCGCGCCGGCGAGCGCAGGGACGCCGGCCGGGCCGACGCGGCCGCCCGGGCGACCCTCGTCCTCACCGTCCCGGAGCCCGACAGCGTCGGCCTCAAGCTCCTCGGCGGCGGCAGGTTCGTCCAGGGGCTGGCCGCGATCGCGCGCGGAGAAGCCGAGGTGGTCGTGGTGCTCGACAACGACCTCGACCGCCGCGCCCCAGCGCTGCTCGTCGACGACCTCGTGCGCCGGCGACCGCCGATGATCGCGCTGGCGACGCTCGAAGACAGGCTGACGGCGCAGGCCGACGTGGTGCTCCCGACGGCGACCTTCGCCGAGGAGACCGGCACCTGGGTGAATCACGAGGGCAGGGCGCAGCGCTACTTCGCCGTCCAGCCCCCCGGCGAGGACGTGCGCCCCGCGTGGCGCTGGACGCGCGAGCTGCTGGTGCGGCTCGGCCACCGGGAAGCGCGCGGCTGGAAGACGCCCGACGATGTGCTGGCGGCGCTCGAGATGGAGCTGCCGCGCTTCGCCGGCGTCCGCGCCGCCGCTCCGGCGAGCACCGGCGGGCGGGACGCGCGCAAGGTCGCCAGGCAGCCGCTGCGCTTCAGCGGGCGCACCGCCGTCGACGCCGGCAGGACCGTCTTCGAACCCGGCCCGCCGCCGGACCCGGACTCGCCGCTCGCCTACTCGCTCGAGGGCCTCCAGCCGTCGCAGTCGCCGCCCGAGCTCAGGGCCCGGACCTGGTGGCCGGGCTGGAACTCGAACAACGGGCTGCACAAGTTCGGCGAGGAGCTCGAGGCGCTGGGGCCGGCCCGGCCCTCCGGCGTCCGCCTGCTGGACGCCGGCCCGCCGGGCCGCGAGCTGCCCTCGCCGTCCGCCCCGGCGCGCTTCGCGCCGGACGGCGACGTCGTGCTCGTCGCCCTGCACCTGATCTACGGCTCCGAACCGCTGAGCATGTACACGCCCAGCGTCGCCGGGCGCGCGCCGGCGCCGTTCATCGGCCTGGGTGACGAGGACGCGCAACGGCTCGGGGTACGCGAGGGCGACTGGCTGCGGCTCTGGCTGCCGTGGATGGACGCGCGCCTGCGCTGCGTGCTCGTGCCGTCGCTCGCGACCGGCACCGCCGGGGTGCCCGTGGGCCTCCCCGGCGTCCCCTTCATCTCGCTGCCGGCGCGCGCCCGTCTGGCGCGCCTGGAGGAGCCGTCGTGAGCGCCCTCCTCTCAGCGGGCGCGCTCGTGGCCGTCACCGCCTGGTACTGGCAACTCCTGACGGTCCTGCTGGTCCTCATCGCCGTGCTCACCATCGCCGCCGGCCTGATCTGGTACGAGCGCCGGCTGCTCAGCCTGGTGCAGGACCGCTACGGCCCCAACCGGGTCGGCCCGCTCGGCCTGCTCCAGGTGCTGGCCGACACGTTCAAGATCCTCTTCAAGGAAGACTGGACGCCGCCGTTCTCCGACCGGCGGGTGTTCGTGGTCGCGCCGTCCCTGGTGCTGGTCACGGCGCTCCTCTCCTTCATGGTCGTGCCGGTGGCAGAGGGCTGGGTCGTCATCGACCTCAACGTCGGGCTCCTCTTCATCCTCGCCATGTCGTCGCTGGCCGTGTACAGCGTGGTGCTCGCCGGCTGGTCGTCGCACAGCAAGTACTCCCTCATCGGCGGGCTGCGCGCCGCCGCTCAGATGGTGAGCTACGAGGTCTTCATGGGCCTCTCCCTCATCGGCGTGGTGACCCTCGCGGGCTCCTTCAACCTGTCCGACATCGTCGCGGCGCAGCAGCGCAGCATCTACTACGTCTTCCCGCAGTTCATCGGCTTCGTCGTCTTCCTCGTCGCCGGGTTCGCCGAGACGCGCCGCATCCCGTTCGACCTCGTCGAGGCCGAGAGCGAGCTCGTCGCGGGCTACCACACCGAGTACTCGGGCATGAAGTTCGGCCTGTTCATGGTCGGCGAGTACGTGGCCATCACGCTCGTCTCGGCGCTGATCGTCACCCTGTTCTTCGGCGGCTGGCTTGGCCCCTGGCTGCCCGGCGTCGTGTGGTTCCTCATCAAGACCCTCCTCTTCATCACGCTGTTCATCATCGTGCGCGGCACGTTCCCGCGGCTGCGCTACGACCAGCTCATGGCGCTCGGCTGGAAGGCCATGCTGCCGCTCAGCCTGCTCAACCTGCTCATCACCGGCGCGATCGTCGTGGCGGGGGCGGGGTGATGGGATGAGCCCCGATCGCCCGCAGGAGCTCCGGCCCCGGATCCCGGCGCAGACGCACCCGCCGCTCACGACCGACGTGGTGGTCACCGGCCACCTCGCGCGCCGCGGCCAGCCGCTCGTGCCGCGCATCGGCCGCACCGTGTGGTCCACGCTGGTCGGCATCGGCATCGTGATCAGCCACGCCTGGAGCAGCCGCGACACGGTGCAGTACCCCGAGGAGATGACCTACCTGCCGCCGCGCTACCGCGGCCGCATCGTCCTCTCGCGCGATCCCGAGGGCGAGGAGCGCTGCGTGGCCTGCTACCTCTGCTCCGCCGCCTGCCCCGTCGACTGCATCGCCCTGCAGGCGACCACCGACGAGACCGGGCGGCGGTACCCCGAGTGGTTCCGCATCAACTTCTCGCGCTGCATCTTCTGCGGCTTCTGCGAGGACGCGTGCCCAACCTACGCCATCCAGCTCACGCCCGACGTGGAGATGAGCGAGTATGAGCGCCCCAACATGGTGTACGAGAAGGAGGACCTGCTGATCTCGGGTCCCGGCAAGTACCACACGCACGACTTCTACCGGGTGGCGGGCCTCGCCATCGGCGGCAAGGGCAAGGGCGAGGCCGAGAACGAGGCGCCTCCACGCGACGTCAGGGACCTCCTGCCGTGACCATCCTCTTCACCATAGCCGCCGTGGTGGCCGTGCTCAGCACGCTCATGGTCGTGACGCGGACCAACCTGGTGCACGCGCTCCTCTACCTCGTGGTCTCGCTGTTCGCGGTGGCCGTCGTCTTCTACACGCTGGGCGCGCCGTTCGTGGCGGCGCTCGAGGTGATCGTGTACGCCGGCGCGATCATGATGCTGTTCCTCTTCGCCGTGATGCTGCTCAATGTGGGCGCCGACTCGCCGCTGCGCGTGCCGCGCCTGGCGTGGGTCGGGCCGGGGATCCTCGTGGCCGTGCTGCTGGCCGAGGTGGTCTACGGCCTCACGCGGCAGACGCAGCCGCTGGCCGGCGTCGAGGTCGGGCCGCAGGCGGTGAGCGAGGCGCTCTACGGGCCCTACGTGCTCGGCGTGGAGCTGGCGTCCATGCTGCTCCTCGCCGCGCTCATCGGCGCGCGCCACGTGGCGGCGCGCGCCCGCGACGAGGAAGAGGCGGCGGAATCCATGGAGCGCGCCCGCGGGCTGTCGGAGACGGCGGGCGAGGCGCCCGGGCAGGGCGCCGTCGACGATCCGGGGCGCCTCACCGAGGAGGGCGACGCCTGATGGCCTCCGTCTCTCTCGATCACGCCCTCGTGCTGGCGGCGATCCTCTTCGCAATCGGCTTCGCCGGGCTGCTCACGCGCCGCAACCTCATCGTCGTCCTTGCCTGCATCGAGATCATGCTGAACGCCGGCGGGCTCGCCTTCGTCGCCGCCGGCGCCCGCTGGGGCCAGGCCGACGGCCAGGTCATGTTCCTGTTCGTCCTGGCGATGGCCGCCGCCGAGGTCGCCGTCGGCCTCGCCATCGCCATCCGCTTCCGCCAGTCGCTGAAGAGCCTCGACGTCGACGACGCCGACGAGATGAAGGGCTGACGATGCTCGGGCTGCTCTGGCTCATCCCCGCGCTCCCCGCCGCCGGCTTCCTGGCGCTCGTGCTGCTGAACCGGCGGCTCGACCGCACTGCGGCGGCCTGGATCGGCGCCGGCTCCGTCGGCCTCTCGGCGCTCGTCGCACTGCTCGTCTGTGGCAGCTTCATCGTCTCACCGCCGGCCGGCGACGCGTACCACCAGGTCCTGTGGACCTGGATGGACGTCGCCGGCTTCGCCCCGAACATCGGCTTCTACCTCGACGCCGTCAGCGTCCTGTGGGTGCTGGTCATCACCTTCGTCGGCTTCCTCATCCACCTGTACTCCACCGAGCACATGGAGCACGACGAGGGCTTCACCCGCTTCTTCATGTACCTGAACCTGTTCGTGGCCTCGATGCTCGTCCTGGTGCTGGCCGACAACCTGCTGCTCCTGTATCTGGGCTGGGAGGGCGTGGGCCTCTGCAGCTACCTGCTCATCTCGTTCTGGCAGAAGGACCCGCAGAACGTGTACTGCGGGCGCAAAGCGTTCATCGTCACCCGCGTTGGCGACACGGCGCTGATCGCCGGCCTGTTCCTGCTGTTCACGCAAGTGCACACGCTGGAGATCCAGCCGATGCTGGCCGCCGCGCAGGAGAGCTTCGTGCCCGGCTCGGCGGTGGCCGTCGCCGCCGCGCTGCTCATCCTCGGCGGCGCCATCGGCAAATCGGCGCAGGTGCCACTGCAGACGTGGCTCCCCGATGCGATGGCCGGCCCGTCCCCGGTCAGCGCGCTCATCCACGCCGCGACCATGGTCACCGCCGGCGTCTACCTCATCGCGCGCACCAACGTGCTCTTCACGCTCGCGCCGGACGCCCGCCTGATCGTCGCCATCGTCGGCACCGTGACGCTGCTCCTGGCGGGCTTCAGCGCGCTGGTGCAGCACGACCTCAAGCGCGCGCTGGCCTACTCGACGATCAGCCAGATCGGCTACATGTTCCTGGCGCTCGGCGTGTCCGGCTGGGAAGCCGGCGTGTTCCACTTCATGACGCACGCCTTCTTCAAGGCCCTGCTGTTCCTCGCCGCCGGCGTGATCATCGAGGCGCTGGCCGACGAGCACGACATCTTCAAGATGGGCGGGCTGCGCCGCGAGCTGCCCGCCGTGTTCTGGACCTTCACCATCGGCGCCGCCGCCCTTGCCGCCCTGCCTTTCGTCACCGACGGCTTCTACAGCAAGGACCTCATCATCGCCACGAGCCTCGGCTCAGTGGACGGGAACCTCTGGTTCTACGCCGGGGCCATCGTCGGGGCGTTCGTCACCACCCTGTACTCGTTCCGCCTGGTCTGGCTGGTCTTCTTCGGCGAGCGCCACACCGAGGTCAGCCGGCGGCCGCGCCGGCGCCAGCTCGTGCCACTCTGGATCCTGGCCGTGCTCTCCGTGGTGAGCGGCCTCATCTGGATGCCGCCCTGGCTGGCGGGGTTCCACCCGTTCGAGACCTTCCTGGACACGGCGCTGCCGCCCATCGAGTTCACCGGCGAGTACGCGCACTTCGCCGAGAGCGCCCTCGGGGCCCTCGTCACCATCTCGGTCGTGGTGGTCGGCATCGGGATCGCCTGGCTGCTCTGGATGCCCTGGCGCCGGGGCACGCACGCGTTCTCCGAGTCACCGGCCGTCCGGCCGCTGGCCGCTTACTGGCTCGGCGGCTGGGGCTTCGACTGGGTCTACGAGCGCGTGTTCGTGATCCCCGTCAAGTGGTTCGCGCGCGTGGCGCGGAACGACCTCGTCGACCACGTGGTCGACGGCATCGCGTGGCTCAACGTCGCCGCCTGGCGGACGCTTAGCGCCGGCCAGACCGGGCGCCTGCGCGCCTACGTGGCCGTCGCCGGATTCGGCATCGCCCTCGTCCTCGCCGTCGTGGTGCTGAGGTGACGCCGTGATCCTCCTCTGGTACATCCTGATCCCGGCGGTGGCCGCGCCGGTCGCCTGGCTGCTCGGGCGGTCCAGACCGGCGCTCGCGCGCTGGACGGCGGTGGCCGGCACGACCGCGCCGCTCGTCATCCTGGCCGGGCAGTGGATCACGAAGGCGAGCGCCCTGCAGGCGACCTTCGCGGCCAGGGGGCCCGGCCCGGCCGGTCTGGTGGCCGGGTCCTGGATCGCCGACGTCAAAGCCACCTGGATCGGCTCGCTCGGCATCAGCTTCTTCCTCGCCGCCGACGGCCTGACGATCATCATGCTGCTGCTCACGTTCGCGCTCGGCCTGCTCGCCGTGTTGGCCTCCTGGCGCGGCATCACGAAGAACGTCGGCGTCTTCCACCTCATGATCCTCTGGACCGTGGCGGGACTTGCCGGCGTCTTCCTCTCGCTCGACCTGTTCCTCTTCTACTTCTTCTTCGAGATGATGCTCATCCCGATGTACTTCCTCATCGCCGTCTGGGGCCACGAGAAGCGCGTGTACGCGGCGATCAAGTTCTTCATCTTCACCCAGGTCAGCGGGCTGCTGATGCTGGTGGCGATCGTCGCGCTGGTGGTCATCCACGGGCGCGAGACCGGCGTCTACACCTTCGACTTCACGCAGCTGCTGGGCACGCAGATGGCGGCGAGCACGGCCTTCATCCTCATGCTCGGGTTCTTCTTCGCCTTCGCCGTGAAGCTGCCGGCGTGGCCGCTGCACACCTGGCTGCCGGACGCGCACACCGAGGCGCCGACCGCCGGCTCCGTGCTGCTGGCCGGCGTGCTCATCAAGATCGGCGCCTACGGCATGCTCCGCTTCATGGTGCCGCTCTTCCCCGACGCGGTGCACGACTTCCGCACGGTGGCGCTCGTCCTCGCCGTGATCGGCATCATCTACGGAGCGGTCATGGCCTACGGCCAGAGCGACATGAAGCGGCTGGTCGCGTACACGAGCGTCAGCCACATGGGCTTCGTGCTTCTCGGGGTCTTCGCCTGGAACACGCTCGCGCTGCAGGGCGTGATCCTGCAGCTCGTGTGTCACGCCCTCTCCACGGGCGCCCTCTTCATCATGGTCGGCGGCCTGCAGGACCGCATCCACACCCGTGACATGGGCAGGATGGGCGGCCTCTGGCAGGTGGCGCCCCGGATGGGCGGCACGGCCATGTTCTTCGCCATGGCCTCGCTCGGCCTGCCGGGGCTCGGCAACTTCGTCGCCGAGTTCCTCATCCTGGTCGGCGTGTGGCAGGTGAGCCACTGGGCGGCCGTGCTCGGCGCCGTCGGCCTCGTGTTCGCGACGGTCTACGCCCTCTGGATGATGCAGCGTGCCTTCCAGGGCGAGGAGACGCACGGCTGGTCGTTCGCCGACCTCACGAAGCGCGAGGTCGGCATGTTCGGCGCCATGATCGCCGCGCTCGTGCTGCTCGGCTTCTGGCCGCAGCCGCTGATCACCACGGCGCGCCAGACGGTGACCGGCCTCCAGGAGATGACCGCGGCGAGCAGCCTCGCCCAGCCGCGACCCACCGCAGAGGCCGGCGACCCGGCCGCGGAAGCGGCCGCCGCTCCGGCCGACGACGCGTCCGGCGCGACCAGCCTCGCCGACGACGAAGGTGCGCAGCAGTGAAAGCCGGCGACCTCCTCACCATCTCGCCGCTGATCGCGCTCACCCTGACGCCGGTGGTCGTGATGCTCTTCGCCGCCTTCCGGCGCTCGCACGGCCTCGCGCTTGGACTCACGCTGGGCGGCCTGGCGGTGACGTTCGGCACGCTCTTCGTCTCCGCGTCCCGCACCGCCCGCGTCGTGACGCCGCTGGTCACCATGGACGCCTACGCGCTCTTCTTCATCGGCCTGCTCACGGTGGCCACGGCGCTCGTCGCGGTCCTCTCGTGGAGCTACCTCGGGCGGCTGCGCGTGCGTCCCGAGGAGTACTACGTGCTGCTGCTCACGGCCACGCTCGGCGGAGCCGCCCTCGTGGCCGCCACGCACTTCGCCTCGTTCTTCCTCGGGCTGGAGATCCTGAGCGTGTCGCTCTACGCGCTCATCGTCTATCCGGTCCACCGGGCGGACGCCGTCGAAGCGGCCGTCAAGTACCTGGTGCTCGCCGGCGCCACGTCCGCGTTCCTCGTCTTCGGCATGGCGCTCGTCTACGCCGAGGCCGGGACGATGTCCGCCGCCGGTGTGGCGAAGCTGGTCGCCGGCGGCCTCGGCTCCCAGCAGGTGGTGGTCACCGTCGGCATCGTCATGATCCTCGTCGGCGTCGGGTTCAAGCTGGCCGTCGTGCCGTTCCACATGTGGACCCCGGACGTGTACGAAGGCGCCCCGGCGCCGGTCACCGCCTACGTGGCGACCGTCTCCAAGGGAGCCGTCTTCGCGCTGCTCCTGCGCTTCCTGCTGCCGGTGAGCTCCGATCAGTCCTCGACGCTGTTCCTCGCCCTTGCCGCCGTCGCCGTCGCCTCGATGGTCGCCGGCAACCTGCTGGCGCTGCGCCAGGACAACGTCAAGCGGATCCTGGCGTACTCCTCCATCGCCCACCTCGGCTACCTGCTGGTCGCGTTCCTGGCGAGCGGCGAACGCGCCGGGGTGGCGGCCGGCTTCTACCTCGTCGCGTACTTCGCGACCACGCTGGCCGCCTTCGGCGTGATCACGGTGCTCTCGACCGGCGACCGCGACGCCGACCAGCTGAGCGACTACCGGGGTCTGGGCGCGCGCCGGCCGGTCCTGGCCGCCGTCTTCGCCGTCGCGCTGTTCTCGCTGGCGGGCATGCCGCTCACCATGGGCTTCATCGGCAAGTTCGTGATCGTCACGGCCGGCGCCGGATCGGCGCTCTGGGCGCTGGTCATCGTCCTCGTCCTGACCAGCGCGATCGGGCTCTACTACTACACGCGCCTGATCGTCGTGATGTACGTGCGCCGGCCCGAGGAGCTCGAGCTGGCCGGCGCCGGCCCGGCCGCGCGGGTCGCGGCCGCCGGAGGAGCGGCCGGCGTCGTCGTGCTCGCCGCGCTCACCGCGTTCCTGCTCGTGTTCGGCGTGTACCCCTCGCCGCTGCTGCGGCTCGTCGAGCACGCCGTCTCGACGCTGCCCTGGCCGTAGGCGGCCCACCGTCCCTGCGTCGTCGTCCGGAGCGGGAGGTAGTGCGCTGGACGGTGGCATCGCCGGTGATGCCAGGCATGGCGCCACCGGTGATGCCACGCAGGACGCCACCGGTGATGCCACTCGGGAGCAGACATACCTGGCCGCCTCGCGACGGGGTCAGCGGAGGTCGACCCGGGCGGTCTCGGAGGTCGCAGCGGTCGCAGCAGTCGCCGCGGTCGCGGCGGTCGCGGCAGTCAGGACCTGTCGGCGCAGCAGGCCGGACACTCGCAGTCGGCCGGATGCGACCAGCCTTCGTCGGGCGCGACGCGCTCGTCGTCCACGCGCCGCCGCACTCCCTTGTCTCCGCGGCCCGTCACGAAGAACGCGCCGTCCTCGAACTCCCAGAGCTCACCATCGGGCGTCCAGCGGTAGGCGGGCATCCCGAGCGCCAGCACGCGCGCTCTGTCGAAGGCCATGCCAGGCCAGCAGAGCCGCGGCCCCGGAGCCTCCGCCTCGCACGCGCCCACTCGCGTTGGCCGGTCATCGCCCGCGTGATCCCGCCGTAGCCCCATGATGCCCCCCCGCGCTCCGTACCTTCGTTGCCCTAGGGCTTTCGGCAGCGGGAGGTACCTGGGTACTGAGGCGATACTCCCGACTTCTCTGGGTACCCGTTCCCGTTCCGACCGGGAAGGGGCGCCCCTTCCGTGCTCGAGAAATACCCCGGTGGGGTACCATGACGTCACCCGAGTGATCACCGCCACCAGGAGGACCGATGGCTTCAGCCGAGATCGAGAGCGGCATCTGCGGATTCTGCACGACCGTCACGACGACCACCGAAGGCCGTAAGGTACGCGTGGAGTTCGAGACCGACTGCGGCTACGTGGAGCAGCTCGCCGAGGCGCTCACCGAGGTCGACCCGTACAAGGAGATCAGCTACCGCGGAGAGGGGCCAGTGACCCTCAAGCTCGCCGCCGAGCACCTCGTGCACCCGGCCTGCCCCGTGCCCAGCGGGATCATCAAAGCGATCGAGGTAGCTGCCGGCCTGGCTCTGCCCCAGGACGCGAGCATCAAGCCGTCCAAGGACTGATCAGTCGCTCAACCGGAAGCGCCAGACGGCGAGCACGAAGAAGCCCGCTGCCCACGCCACCGAGACGCCGAACGCGGGCAGCACGTCGGAGACGTCGAACCCGCGCACCACGATCCCGCGCAGGCCGTCGAGGATCCACGCGGTCGGCAGCAGGTGGCCGACCGTCTGGAACGTCGGCCCGGTGATCTCCAGCGGGAACCAGGCGCCGGACATGGCGGCGACGGCCATCGAGACGAGCACCGTCGTGGCGATGAGCGCCTGCTCGCTCTTCATGACGGAGGCGAGCAGCAGACCCAGCGTGCTCGCCACCAGCGAGAGCGAGACCATCATCAGGAACAGCGCTACGGGGTCGCGCAGGTAGTCCACTCCGAAGAAGAGCTGCGCGACCCCCATCAGCAGGATCTGCTGCACGAAGGTGAGCAGGAACATGCCGGCGGCCTTGCCGCCGATGAGCTCCCAGCGCCGCAGGCGCGTGGTCATGAGCCGCTGCAGCGTCCCATTCTGGCGCTCGATGATGAGCGCGATACCGGCCGTCATGAGGCTGAACAGGATGAAGTTCACCAGCATGCCGGGGGAGCTGAGGATGAACCCGCTCGGCGTCTGGCCGGCGGCGGCACCGGCCTCGACGACTCTGGTACTGACGGCGGGGCGAGCCAGGGCGGCGGCCACGACCGGCCGGGCCTCGGCGGCGGACTGGACGACGACGGTCTCCTGCGAGCCGGACCGCATGCTGCGCGTGGTCCAGATGGCCTCCGCGGCGGCCCGCGAGGCCAGCTCGACCGTCACCTGCTCCCCGGCGAGCGAGCGCACCGCGCTGGCTGCCGTGGCGGCGCCGTTCGAGCCCTGGGTGGAGACGATCGTGAGATCAGCCTGCTCCCCTGAGGCCACGGCGGCGCTGTAGCCCTTCGGGACGAGGAGGCCGGCGGCGGCGCGCTCGTCGGCCATCCACGTCTCGAACTCGTCCCCCTGCTTGACGACCACGTGGACGACGGAGGACTTGTCGAGGTCGGCGACGAGCTGCTTCGCAGCCGCGCCGCCGTCCGCGTCCCACACCGCCAGCGGCAGCTTGTCCGTGTTGCCGCCGCCGCCGAAGAGCAGCCCGAAGAACAGCGTGAAGGCCAGCGGCATCAACAGGATGAAGACGAACGACAGCTTGTCGCGCAGGGTCTCCAGCAGGTCCTTGCGGGCGAGGATGGCGGCCAGCTTCATGCCGGGCACCTCACGCGAACCGCCTCCTCATCTTGAGTACGGCGAAGAGGAAGAAGGCGACGGCGAACCCCAGGGGCACCAGGAGCTGCCAGCGGATGTCCAGCGCCCCGCCGCCGCGCATGGTCGTGTCCCAGCCCTCGATGAGCCAGCCGTTGGGCGTGAACTTCTGGACGATACCGTAGACGCCGCTGGTCTGCGCCGTCCCGGTGAAGTTGCCGCCGAGGAGGGCGAGGATCAGGTAGACGCCGGAGCCGATCGCTCCGGCCTGCGCCGGCGTCTTGGCGAACGAGATGACGAGGAGGGCGAGGCCGCCGGCCACGCCGGCGGCGACTACGGTGAGCAGGACGACGGCGTCCAGGCGGCCCCACTGGATGCTGAACATCAGGCGGCCGGCGATGAGCAGCACGATCGCCTGCACGAGCACCGTGACGAACACCGAGACGAACTTGCCGGCGATGATCACGCCGTGCCGCGTCGGCGTCGTGAACAGGCGCGGCATGGTGCCGTCGCGATCCTCGGTGAGGATCGTGCGCGCGACGTTGGCCGCGCCGAAGAACATGAAGAAGATCATCATGCCGGAGAGGATGGCCCCGGTGACGCTGACTTCCTTCTCCGTCGCGCCGGCCTGCGGCGAGCGCTGGCTGATCTGGAGCCCCGCGGAGACGCCGCCGGCGTGGGTGAACTGCTCGGCGGCAGTGCCGGCGACCTGGGCCGCGGCGGGATCGCCGGCCGCATCCGAGCGCAGGGCCACGGCGCCGGCGGCGGCCGCGCGGGCGCCGTTGAAGTCGGCGAGCACCTGCCCGACCACGCCCTCGACGATGGAGCCGCCGATCTCGCTGGTCGGGTTCTCGTAGAGCTCGACCTGACTGGTCGCCGTCGGGTCGCTGCCGTAGACGACGGCGCTGAAGTCCTCGGGGACGATGACGGCCACCGCCGCCTCGCCGTCGTCGACGGCCTGCCGGGCAGCGGCGGCAGAGCTCTTCGTGCTCGTCTCCAGCACGTCCTTGAGGTCCTTGCTCGAGAGGATGCTCTGGATGGCGGCGCCGGCGCTCTGGCCGGCCTCGGCGCCGCCCTTGTCCAGGTTCGCGACCACGACCTTGGTCGCGGCGATGTCGAACCCGCCGCCGCCGCCGAAGGCGAAGCCGAGCAGGGCGGCGAGTGCCAGCGGCGCGACCAGCATCATCACGAGCGCCGGCACGTTGCGGAACGTGCTGCGCAGGTCCTTCCAGGCGATGGCGAGGATCTTGATCATCGGCGACCGGCGTTATTCGCGAAGCGCGCGGCCGGTCAGGTGCAGGAACACCATCTCGAGGTTCGGCTCCGTGACGTTGATCTCGGTGATGCGCGAGCCGGCCGTGGCCGCCGCTTCGAACAGCCGCGGCAGCACCTCGTTCGGGTCCTCCGTGAGCAGCACGGCCTCGTCCTCTTCGATCTCGACCTTCTCGACGCCCTTGACCTCGCGCCAGCGCTCGGCCATACCTTCGAGGTAGTGGTCGACGCGGGCGCTCACGCGGGCGCCCTCTCCGACGATCTTCACGAGCTCCTCGTGCGTCCCGACCGCGATCATCTTGCCGTGGTCGACGATGGCGATGCGGTCGCTGAGCTCCTGCGCCTCGGCCATGTAGTGCGTGGTGTAGAGGATCGTCATCCCCTGGTCGCGGAGCGCGAGGATGCCGTCGAGGATCGACCGCCGGCTCTGCGGGTCGATCCCCACCGTCGGCTCGTCGAGGTACAGAACCTTGGGCTTGTGCAGCAGCGCCACGCCGATGTTGACACGCCGCTTCATGCCGCCGCTGAACTTGTCGACGCGGTCCTTCTGCCGGTCGACGAGGGTGATGAGCTCCAGCACCTCGTCCACACGCCGCTTCAACTCATCGCCCGACAGGCCGTACATGCGGCCCCAGAACACGAGGTTCTCGCGGGCGCTCATGTCGGGGTACAGGGCGATGTCCTGCGGGACGACACCGATGGTCTCCTTGACCGCCTGCGGGTCGCTCACGACGGAGTGCCCGGCCACGGTGGCGTCGCCGCCGGTGGGCTTGAGCAGGCAGCTCAGCATGGAGATGGTGGTGCTCTTGCCGGCGCCGTTGGGGCCCAGCAGGCTGAAGATCTCGCCCTGCTCGATGCCGAAGCTCACGCCGTCGACGGCCAGTACGCCCTTCGGCGGATCGTACTGCTTGCGCAGCTCCTTGACCTCGACGATGCTCACCGCTGTGACCCTCCTCGTAGCCGCTTCCACCGGGCCACACTCTACACCGTAGAGGACGCGCGGTCACGATTTCGGGCCCCCGGACGTCCTCACACGAAGAGCCCGTCGTCTCTGCTATCGTTCGTGTGGCTGCATCTTCGTTCAACGGACGCGACCGACGCCACATCCGCCGCCCGACCGGGAGAGCGACCCATAGACAGGCACTACCCTCATCTGCTCCTCCTCGTCGCCGGACTCGCGACCCTGCTGCTCGCTGGTCCGTCTGCGGCGGCGGGGACGACCGCCGCCGCGCAGCGTCAGCCCGACGCCGTGGAGGCGAGCGCCCGGTCCGTTCCACGGCAGGCCCTCGTCCTCTTCCGCGACGGCGTCTCCCAGGCCGCCATGGCACGTCTCGCCATCCGAAGCGGCGCTCGCGTCACCGCCGTCCTGCCGCGAGCGCCGGGCGGCGGCCGCACCGCGGTCGTCCGCTCGGCCTCACTCTCGACGGCAGACCTGATCGATGAACTGACGGACGATCCCAGGGTGGAGCGTGCCGAGCCGGACTACCTCCTGCACCTCGACGCCGCGCCCGACGACCCGGACTTCCCTGTGCTGTGGGGCATGTCGCAGATCCGGGCGCCGGGCGCCTGGGACCTGACGACGGGGTCCCCGGCGGTCGTGCTGGCCAGCGTCGACACGGGAGTGGACTACACGCACCCTGACCTCGCCGCGAACATGTGGCACAACCCGGGTGAGATCGAAGGCAATGCGATCGACGACGACGCGAATGGCTACGTCGACGACGTCTACGGCATCGCCAGCGCTTCCGACGCTTCCGACCCATCCGACCCGATGGACGTTCTGGGACACGGGACGCACACGGCCGGGACCATGGCGGGCGTGGGCGACAACGGGATCGGCGTGACCGGTGTCGCGTGGCGGGCGAGCGTCATGGCGCTCCGCTTCTTCGATGCCGAAGGCAAGGGCGCCACCTCAGACGCCATCGCCTGCATCGACTACGTGGTCGCGATGAAGGAGCGGGGGGTCAACGTGGTCGCCATCAATGCCTCCTGGGGCGAGAACGTGGGCAGCGCCTTCCTCCGCTGGGCGATCGAGACCGCCGGTGACGCCGGCATCGTCGTCGTGGCCGCCGCCGGCAACGGCGGCACGGACAAGATCGGCGACGACAACGACGCCACGCCGTACTATCCGGCCTCCTACGACAGCGCGAACATCATCGCGGTGGGGGCTGCGGACGCCACGGATGCGCTGACGGAGTTCTCCAACTACGGCGCCGGATCGGTCGACCTGGTGGCGCCGGGCATCGACATCTGGAGCACGATGCCGGTCGCGGTGGCCGCCGGCGGCTACACGTTCAAGAAGGGCACCTCCATGGCCGCGCCGCACGTGACGGGGACGATCGCCCTGTGCGCGGCCCTGTTCCCGGGCGAGAGCGCGGCTGCACGCATCGAGCGGGTGCTGGGCGGCGCAGACCCGGTCCCGGGCCTGGCCGGTACGTGCGTGACCGGCGGGCGCCTCGACGCCTGGGGCGCCGTGGACAGGGAAGCGCCGGTGACCACGACGACGGGGATCGACGACGCTTGGCACGCATCCCCCGTCACGGCATCCTTCTCCGCAGTGGACGCTGGCTCCAAGGTCGCGTACGTCGAGTACAGCCTCGACGGAGCCGCCTGGGTGCGGGGAGCCGACTGCCGCGTCACCGGCAACGCAGCCCATGTCCTGGCGTTCCGCGCGGCGGACAACGCCGGCAACATCGAGGTGGCGCGACGACGCACGGTACGGGTGGACACCGGTCGCCCCAAGCCGCTGGCCCTCAGCAACGCCACGACGAAGAAGGGCAAGAAGGCGACGCTGAAGTATCGCGTCAACGACATCACGCCGGGGGCGACCTGCCAAATCAAGGTCTACAAGGGTGCGCGGCGGATGAAGACGCTCAAGCTCGGGATGGTGACGACCAATCTCGCCAGGACCTCCACCTGGATCTGCAAGCTGGCTCCCGGGCGTTACACCTGGAAGGTCTATGCCACCGACCAGGCCGGCAACGCGCAGAGCAAGCCGGGCGTCAGGACGCTGACGGTCAGGTGAGGCGAGCGCCGGCGCATGGCCGGCCGAAGGAGCTCGCCGGCTAGATGTTCTGCATCACGAGGTTGTTGACCTGAGTCTGCCCAGCGGCGTGCTGCCGTCCAGACCTCCGTGCGGTCGGTAGCCATTGTAGTAGCGCAGGAAGCCGGGCAGGGCGGCGATCCGTTCGGCGGTCGAGTCGTAGGGCCG
>CAIYOD010000083.1 GCA_903927755.1 uncultured Thermoleophilia bacterium | reverse complement strand
CCGCGCGCCGGGCCGCCCGCTCGGCCGCGTCGTCCCACACATCTTCCAGGCCGGCGTCCGCCAGCAGGCCGACGACGGCCTCGACGGTCGGCAGCTCGAGCAGCCGCGTCACAAGCGTGGGCGGCGCGCCAGCGGCGGCCGCCAGCGCCGCAACCGTCTCCAGCCGCGCGTCGGCGACGGCGCTGTGCGTGTTCCACACGCCGGCGGCGACCTTGACCAGCTTGCCGGCGTGCCCCACGAGCACGACCCGCCGCACACCGGCGTCCACGCAGCGGTCGAGCAGACTGCCGACGAAGTTGGAGCACTGCACGATCTGCGTCTCCGCGGCGCCGAACCGCTCGCGCGCGGCCCGCTCGCCGAAGCCGCCAGTGGTGAGGTACACCGTGTCCTGCCCGTCGGCGAGCGCCACGTCGACCTGCGGCAGCAGCGAGCGCAGCCAGGCCTCCTGCGACTTGGGCACCACACGACCGGACGTGCCCAGCACCGACAGCCCGCCGGTGATGCCGAGCCGCTCGTTGAAGGTCCGCAGCGCGGTCGCCTCTCCTCCCGGGATGCCGACGGTGACGCGCAGTGGGCCGTCCGGCAGCGGCGCGCGCACGGCCGCGGCGATCATCGCCCTCGGCACCGGGTTGATCGCCGGCTCACCCGGAGGAATCTGCAGGCCGGCCCGGGTGACGGTGCCCACGCCCGGGCCGGCGGCGAACCGGACGCCCAGCGGCGCGAGCTCCTCTGCCGGATCGGCTGCTGGCGCATCTCCCAGCAGCTCCACCTCGGCGACCACGGTCATGCCGTCGGTGACGTCCGGGTCGTCGCCCGCGTCCTTGACCACGGCCGCGCGGGCGCAGCCGGCGCGCGGGCGCTCCACCCACTCCACGGCGAGCGTCACACGGTCGCCGCCCGGCAGCTCCACCTCGACGGCGTCGCACGCCTCCGTGCCTCCACTTGCCTCAGCGGTCGCGACGGGCCAGCCGGCACCCCCGGTCGCGCCCGCTCCGAACACCCCGCTGGGCCATGCCCCGGCGAGCGCTCGCGCCGCCGCTGCCGCGGCGGCGGCGGCGCAGGTCCCGGTAGTCAGACCGCCGCGCAGCTCTGCTCCCTCAGCGGTCACACGTCTCCCTCTGCCACCCGCAGCAGCGCGTTCACCGTCGCCGCGGCCAGCGGGCTCCCGCCCCGGGTCCCCTCGATCGCGATGAACGTCAGGTCCGACTCCAGCAGAGCGGCCTTGGACTCCGCGGCATCCACAAACCCCACCGGCATGCCGATGACGAGCGCCGGTCGCGCCACGCCCTCGTCCACCAGAGCGAGCACCTCGCGCAGCGCCGTCGGCGCGTTGCCCAGCGCCACCACGGCGCCGTCCAGCCGTTGGCCGAACGCGCGCATGGCGCACGCCGCCCGCGTACGGCCCGTGCGCCGGGACTCCTCCGCGATCGTCTCGTCCGCGATGAGGCACTCCACCGTCCCGTCATAGGCGTCCACTCGCCCGGCGTTCACGCCGATGCGCACCATGTGCGTGTCGGTCGCCACCAGGCACCCGCCGCGCAGCGCGCGCGCCCCTGCCTCCACCGCCCCGGGCGAGAAACGGACGACCGTCGCCAGCGAGGGATCGCCGCTGGTGTGCACGAGGCGCTTCACGACAGTCCGCTCACCCTCGGACCAGCTGCCGGCGGGCAACAGCCCGTCGATGATGGCCATGCTGCGGACCTCTATCTCGTGGGGCTTCAACCCAGGCATGTGGCCTCCCCGGCGCGCTCGAGCAGGATCTCGGCGATGCGCGCGTCGGCGCCGAGGGGACGGCCGAACCGGAACATGACCCCCGGGCGCTCGGCGGCGAACCCGGCCAGCATCTCGGGGACGTCGCGCCGGATGTGCATGCCGTCGAACAGGAAGCAGGGCTGTACCACGATCTCGACGGCTCCGCCCGCGACCGCGTCCGCGACCGCGTCGGCGAGGCTCGGCTCGGCGAGCTCCATGAAGGCGGGCAGGACCGGCTCGTCGCGCTGCGCGCGCAACTGCGCGACGAGCTCCATGAACTGCTCGGTGGCGGCGGGATTGCGGCTGCCGTGGCCGAGGATGATGAGGGCGGTGCTCATGAGGACTGACCTCCAGAAGGGGCGGGACGGTCGGACGGGGACGAGGCGCCGGCGAATGCCCGGCAGCGCTCGAGCCAGTGCTCGAGCAGGGCCGGGCAGCCTGCGAAATGCAGGTGGATGTAGGAGGCGAAGAGGTCGCCGGCGGCGTAGCCCTCCGGCGAGCCCTCGTAGATGTACGCGGGGTGACGCTCGTTCTCGAGGATGCAGGTCGAGTAGTGGAACTCGTGGCCGCGGACACTCACGCCGGCCGGCCCGAGCAGGCTGTCGCCGGCCAGGTGCGCCTCCCGGTAGCCCATGCCCTGCAGACGCTCATGCATGGTGGCGCGGCCCGGCACGGCGCCGACCAACGGCCAGGTGCGCCCGTCAAGGTCCTCCAGCGACCGGCACAGATAGAGCAGGCCGCCGCACTCGGCGTACAGCGGCAGGCCGGCCCCGATCGCCGCCGCCAGCCGGCGCCGCAGCTCCACGTTGCCGGAGAGCTCGCGGGCGTGGAGCTCGGGGTAGCCGCCGCCGAGGTAGAGCCCGTCGCAGACGGGCAGCTCGGCGGCGGTCAGCGGGCTGAAACGGATGAGCTCGGCCCCGCGGTCGCGCAGCAGTTCCAGGTTGTCCGCGTAGTAGAAGGCGAAGGCGTCGTCCCAGGCCACGGCGATCCGCGGACCCGACGCGGCTTCGCCTGACCGCGCGGAGCCGACGCTCGCCGGAGTCGGAGCAGCGTCGGCCGGCGCGGCTTCTCTCGCCGGCGCGGCCGGCGACAAGGCGTCCGCGGCCTCCTCCGCCAGCGCCAGCACGCGGCCCACGTCCACGTGCTCCTCCACGTGGGCCGCCAGCCGGTCCATGACGGCCTCGACCTCGGCGCTCAACTCGTCGGCCACCACGAGGCCGAGGTGCCGCGAGGGCAGCTCTAGGTGCTCGGCCGCCGGCACATAGCCGAGCACCTCGACCCCGGCGCGCTCGACGGCCGCCTGCACGGCGTCCCGCGAGCGCCGGGGGTTCCAGCGGTTGAGGATCACCCCGGCCACGCGTACATCCGGATCGTACGTGGCGAACCCCAGGACGAGTGCCCCCACGCTCGCGGCCATGCGCGACGCGTCCACCACCAGCACCACCGGCGCCCGCAACAGCTTCGCGACCTCCGCGGTGCTCGACGGAGTGACGCCGTCCCGGTGCCCGTCGAACAGGCCCATGACGCCCTCGACCACGGCGACGTCGGCCTGGACGCCTGCGACGGCGTCCCGCACAGCGTCCTCGCCCATCATGAACAGATCGAGGTTCCGGCCCGCCGGACCGGCGGCGTAGCGCTGGTACCCGGTGTCGAGGTAGTCGGGCCCGACCTTGAACCCCTGCACACGCAGCCCGCGGAGGCGCAGAGCCGCCATGAGGCCGAGCGCGAGCGTCGTCTTGCCTTCACCGCTGCGTGGCGCGCCGATCACCAGACGCGGCGCCGTGACCGCGCGGCTCACGACGCCACCGCCGGAGGAGTCAGCTCGGCGAGCGACTGCAGCAGCAGGTCGTTCTGCCGCGGGTGCCGGGGGCTGACGCGCACGTGCGCCGGCAGACCGAATGAAGTGCAGTCGCGGACCAGCCGGCCGCGCGCGAGCAGCCCGGCGCGGAGGCGGGCCGCGTCGCCGGCGTGGATGAGGAAGAACCCGGCGGTGGTCGGCTCCGTGGTCCAGCCCAGCTCGCGGAGGCCGGCGACCAGCCGGTCCCGCTCCGAGGTGAGCAGCTCCACGGAGCTCCTGTGGTGCGCAAGATCGGCGAGCGCCGCCAGACCGGCGGCCTGCGCACAGGCGTTGACGCTCCAGGGCGGGGCCGCGGCGCGCAGCGCCGCGGCGAGGGCCGGCTCGGCCACCGCATGCCCCAGACGCAGGCCGGCGAGCCCCCAGTACTTGGTCATCGAGTGCAGCACGACGAGGTTGCCGGCGGCAAGCGACTCGCGCTCCCACTGCGGCTCCGGGAGCAGGTCGCAGTAGGCCTCGTCGAGGATGAAGAGCGTGCTCGGGTGGTCGGCGGCGAGGGCGGCGGTCAGCGCCGCAGGCAGCGCCGCCCCGGTCGGATTGTTGGGGGAGCAGAGCCAGCAGAGCCGCGGACGCAGCTCGTCGAGCGCCGCGCGGAGGGCGGGCTGGTCGCAGAAGAAGCCCGCCCCGTGCCCCGCGTGCGCCAGCGACACGCGCTCGAGCCGCGCGCCCGTCAGCAGCGTCGCGACCTCACACTCGCCGAACACGGGAGCCAGAGCGAGAGCCGCATCTCCGGGCGCGAGCGCCAGCTGCGCGACCAACCGGATGAGCTCGGTGCTGCCGTTGCCGCACACGACCTGCCGCGGGTCCACGCCGTGCCGCTCAGCGAGCGCCTCGCTCAGGGCCGCGGCGCGGGGGTCAGGATACGCGTCCACCACGGCGCCGGCGACCGCCGTCGCCACGCCGGGCGCCGCGCCGAGGGGCGACTGGTTTGAGCTGAAGTCGATGATGGCCGCCGGGTCGACGCCCTCGGCGCGCAGCGCCGCCGGGTCGACGGCGCCGTGCACGGAGGCGCTCACTGATCGCACCAGGCGAGCCGGAGCGACACTCATGCGTGCACCGCCCAGGTGAGCGCCGCTGCCAGGACGGCGGCCAGAGTCACCGTCACACCGCCCGCCGCCCACACCATCCATGCGGCGTCGTCGATCACGTCCGCCGTCAGCGGTCTGTCCGCGCGTCCCAGCGCGTAGGCGCCCGGCTTGCACAGGCGCACGCCCAGGCCGCCCGCCATGGTGGCGATGGCCAGCGTCTTGTTGGGTCCGTACTCAGGCTGGTGCTGTGTGCGGAACGCCCACCAGGCGCGGCCGGCGGTGCCCTTGAGTCCGGAAACGGCTACGAGGAGCAGGCCGGTGACGCGCGTCGGGACCCAGTTGGCCGCGTCGTCGCTGCGCGCCGCGGCCTTCCCTACGTACTCGCGCTCGTCGCGGTAGCCGAGCATGGCGTCCATCGTGTTGACGGCCCGGTAGGCGAGCGCGCCGGGCAACCCGAAGAGCGTGTAGTACAGCAGTGGCGAGACGACGCTGTCGGTGAGGTTCTCGGCGAGCGACTCGATCGTCGCGGAGACGATGAACGGCGGGTCGAGGTCGGGCGAGCGGCTGACGAGCGCCGCGAGCGAGGCGCGCGCCGCAACGGTATCCGTGGCCAGCGCGCGCTGGACGTCGCGGCCGGCGCGCACGAGCCCGCGCAGCGAGAAGGTCGTCTTGAGCACGCAGGCTCCGATGGGAAGCGCCAGCCACCACGGCACGCGATCGAGGACGAGGGTGAGCACGAGGCCGGCGGCGAACGCCGCTCCGGCCGTCACCAGGACGATCAGGACTCCGTAGGCGAACTCGGCGCCGGGCCGGCTGCGCGGCCGGCGCCGCTCCAGCGCGCCGATCACCCGGCCCATCCAGACCACGGGATGCAGCGCGTTCGGCGGCTCGCCGAGCGCGACGTCGATGATGCCGGCGAGCAGCACAGTCGCAAACGCGAGACGCCAGTCGTGGGGGACGAAGAGCATGGTGCCGGAGGCCTGTCGGACCTGAAGCTCAGTCGTCCGACGGTACGTACCTGTCGGGCTCGAGCCCGGCCAGGTGGCCCGTCGCGTTGATGAAGCGGATGGTGACGCAGCCGGCGGCGAACTCGAGCAGCGAGACGCCGCCGTGGGTGGTGGACAACGTCCACCACTTCTCCGGCGGCACCCCGAGGTAGTGGTTCAGGATGGCGCGAATGGGGCCGTCATGCGCGACCAGACAGGCGCTGCCGCCGTCCTCAACGGCAACGAAACCGGTGGCGACGGCGCTCGCATCGGCTTTGCCGTTGCGCTCGGTCGCGCTCGCGTCTCCCTGGCTCACGGCATTGCCGCAGTACGCGCCGGAGTCATCCACCCCGAAGGGGACGAGGATGTCGAGGACGGCGGCATGAACACGCGCCTCGAGGTGCTCCAGCGACTCACCGTTCGGCAGGGCCGTCCGATACGGATCCTCCGCGAAGGCTGCCGTCAGCTCAGTGTCGGCCTCGAACTCCTGCCACGGCCTGCCCTCGTAGTCGCCGAGGGAGATCTCGCGCAGACGAGGATCCAGAATGACCTCCGGCGGCGCGTCCGCAGCCTTGCCGTCACGCCACGGCTCGACGATGCGCCCGGCAGTCGCCCGTGCCCGCGGAAGGTCGCTGGAATACACAGGCATGGGGCCGAAAGGCGCGAGCCGCTCGGCGGCTGCTCGCGCCTGGTCCTCCCCCAGCGGCGTCAGGGGATGATCGCTCTGCCCCATCAGTGTGCCGCCGATGTTGCCTGTGGATTGCCCGTGACGGACCAGATACAGCTTCATGCGACGTCCTCGCTCGTGGTCGGGGTCATCAGGTCACGAGGCCGACGATGGCGCACCCGACGACCAGTGCAGCGGCTTCGGCGAGCTCGATGCCCATGCCGTAGACATCGCCCGTGAGGCCGCCGAGCCGCTTGGCCACGACGGCCTTCACGCCCAGCGCCACGGCCATGGCGACGACGGCCGTGACAAGGCCGGCGTACCAGGAGCCGGCGGCGCCGGCCCAGAGGCCGGCCAGACCGGCGACGACCACGCCGGCCACCAGCAGACCGCCGGCCAGCTGCAACGGCCCCGGCGTGTGCTCTCGTGTGAACGCCTCGCCGGTGCCCGCCGGGCGTGCGTACGGCCACCAGTACACGTTGAGCGCCGGAAGCGTGCGCGCCGCGCACCAGCCGGCGAGCAGGGGAGCGGCCGCGTCGGCGCGCGACAGGGCGCCCAGGGCCGCGACCTTGAGCACCAGCAGCAACACCGCCGCCGTCACGCCCATGGCGCCGACGTTGTGGTCCTTCATGATCTCGAGAGCCCGCTCGCGCGGCGCGCCGCTGAAGATCCCGTCGGCCGTATCCATCAGGCCGTCCAGGTGCAGCCCGCGCGTCAGAAGCTCGAGCAGGATGACGACCAGCGTCGCCGCGACCAGGCCGGGCAGAAACGAGACCAGCCCGGCATAGACAGCCCAGGCGGAGACGCCCATGGCGACTCCGACCAGCGGGTACCACCCCATGCTGCGCCACAGATCGGCTGGGCTGACCTCGCCCTCCACCTTCAGCGGGATGCCGGTGAGGAACGTCACCGCCAGGGTCATCTGTCGCATCATCGTCTTCCGCTCTCGCAGGTCCGTCCGCCTGACTACCGCGTCAGGTCGGCGTCCGCCTCGTTCGGGTCGCCGGCGACGCCGGCGCTCTCGAAGGTAGCCATCTCGCTGAGGATGCGCGCGGAGGCTTCGATGATGCTCATCGAGAGCGCCGCGCCGGTGCCCTCGCCCAGGCGCATCTGCAGGTCGAACAACGGCGTCAGACCCAGCTCCTCGAGCACCACCTGGTGCCCGACCTCGATGCTCACGTGGCTCGGGAGGATGTAGTCCACGCACTCGTGGCACAGGCGCACGGCGGCGAGCGCCGCGGCGGCGCTGATGAAGCCATCCATGACGACGGGGATGCGGTGCGCCGCGCCGCCGAGGAACACGCCGGTCATGGCGGCGATGTCGAGGCCGCCGACCTTGGCGAGCACGTCGATCGGGTCGGTGGCGTCCGGCGCGTTGACGGCCAGCGCCTTCTCGATCACCGCCACCTTGCCGGCGAGCGCGTCCTTGGTGATGCCGGTGCCGCGGCCGGTGACCCGCGCCGCCGGCTGGCCGGTGAGCGCGGCGATGACGGCCGAGGCGGCCGTGGTGTTGCCGATCCCGACCTCGCCCGTGGCGATGATGTCCAGGCCGTCCGCCAACTCTTCCTCGACCAGCTCGATGCCGATCTCGATGGCACGCACGGCCTCGTCACGGGTCATCGCGGGGCCCTGGGCCATGTTGGCGGTGCCCATGCGGATCTTCTTCTGGCGCGCGCCCTCGGCGGCGCTGAGGTCGGCGTTCACGCCCACGTCGGTGACGATGACACGCGCACCGACGTGGCGGCCGATCACGTTGATGCCGGCGCCGCCGGCGAGCATGTTGAAGACCATCGCCGGCGTCACCTCGGCCGGGAACGCGCTGACGCCCTCTGCGGTGACGCCGTGGTCAGCCGCCATGACGGCGATCGCCTTGTCGGCGATGACCGGCTGCTCCTTGCCCTGGATACCGGCCAGCTGGATGGAGAGCGTCTCGAGGCGGCCGAGCGCCTTGGGCGGCTTGGTCAGCTGCAGTTGCCGCGCCTCGGCGGCCCGCATGGCGTCGGCGTCGAGCGGGCCGATGGCGGCGATGGTGCGGTCGAGGAGGTCGGTCACTGGGGCTCCTTGGCGGGTGATGAAGAGTCATCGATGGACTGGATCTGCGGCTGCGCCAACGCCTTGACGTCGAGCGGATAGCCGGAGACGAGCAGGTAGAGGCCGTCGGCGTCGCGGGCGAGGCGCTGGTTGGCCCAGCCGAGCTGATCGCGATACAGGCGGGCGAGCGGATACTCGGGGACGACGCCGAGCCCGACCTCATTAGTGACGGCGACGAGCGTGACGCCGGTCTCGGTCACGGCCGCGAGGAGGTCGGTGACCGCGGCGGTGACGCGCGCCGCGGCGGCGCGCTCCTCCTCCGCCGGCAGGAGGTCCTTGTCGTAGTTGTAGCCGTCCTCCGGCGGTTCGCTGCCGCCGAAGGCGCCGCCGCTGAAGAGCAGGTTCGTCACCCAGAGGGTGACGCAGTCGAGAAGGATCACGGGAGGGGCGCCGGCGGAGCCTGCGGGCCCGGCGCCCCGGCCATCGTGAGCCGCCGCGCTCGCCGCGTCGGCGGCGGCTGCGGCACGCACCGCAGCCGCCACTGAGGTCGGGCACTCGACCGTCGTCCACGTCTCCGGCCGTGAGGATTGATGCGCGCTCACGCGCTGCGTCATCTCCTCGTCGTAGGTCTGAGACGTGGCGATGTACGTCACCCTGCCGCCGCGCGGCTCGGCCAGCTGCGCCGCGAGCCGCTCCGCGTACGTGCTCTTGCCGCTGCGCGCGCCGCCGGTGACGAGAATGAGCCGGCCCGGGACGGACCGGTCTTGTGCTGTGTCCACCGCTGCCCTCCCTCGAGGCGTTGTCGCAGTGATCTCCCGGCCACGGTCTCCTGGCTTGCGCGTCGTCCTACTAGCCGCGCCTTCCCACCCCTCGGGGCAGTGGCTTACTTGCGACGTTCGTCGGCGCCTACAGTTGCGGGGCAGCGCCGGTCTTGCACCGGCTTCCCGTCAGCTGAGAGATGCCCGGCAAGGCTACAGCCGGGGCGAGGGGGGCGTCAATCGGGGCCGTCCTGCTCCTGCTGCCGGCCGCGCACGACCTCGACCAGCTCGGCCGGCGACAGCACCGGCAGGCCGAGGCAACGGTCGTCGGGGAAATGGGCCCGGTTCCCCGTGACGAGACACTGGGCTCCTCCGGCAAGTCCGACCTCGACGAACTGGTCGTCGTCCTGGTCGGGCAGCGGACGCGGCAGGGGGAACGAGCCCACGGAGAGGCCTGACCGTCGAAGCTCCTCCAGCACATCGTCCGCTTTGGACGAGTCGATCGAGAGCCGCGGGCGGTGAGTGACATCGTCGTACTCGGCGAGGATCCTCGCGTCCACGCAGCAGCTGACGGCTCCCGCCATGACGAGGCCCAGGATCCTCGCGGGCGGGCCGAAGGGCGACAGCAGCGCCGAGACGAGGACGTTCGTGTCGAGGACGATCCTCACCCCGAACGACGAGCGCGCCGGACGGCCTGGATCTCCTCGTCGATCTCGTCCATCGTCATGCGGTCCAGACCGGCCGCCACCGACGCCAGTTGGATGGACTGGATGGCCTGCACGGCGCGCGCTCTGCGGATCGCCGCCGCGGACTCCTCGACGTTGGTCTCGTCGACGGCGGCGAGGATCGCGACCGGCTTGCCGTTACTGGTCACCACCATCTGCCCCTCGACGGGCAGGTCCCGCCAGAGCTCCGCCGACTTGGAGCGCAGCTCACGCACGCTGACGAAGCGCATCACGGCCTCCCTGATTGCTGTGACACGATTGTGACACGTTCGTGTCACGGGTCAAGCGCCGAAATCACCTCTGGAGTCGACGCTGCCGGCCGCGCAGATGCAGTCAGCGCACGCGGAGCTTGCCGGCCGTCATCCGGCTCTGCGTGTTGCCGGCGCGGTCGGTCGCGTAGGCTCTGACCAGGTACGTGCCCCGCGGCAGGTCGCAGCGGAGCGCGAAGGCGTGAGCGCCGTCGCCGGTCTGCTGCCAGCCGAGCGGCCGGGTCTTGAGCAGGTGGCCGCGACCGTCGCTGACGTGGATCGTGACGCGGGCGCGGCTGCTCCAGTCGTCGACGACGACGTAGCGCAGCGACGCGCGGGCGCCGCGACGCGCCGTGGCCGGGAGGACATGCGTGACGGGGCCGACCACGTCGCCGCGGGTGGACGTCCACGTGGCGCCGCCGTCGGTGGTCGCCAGGATCGCCTGGCCGTCGCCGACGACCCATGCGGTCTGCGCGTCGAGGACGTGCACCGCGGCGAGGTCGAACGTAACGTCGCCGGGATCCTGTGCCACCCACGTGTCGCCGCCGTCGGTGGTGTGCAGCACGAGCGCCTTCTGGGCGGCGCTGCCGTCGCCGACCGCCCAGCCCACGTTCGCGCCCTGCATGTCGACATCGCTGAGACGCAGGTCGGCGGCTCCGCCGCCCCACTGCGTCTCCCACGTCGCGCCGCCGTCGGCGCTGTGCAGCAGGACGCCGTCGCCGCTGACGCGCTCGCCGCCGAGAGTCGGGCCGGCCGAAGGATCGCCGCCGGCCACCCAGACGTCCTGCCTCACGCTGTCGACGCCGTACAACAGGGCGCCCGGCACCGTTGTCTGCGGCGTCCACGTCGCACCGCCGTCAGTGGTGTGCTGCACCGTCCCCGACATGGCGACACCGTCGTTCGCCAGCGCCCAGCCCTCGGTGGCGCTGGCGAAATGCAGGCCGAGGAGGTCGCCCTTCGGAGCCGTCGCGACCTCCTTCCACGTCGCGCCGCCGTCGCCGGTTTGCAGCATCGCCCCCCCGGTCCCGGCGGCGTAACCGCGGCGCTTCGTCACCGCCTGGATGCCGAGCAGGTACTCGAGCGTCGGCACCGAGGAGTAACTCCACGCGGCGCCCTGATCGACGCTGCGCGAGATGAGGGCGCCGTCCCAGCCCTCGCTGCCGGCGACCCACAGCCTGCCGTCCGGGGTCGCCGTCAGCGCGTTCGCCGAGTAGGCGCCGCCGTCCGACGGCCGCGCCGTCTGCCACAGACGGCCGCCGTTCGACGTGCGCAGCACGACGCTCTCGTTCTTGACGTTGTCATAGCCCGTCGCCCAGCCGTGCTGGGCGTCGGCGAAGTACACGTCGGTGAGCCCGTAGGTGGCTCGGGGCCAGTCGGGCTCCGGCATCGCCGGATCAGCCTGGCCGCTCTTCTGGTAGTCACGAAGCAGCCGGTACCAGTCCACGCCGCCGGCTGCCGTGGCGGCGCCGAACAGCGACTCGTCCTTGTACGCATCGCGGTACTCGGTCCACTCGCCGCCCGTCCCAGCCCACACCGTGAGCCCCTGGAACCAGCGCACGTAGGACCCGCTGGTGACGCCGAGGACCATCGACTCGCTCACGGCGTCGCGGACGGCCGCCGCCGCGGCGAGCAGGCCTGGGTCGTCGTCGAGCCGGCCTCCGTCGACGAGCCGCCCAGCGAACATGCCGAGGTCGAGCTGCCACGAATCCCACGCTGACAGGCTGGACCCGATCGCCGCGCGCACCGCGCCGCCGTACTTGGCGGGATCAGCGGCGAGCCCGGCGCGCAGGCGGCCGGCCAGGTCGGACATGGCAGGGCCGGCCGCCCTGACTCCCGCGAGGTCCACCGCCGAGAGGCTCAGCCAGTCGAAGCAGCGCAGCGAGCCGTAGTACGTGTCCCAGCCGCGCAGCATGTCGTCCGTCACCTGTTCGGGCGAGCGTCCCGGATCGGCGGCGAGCGGCGCGAACATGTCGTCGTAGGGGTAGCCGTCCTGGTCGATCGTCTCCTCCGAAGCGACGAGGAAGTCGACCAGCGGCGTGTCGACTGCGGTCGGGTCATCGACCGAAGCGACGTCCCAGGCCACTTCCACGTCGCCCATGTTGCAGGCGTCGAAGGCGAGGATGTCGACAGGGACGCCGGCTCCCGCGAGTGCGGCGCGCAGCTCCGGCATGGTGATCTTGTCGTCCGAGTTGAAGTCGTGCGAGAAGTACCGCCAGCCGTAGCCGTGGTCCCAGCCCACCACGACGAGGTGGTCGGAGGGGAAGCGCTGGTGGACCTGCTCGAGGAACCACTGGAAGGTCGCACCGTCGCCGAAGTCCCGCTCCGCGGTGAAGTGCTTGGCAGTGGTGACCTCCCGGCCGCTGATGCGGTAGAGAAACGAGCCGGTCTTCGACTCCTTGTCGAGCAGCGCGACGACGTTCAGTTGCGGAGAGACCGGGATGCGCTTGAGCGCTGGGAGCGTGAAGCGCGGCCACGTGTACTCGAGGTCGTTGTCGGCATTCGCGTAGAGGGCGACGGTCCAGGTCTCCGAGCCACCGCGAGGAATGGCGACGGGCCCGGCGCCCGCGGCGCGGGCGACGCCTGTCGCCGCGGCGAGCGCGCACAGGAGCGTGAGGACGAACAGCACACCGACGATGGACCGGCGCTCCATGGCCCCTCCTGCCCGGACTGACCGAGCCGATGCCGATCGCGAGAGCGACGCCCCCCGTGGCCCGGCGACGCTGACGCCTCGCGACCATCGTCGTCCTCCGGATGGCTCGCGGTCAAGCGCGAGAGGCTGTTGAGCAAGGCAGCCCGCCCGCGACGCAGCCGTCTCACGGCACGCATCTACCGCGCGATGCAGCCTGCGCGTCAGGCGGGGACGCCGGCCTCCGCGCGCAGCGACGAGAGACGGGCTGCGCCGGCGGTGCGCTGGTCCACGCCGCCGGCCTGGGCCGCGACCCACTCCTCCAGCTTGGAGAGAGCCGCGCCGCTCGAGACCGCCTCGCGCGCCTGCGTGAGACCATCGCTGAGGTCCGCGGCGCGGCCGGCCACGTACAGCACCGCGGCCGCGTTGAGGCAGGCGGCGTCGCCGCAAGCCTCCGAGCCGCGGCCGGCGAGCACCTCGATGAAGCGCACGGCCTCGGAGCGGAGGTCGCCGAGCGGCGCGATCTCCCTGTGCGCCGCGCGCCGCAGCCCGAGGTCCTCCGGCTCGACCGTGTACGAATCCCGAGATCCATCGGCGCGCAGTTCGCTGACGATGCTCGCGCCGAGCACGGAGAGCTCATCCATGCCCCCAGTGCGGCGGTCGTCGTAGCCGTGCACCACCAGCGCGTGCTCGTAGCCGATCTCCATCATCACGTCGCCCACCGGACCCAGCATTCCATCCG
The DNA here is from genome assembly GCA_903927755.1 of uncultured Thermoleophilia bacterium. GTDB lineage: Bacteria > Actinomycetota > Thermoleophilia > UBA2241 > UBA2241 > CAIXSE01. Next base: position 10,303 of record CAIYOD010000083.1, on the reverse strand, counting down.
AGTACACGCCACGCACGGCGTGCGTGGGACGCACCGGGTTGGCGAGCGACGCGGCGATGTTCAGCGTGGAGCCGAAGCGGATCTGACTGAGGATCCGGCCGAGCCCGCCGGGGTGCACGGCCGGGCTCATACCGTTGAAGATGCCGATGCCGGCGACGGCGATGCTGCGCTCCACCGTCGACACCTCGCAGTCCACGTCCACACCGACGGCCTCGAGGATGTCCACCGCGCCGCACTTCGAGGTCAGCGCGCGAGCGCCGTGCCGGGCGAGTCGAGCGCCTCCCGCCGCGGCGATGATCGCCGCCGCCGAGCTCACGTTGAACGTCTTGAGCGTGTCCATGCCGGTGCCGGAGTTCTCCACCAGTGGTCCCGTCGCCCGGCCGGTCGCGACGGAGGCGAGCGCCGCCGGCACCGTGTCGAACTCGACGATCGCCTGCCACGCGCCGGCGATCTCCTCCGGGGTCTCCCCTTTGGCGACGAGGGCGGCGAGCAGGGCCCCCTGCTGCAGGTCGGGCTGCTCGCCGAGGAGCATGTCGCGGAAGAGCTCGTAGGTGCGCTCGCGCGTCAGGTCCTTGCCGTCGATCAGACGCTGGACGTCGGCGCCGAAGGCCCTGAGGGCGGTGTCGTCGGGGGTCATGGGGTTCCTCTCTCGGGATACAGATGGACTTTCATGCCGGCGCGACGCGCGACGAGGTCGAGGCCTTCGTCGAGGGCCGCGAGCGGCAAGCGATGACTGATGAGGTCGTCGACCCGCAGACGGCCGGTCGCCAGGAGGTCGAGCGCGTCCACGCCGTGGCGGAAGCTGCAGCCGTAGGCGCCGACGAAGGTGTGCTCGTGGTAGTGGACGGCGCTCAGGCTCACGTGCAGCGCCGCGTCGTCCGCGGGCAGGAGGCCGGAGAAGACGACGAGGCGGCCGCGCGGCGCCAGCGCCGCGATCGCCGCCTCATACGCCCTGGGGTCGCCGACGGCCACCACGGCGACGTCGACGGGGCCGGGCGGCAGCTCGTGCGCGCTCACCTGCGGCGGCGCGCCCGGGGTCGCCGTCAGGAACGCGCGTCGCTGCTCGTCGGGCTCGACCACGACCACCTCGGCGCCGCGCAGGGAGCCGGCCCGGCTGAGGAGCGTGCCGGCCGGGCCGGCGCCCCACACGCCCAGGACGTCGCCCTCGCCCACGCCGCCCAGCTCGAGGGCGTTGAGGCAGCAGCTGAGGGGCTCGGCGAACACGGCTTCTTCGTCGCCGAGCCCGTCCGGCACGCGGATCAGGCTCTGCAGCGGCGCCGCGACGTACTCGGCGAAGCCGCCGTCGCGGTGGAAGCCCATGATGCGCATCTGCCGGCACAGGTTCTCGGCGCCGCGCCGACAGCTTGGGCACTCACCGCACCAGACACCGGGGTACACGTAGACGCGGTCACCCGGCGCGAAGGAGGCGGGCTCGGCGGTCGTAGTCGCCCCGCTTGCGGCGGCCGGGCCGGCTGCGCCCGCCGGCCTCGCCGCCTCCGCACCCTCCGGCCCCAGGCTGACGATCTCGCCCACGACCTCCTCGCCGGGCACCCGCGGCAGCGTGAGATCGCGGTGGCCGTGGCGCACGATCTTGAGGTCGGTGCGGCAGAGGCCGGTGACGCTCACCCGGATGAGGGCTTCGCCCGCTCCGGGCTCGGGCACCGGCAGGTCGGCCAGCTCGAACGCCCCGACCTCGCGGATCACGACTGCCTGCATCACGCCGCCTTTCGGTCTCCAAACGCAAAGAAGCCCGGGCAGACTGCTTCGTCTGGCCCGGGCCTCCCGTATTCGAGACCACAGCGCGCGTCGCCGCCATCCCGTTTACCACGCGAGACGCGTCGACAACGCACTTGGCGGCAGGTCTTCTGGCTCCCGGATCGTCCTCCGGCCGCGCCTTCCCGCCAGTTCCCTGGCAGTGGCTTCTCGCAGCCTTCGTCCCCGGTCACAGCGGCGGGTCCGCGCCGGTCTCGCACCGGCTTCCCTCGAGTGGCCCTCACGGGCGCCTCCAAGCGCCGCGGATGGTAGACGACCGGCGGCGCCACGGTCAAGCCACGAGAGCGCGGGGCCGACAAAGAGAAGGACGAGCAACGACGGAGGCACCGGATGCGCACGCAGCGGACGGGAGAAGACATGACGCAGCCGGCGTGGGCGCCCGGGGTCGCGGCTGCCGCCGCGGTTCTGGTGGCGGCGCTGCTCGTGCTCGCGCTCGGCGCGCCGCAGGCCGGCGCGCTCGGCCTCGGAGATGCACCAGATGTGGCGACCGCGCGCCACGCCCTGCAGGTCGACGCCGCCACTGCGGACGCCATGGCGGCGGAGGCGCAGGACGCCGCCGGCCTGGGCGTCCGGGAGGGGTCACGCACACGGGCCGACGCCCTGCGCGCAGCCGCCCGGGAGGCGCAGGCGACCCGCCTGTTCACGCGGGCACACACGCTGTACGGGCGTGCCCGCGACCTCTACCTGCAGGCGGGAGCCCGGCGACCGGCACGTGCCTGCCTCACGGCGATGCAGGACATCTACCTCATCGTCGGGACCTACGGCGCCACGCGGAGTGAGATGCTCGAGGAGCTGGAGACCTGGTACCCGGGTGTCCCGGCCGCCCGGCGAGCCGCGTGGCTGGACATGCCCAGCACCGAGTCGCTGCGCTGGGACGGCGTGAAGCACTATTTCTACGACGTCCCGGTGAACCTCGCGTATCGGGACCTCGACCTCTTCCTGACGCTGCCGAGCCACGTCGCCGCCTACCAGCGCATCTACGACGGGCTCGTGCCGTACCTCGCCGTCGGCGCAGCCACGCCGGCATGGCAGCAGTACGGCGAGCCGCACGCGTACGACTTCACCCAAACACTGTCCGTGCCGCGCGCAGCGCTCGCCGCCACGGGCGACCTGCGCGCCTGGCTTCCCGTGCCCATCGTGGTCGGACCTCAGTCGGACGTGCGCATCGGCGAGATCACTCCCACGACCTGGCTCGAGTACCCGCCGAGCATCACGCAGGATATCGGCCTCGTCTACCTCCACGTCCCGCTCGGCGAGCTGAATGACGACCTGGACCTGACGTTCGGCGTCCACTACACCCACGCCGCCCAGTACTTCAAGGTGCGCCCGGCGGCGATCGGCGCCTACGACACGAGCTCTGCCTCCTACCGCCGCTACACGGCCTCCCGCGGCAACACGACCTTCACGCCGTCGATGCGCAGGACCGCTCTTCGCGTGGCCGGCAGCGCGACGAACCCCTACTACGCGGCGCGCCGCCTCTACCGCTACATCCTCGCCGAGGTGAAGTACAGCCACGTGCCGCACGTCACGATGTGGCCGCGAGGGCAGGCCGAGTCGGTGTACGTCCACCAGCACAAGTACGGCGACTGCGGCGCGCAGAGCATGTACTTCGCCGCGCTCTGCCGCTCCATCGGCATCCCGGCGCGCACCACGGGCGGCTTCCAGACGTTCACCGGGAAACCCGATGGCCACTTCTGGGCCGAGGTCTTCCTTCCCGACTACGGCTGGATCCCGGCGGACCCCGCGGCGGCGACGATGGCCGACTATCTGCCGTCGGTGACGCCCGCCGAGCGCCAGGCCTTCCACGACTTCTACTTCGGGAGCCAGGACGACCAGCGCCTCGTGGTGCAGAAGGACGTCGACCTGCCGCTGATCCCGCGCGCGGACATGCGCGTGCAACTGCCGATGGCCGTACAGATGCCGGCGGCGACCTGCGAGACGATGACCGACATGCCCGGCTTCGTGCTGACCGAGTACTGGACGTTCAAGTGAGCTGAGCTCTTCGACGAGGAGTACCATGGTGCACAGAACCGAGCCAAGGGGGTTGGACCATGGCACGCCGACCACTCACTCGCGCCGAGTTCCTCAAGATCCTCGCCGCCGGCGCCGGCGGGATCGTCTTTCTGCGCGGTTCGGAGGACGCTCTAGCCGACCTCGCCGGCGCGGACGACGACCTCGATCAGGCGGCTTTGGACGGAGACGCCGGGCGCGCCGCCGGCCTCCCCTACATGACCGTCGTCCACGGCACGCCCATCGACGTGAACGTCAAGACGGCGATCGCGAAGCTCGGCGGCATGCGCCGGTTCGTCGGCAGCGGGGACGACGTCATCATCAAGCCCAACATCTGCGCCGCGCGAGAGCCCCAGCTCGCGGCGACGACCAACCCGGTGGTCGTCGCCACCCTGGTCAGGCTGGCCCGCGGCGCCGGCGCCAGACGCGTGCGGGTCATGGACAACCCGATCTCGCCGAGCCCGACCTGCTACTCCGTGAGCGGCATCGCCTCGGCCGTCAAGGCGGCGGGCGGCTCCATGCAGGTGATGAGCGCCGCCCGCTACAAGACGTACGACGTCCCCGGCGGCAAGCTCAAGCGACAGCCGGTGTACCGCGACATGGTGGAGTGCGACGTCCTCATCAACGTCCCCATCGCCAAACAGCACGGCTCCACCGGCCTGACCCTGGCGGGCAAGAACCTCATGGGCTGCACCAGCGACCGCGGCCGCATGCACAACCTGGGCCTCAGCCGCACGATCGCCGAGCTGAACGCGTTCCTGAGACCGGACCTGACGGTCCTCGATGCGATCCGCATCCTGGTGCGGAACGGCCCGTCCGGCGGCAGCCTCAGCGACGTCCGCCGCAAGGACATCGTGATCGCCTGCAAGGACTGGGTGGCGACGGACGCCTACGCGACCCGCCTGTTCGGCAAGACGCCGGGCTTCGTCCCGTACATCGCCGCCGCCGCCAAGATGGGCCTCGGCAAGGCGAACCTCTCCGGCCTGAACATCAAGAAGTACGAGGTCTGACGAAGCCGTGCCGGACGAACGCGAGGCTGCCGGCGCCGCCGCGGACGAGAAGGGCGGCGGGGGATCCGCGGCGCCCCGCAGCGCGAGCGGCTGGAGAGCCGCCCGCTGGGCGCGACGCGCCGTCCAGATCATCATGTTCGTCGTCTTCGTCTCCCTGCTCTTCGCCGGCCTCCAGCGGCTCGAGCCGCAGCCATACGCCAGCATCTTCTTCCGCTTCGACCCGCTGGCGGCGCTGGCCACGATGCTGTCCGCCCGCGCGTGGCTCGCGCCCTTCGCGCTCGCCTTCATCACACTCGGGCTGACGCTCCTCGTCGGACGCTACTGGTGCGGCTGGATCTGCCCCATGGGCACGCTGCTCGGCTGGACGCGCTTCCACTCCGCGCGGGGGCCGGGCGGCCGCGTGCCGCCGGCGTTCCGCCGCGTCAAGTACGTCCTCCTCGGAGCGATCGTCGTGCTCGCTGCCCTCGCCAACCTCACACTCCTCGTCCTGGACCCGCTGTCGCTACTGACGCGGACCGTGACGACCTCCGTCTTGCCCGGCTTCGTCTACCTGGTCGACGCGCTCGAGCGAGCGGGCATGGGATGGGGACCCACGTTCGGCCTCGTCACCTGGGTCGAGGACAACTTCCGTGGCTCGGTGTTGCCGACCATCCAGCCGCGTTACGAGCAGGCGGTCGGTCTCTTCCTCCTCCTGCTCGCGGTGATCCTGCTGAACGTCTTCGCCGACCGCTTCTGGTGCCGCTACCTCTGTCCGCTCGGGGCCCTGCTGGGCCTCGTCTCCAAGGTCCAGCTGCTACGTCCGGTCATGCGCGACGGCTGCGGCGCCTGCGGCGCCTGCGCCACCGCCTGCCGGATGGACGCGATCGAGGTCGGCGGTCGGGGCGGCGCGAGTGGCGCGGCGCCGGCTCGCGTGGTGAGCTCTGAGTGCACGATGTGCCTCGACTGCCTCGTCGCCTGCCCGCGCAAGGACGGCATGACGCTCGGCTTCGCCCGCCCGGGGCCGTGGGCCGAGTACGATCCCGGCCGCCGCGAGGCCGTGCTGGCGGTCGGCGCCGGCCTCGCGGCCGCCATGCTCCTGGGCGCCGGCGTCGCCCGCGCCGTCAGGCGCCCGGGCCTGATCCGGCCGCCGGGCGCCCAGGACGAAGGCCGGTTCCTCTCCCACTGCCTGCGCTGCGGCGAGTGCATGAAGGTCTGCCCCACGTCCGGCCTCCAGCCGACGCTGGCGGAGGCCGGGCTCGAAGGCCTCTGGACCCCGGTCCTCAAGTCGCGCCTCGGCTACTGCGACTACGCCTGCCACGCCTGCGGACAGGTCTGCCCCTCGGGCGCCATCCCGCCGCTCTCGCTGCCGAAGAAGCGCACCCAGGTCATCGGCGTCGCCGTGATCGACAGGGACCGGTGTCTTCCGTGGGCCTCGGACACCCCTTGCATCGTGTGCGAGGAAATGTGCCCCGTGCCCGAGAAGGCGATCGAGCTCAGCGGGCAGCGGCTCATCACGCGTGCCGACGGGAGCCAGGACTACCTGTCGCGGCCGAAGGTGATCGCGAACCGCTGTATCGGCTGCGGCATCTGCGAGTACAAGTGCCCGCTGGAGGGACCGTCGGCCATCGTCGTCATGCCGGCCGACCCGGACATCGCCGCAGGCGGCGCCCCGGCCACCGGCTGACGCCTCGCCGCCGCCGGCCGATCGCCCCCGGTATACTCGCGCCATGGCCGACGATCGCACCCTGACCGACCTGCGCGCCGGCGCGCTCTTCGTGCACCTCGATGAGGACCAGCTCGAGCGACTCGCCGACATCGCCCAGCCGCGGAGCATCGGCGCGGACGAGACCCTGTTCCTGCAGGGTGACGCGGCCGACGCCTTCTACCTGCTCGCCGAGGGTCGCCTCAAGGTGTTCAAGCTGCTCCGCGACGGCCGCACGGCCACCATCCGGCACGTGGACCCCGGTCAGACCTTCGCGGAGGCGGCGCTCTTCCACGAGGCGTATCCGGCGAGCACGGAGACGATCACCGAGTGCCTGCTCTACCGCTTCGACAAGGAGCGGACCCTTGCACTGCTGCTGGCCGAGCCGCAGCTCGCGATCGGCCTCCTGGCGGCGATGGCGAACCTGCTCGGCCTGCTCAACCGCCGCGTGGAGGAGCTGTTGCTGCCCGTGCCCGCACGCCTTGCCAGGTACCTGCTGGCGCGCGCCGACGAGCAACTCGAGCCGGCGGCCGCCACGAGCGACGCGCCGGTGGACGTGCCGCGCGTCATCCGCCTTCCCGTGAGCAAGCGCGAGCTGTCGGCGCGCCTGGGGACAGTGCCGGAGACCCTGAGCCGCACGTTCGACCGCCTGAAGCGCGCGCAGGTCATCCGCATGAGCAGCGACCATCGGCTCATCGAGATCCTGAGCTTCGAGCAGCTGCACCGCCTCGCGCAGGAGTGACGCGGCGCACGCCGCCGACGCGGTGCACGCGGCCGACGCGGTGCACGCGGCCGACGCGGCGCACGCCGCCGACGCGGTGCACGCGGCCGGCTCCCTACCTGCGCGTACTGGTGTCGTCACACCCCTCCTTGAGGAATATCCTGAGCGCGGGCAGGCCCGGCACGCCTCATCTCACACGCCGGGCGTCGAGAGAGGGCGGGAGGAGCCGACCATGCGGGGTCTAGCCGTCGTTGGGTGCACGTTGTCCGTCCTGCTCGCGTTCGCCGGCGTCGCGGCGGCAACGCCTCCCGAAGACGTCGATCTCGGCTCGCCGTCACCGGCCGCCGCGATCGATGGCCCGCCGCCGGTGACCGTCGCCCACGGCGCGGACGCGGACTGGCACAACGACGCGGTCACGGTCACCTTCACGGCGACCAGCGAGGTCTCCACGGTGGCCGCCACGTATGTCCAGGTCGACGGCGGCGGCGCGGAGGCGACGACCGAGGTCGTCGTGCGCGCGCCGCGCGACCACCAGAACGACGGTGAGCACGTGCTGACGTTCTGGTCGGTGGACGCGGAGGGCCGCACTGAGACGCCGCAGACGGTGACGGTGCGGATCGACACGCGACCGCCGGTCGTCAAGCAGCTGCGGCTGCGCCCGGACGTGCTGCACCGCGTGCAGCCCTTCCGGGTCAGCTACACCCTCTCCGACCTCTCCGGCGGCGCCCGCCTCGCCTACGAGGTGCGCGACCAGTATGGCTACCTCGCCCGGCGCGACCGCGGCATGGACGTCCGCACCGGCGCCGGCCACGTCGACATCCCCGACCGGTACGGCAACCGCAAGCCATGGACGCCTGGGCTGTACCGCGTGACGCTCACGTTCGTGGACGCGGCCGGCAACCGCAGCACGCTCAAGCCGCTGCTCGTCCGTGACTACCACCCCTGCCGGGCCTCCGTGACACACACCGTCCGGGGCGCGGGCAAACGCGTCGCGTTGACGTTCGACGACGGCGGGCCGGCCTGGGTGTGGTCGCGCATGCTCGACACGCTCAAGGCGTACCGCATGCATGCCACGTTCTTCGTGATCGGACCCTACGTCCGCGCCGAGCCGCGCGTGGCCAAACGCGCGGCGAAGGAGGGTCACGGCATCGGCTCGCACGGCTGGAGCCACTCGCCGATGACCACGCAGGGGTACGACGGCGTGCGCCGTGAGCTCATCTCGAGCGAGGCGCCGTGGTGGCGGGCCGCCAAGGTGTCGCCGGTCGGGTGGTTCCGGCCGCCCTACGGCGACCACAACGCGACCACCGTCGCGGCAGCCGGGTCGGTCGGGTTCGCCCACGTGGTGATGTGGGACGTCGACCCGGGCGACTGGCGCGGCTACGGCGCGAGCACCATCGCCGCCAACACGCTCTCGCACGTGCACTCCGGCGCCATCATCGGCCTGCACGTGCGCACGAGCACCATGGCGGCGCTGCCCACCATCCTGCGCGGCCTGCGCGCCCGCGGCTACACCTCGGTCAGCCTGCCCGAGCTGTTCCACGCCGCCGGCAGACGCTGAGAGCCGGCGGCGAGGACGGCCGGTCCGCCGGGCCCACTCGCCGGCCGGGTCAGGTGAGCTCGGCGAACGCCTCCTCGAGCGCCGCATCCAGGTCGACGGCCCCGGCGCCGTACTCCAGGAACTGGTCGCCGAACACCGGCCGGTCGCGCACGCTCAGCGTGCCCAGCGCGACCGGCCCCTCCAAGCGGTAGTCCCACTCGCGGATCTTCGCCAGTGCCTCCGCTTCGTCGCGCGGGTCGTGCCCCTCGAGCGCGTAGACACGCTCGTTGTACGAGGCGTACATGTCGCGGAACGTGACGCACACCTGCAGGGTGTCCACCACGCTGAAGCCGCGGTGGGCGATGGCCTCCCCGTACAGGGTCTTGAGCAGCTCCTTGCCGTGCGAGTAGCCACGCGCGAGGTAGGTCGCCCCGGCCACGTGGAGCAACTCGAGAGGGTTGAACGGGTCCTCGACGCTGCCGTAAGGGGTCGAGCGCCCGCGGTAGCCGGCGGGCGTCTCCGGCCCGGCCTGGCCGATGGTGAGCCCGTACACGCCGTTGTCGTGGACGATCAGCGTGAGGTCCACGTTGCGCTTGGCGGCGAACAGCACGTGCTCCAGCCCCTCGGAGAAGGTCGCTCCGTCCCCGGCGTGCACCACTACGGTGAGCCCGGGGTTGGCGAGCTTCACGCCGACGGCGGTCGCGATGGACCGGCCGTGCAGCGAGTCGAAGCTGTTGACGCCGATGTAGTCCATGATCTTGCTGTTGCAGCCGATGTCGCTGACCAGCACGATGTCCTCCGGGCGCGTGCCGGAGGCGATCAGCTGCTGGAACACGGGCTTGATCGCGTTGAGCACGGCGAAGTTGCCGCAGCCGGGGCACCAGGTGTTCTTCGCGTACGTGGAGAGCCGGGCGGCCGGAGCCTCGGCGCGGCCGGCCTTCTTCGCGGTCTTCTTCTCCACGGCGCTCATCCCAGCACCTCCTCGGCCTGGCGGCGCAGCTCGCCGACGCCCCACGGCCTCCCGTCGTAGCGCAGTAGCCGCCCGTCGATGTGGAAGCCGCGCTGCTCGAGCAGCCGGGCGAGCTGGCCGCGGGAGTTCCCCTCCGCCACGGCCAGCGTCTCCGTGCCCTCCAGCGCTTCGGCCATCTGCCTGTCGGGGAACGGCCACAGGACGACCGGCTGCACGATGCGGAGGCCCGCGAGCTCGCCGACCTCGCGCGCAGCGCCCGTCGGCGAGCCCCACGTGACCAGCGTCTCCTTCGCGTCCCGATCGCCGTACACGTACACCTGCTGCACGGTGTCGAGCTCCTCCGCGAGCGCGAACCCCTTGGCGTTCCACTTGTCCTGCATGCGCACCGTCAGCTCCGGGTCCTCGGTGGTGATGCCGAACTCGTCGTGGGTGTAGCTGTTGACCTTGACCACCGCGCCCTCCCGGCCGGCAAAGGCGAGCGGCGAGATGCCGTCCTCGGCGAAGAGGTAGCGCTTGTAGGCGAGCGCGGGGTCTGCGGTGGGCGCGGGCGCGGGCCGCACCGCGCCCTCGCCGTGCAGCGCCTCCCGCGCCGACCCCGTGG
>CAIYOD010000082.1 GCA_903927755.1 uncultured Thermoleophilia bacterium | reverse complement strand
GGCCGTGCGGGGTCAGTCTCGCGTTACGATGCGCCATGAGGGCTCTCCTTCGGTTCGGGTCTTGGACAACCACAAACCGACAGGCAGAGCCCTCACTCTGTCAATAACGTCGTGACTCAGAACATCTAGCTCGCGCGCCGGCGGCTCGGACGCGGGGCGACCCGCCCCCAGGCTGCCTCGTTCGCGGCAGCGCCGCGCTCAGGCCCCGCCGTTCGCCAGTACCCAGTCGATGGTCGCGCGGGCGACGTACGGCGAGCGTCCCGGTCCATGGTGGCCGCCCTCAGCCAGGCGGACGAACCGCGAGGGCGGTGCGAGCACGGCCGCCAGCGACTCGCTGTGCGAGAAGGGCACGTCGTCATCGTCGCGCGCGTGCGCGAGCAGAACGCGCGGCAGGCCGCGAGCGGCCGCGACCAGGTCGAGGTCCGTGAGAAACGGCCGCAGCGCGGCCGCGTCGAAGCGGGCCGAGTACTCGCGGGCTTGCGGCTCGCCCGGCGCGCCGTCCTGGTCGCGCTCGTCCAGCCCCGCGAGCAGCGAGCCGCCGTCGGCCGGACAGAGCAGCACGAGCGAGCGGAAGAACCCCGGCCGGGCGTGCGCCGCCAGCAGCAGCATGCAGCCGCCCATGCTGGCCCCGCGCGCCGCCAGCCACGGGGCGCCGGACTCGGCGAGCAGCCGTTCGCCGGCGGCGGCGGTGTCCCGCCAGCCGTCCGGCCCCATCTCGCCCTCGCTCTCGCCGTGGCCGCGGAAGTCGAACGTCAGCGCGGCCAGCCCCGCGGCCGCCGCCTGCTCGCCCATCAGCTCATGGTTCTCCTTGTGGCTGCCGGCGCCGTGGCACACGAGCAGTGCGCCCTTGGGCGAGCGGGCCGGCCGGAAGAGCCGGCCGGCCAGCAGGATGCCGTCCGAGTCGATCGTGACCGGCTCCGGTGGCCGCGCCGCGGGGGCCGGGTCCGGCGCGGCCGGCCCCGGCGCCGAAGCGCTGGACGGGGGAGGGGACATCTTCATCGCCCCGGAGTTTAGCGAACGGGTGCGGTGTGATGTACTACCCTCCACCCTTTGACGGAGGTCCCATGCACGAAGTGAACGTCGGCCGCAAGTCGCTGGCCGACTACAGAAGCATCGTCCCCAAGGAGCTGATGACCGAGATCGACGAGCTCGGGGAGCGGCTCAAGGGCCGGCAGGTCCTGCACGTCAACGCCACCGCCTTTGGCGGTGGCGTGGCCGAGATCCTCTACACCCTGGTGCCGCTGGTGAGCGACATCGGCCTGGAGGCGCACTGGCAGATCCTCACGGCGCCCCAGGAGTTCTACAACGTGACGAAGAGCTTCCACAACGGCCTGCAGGGGCACGCCGTCGAGTTCCCCGCCGAGTCGCGCGCCCTGTACGAGGAGGTCTGCCGCGCCAACGCGGCCGAGCTCACGCGGCCCTACGACTTCGTCGTCATCCACGATCCGCAGCCGCTGGCGATCCGCGACTTCGTGACGCGCAGCCAGGACCGCTCCACCTGGTGGATCTGGCGCTGCCACATCGACACGTCGACGCCGGACAAGGGGCTGTACGACTATCTGCTGCCCTCCATCAACCGCTACGACGCGGCCGTGTACACCCTGGCCGACTACGTGCCCCAGGGCCTCACCGTCCCGGTGCGGGAGATCGCTCCCACCATCGATCCGCTGGCGCCGAAGAACATGAAGCTCTCCCCGGAGGACGCCACCTACATCGTGCGTCAGTTCGGGATCGACGTGGAGCGGCCGCTCCTGCTCCAGGTGTCGCGCTTCGACCCCTGGAAGGATCCGCTCGGCGTCGTCGACGTCTACCGCGCCGTCAAGGCCAAGCACCCGGACGTCCAGCTCGCCCTGGTGGGCTCCATGGCGAGCGACGACCCGGAGGGCTGGGACTACCTCGAGCGCGTCATCGCCTACGTGGGCGGCGACCCCGACGTCTTCATCCTCTCCAACCTCGACAACGTGGGCTCCGTGGAGATCAACGCGTTCCAGAGCCACGCCGACGTGATCATGCAGAAGTCCACGCGCGAGGGCTTCGGGCTCACCGTCGCCGAGGGGCTCTGGAAGGGCCGGCCGGTCATCGGCGGCGACGTCGGCGGCATCCCGCTGCAGATCGAGGACGGCGTCACCGGCTACCTCGTGAGCTCGGCGGCGGAGTGCGCCGAGCGCTGCCTGCAGATCATGGACGACCCGGTCAGGCACCACCGGATGGCGTTGCTCGGCAAGGAGAAGGTGCGCCGCGAGTTCCTCACGCCGCGCCTGTTGCGCGACGACCTGCGGCTCTTCGCCGATCTCGAGGAGGGTAAGATAGGAGCCTGACCAGCCGACGGAGGGGGACCGGCGTGGAGGGAGTCGAGCTCGCACAGCGCCGTCTCGTGGTGGCCGCCAACCGCGGCCCCGTGTCGTTTCACGACGACCCTTCGGGAGAGCCGGTCGTCACTCGCGGACCCGGCGGGCTGGTCACCGTCCTCACCGAGGTGCTGCGCCATCATCCGGGCACCTGGGTGGCGGCGGCGCTGAGCGACGCCGAGCGCCGCCTGGCCGCCGAGAAACGCGCCGTGGAGGTTGCGCTCGACGGCGAGGAGTACCGGGTGCGCTACGTCGCCCCGTCCGCCGACGCGTACCACAAGTACTACAACGTCGTCTCCAACCCGATGCTGTGGTTCATCCAGCACTACCTCTGGGACCTCGGCCGTCACCCGGACATCAGGGCCGAGGAGATGGACGCCTGGCACAACGGCTACCTCGTGGTGAACGAGCAGTTCGCCAGGGCGGTGATCGACGAGGTGCGCCGGGGCCCCGACGGGCGCCGGCGCCGCGGCCCGGCCGGCGACGGGGGCGACGCGCTGGTGCTGCTGCACGACTACCAGCTGTACTGCGTCGCCCCGGCCGTCCGGGCCGCCTGCCCCGGCGCCTTCTTGCACCAGTTCATCCACATCCCGTGGCCGCAGAGCGACTACTGGCGCGTGCTGCCCGAGCACATCCGCGAGGCCGTGTTCCACGGGCTGCTGGGCAACGACGTGGTCGCCTTCCACACGCGCCACTACGTACGCAACTTCCTGCGCTGCTGCGCCGACCTCCTCGACCTCGAGGTGGACGAGGCGCGCGGCGTGGTGCGCTACGAGGACCGCGAGGTCTGGGTGCGCGCCTACCCGGTGAGCATCGACCCTGCGTCGCTGCGCGACGCGGCGGGCTCGCGCCGCGCACGCACCGCGGAGCGCAAGCTGCGCGGCCGGCGGCGGGAGTTCCTCCTGCTGCGCGTCGACCGCCTCGACCTCAGCAAGAACATCATCCGCGGGTTCGTCGCGCTGGACCGGTTTCTCGAGCTGCACCCGGAGTTCAAGGAGCGGTTCACCTTCCTGGCGCTGCTGCAGCCGTCCCGCGAGGACGTAGAGGAGTACGTCACCTACCGGGAACGGGTGGAGCGGCTGGTCGCCGACGTGAACACCCGCCACGGCACCACCGACTGGATGCCCATCGAGCTGCGCATCCAGGACGACTTCCCGACCACACTGGCCGCCTACGCGCAGTACGACGTCCTGCTGGTCAACGCCATCGCCGACGGGATGAACCTGGTCGCGAAAGAAGGCCCGATCCTCAACCGCCACGACGGCGTGCTGATCCTCAGCGAGTACGCCGGCGCCTTCGAAGAGCTCGGCGCGTTCGCCCTCGGCGTGAACCCGTTCAACATCGAGGGACAGGCCGAGGCGATCCACCGGGCACTCGTCATGCCGCCCGAGGAGCGTGCGTCCCGGGCGGCGATGCTGCGCCGCGTCGTCGAGGAGAACAGCGTCGAGAAGTGGGTGCAGGCGCAGTTCGCCGACATCGCCGCCAAGCTTGCCGGCGGCGCCTGACACAGGTCATCCCGGAGCCGCCGCCCTGCCTAGGCTCCGTACAGGTGCGGGTAGATCACGATGAGGATGACCGCGTAGACGAGGAGGACCCCGGCAATGGTGTTGACCGAGCGGCGTACGCCGCGGACTTTGAAGCGCTGGCCGATCGCGATGAGGAAGAGCACGGCGGCGAGGATGACGGTCACGCGGACGTAGTCTTCGCCGGTGGCACGGTACTCGACGCCGAGGTCGAACGCGTGTGTCGCCTCCTTGCCCAGCTCCCCGGCCTCCGCGAGCACCGGGTCCTCGTACTCAGGCATGAAGCGCGGGCCTGCGGGGGCGTCCGGATCGGTCAGCGGGTCCTCCGCGATCCACGCCGTGAAGGCGACCTCGTACTCGGGTGTGAATCGTCTCTCCAGGATCCTCTGGAGCTCCTCGTCCCCCGCCACGTAGGCCTGCAGCCACGCGTTGAGAGTGTCGGCGTTGTAGGCGACGATCTGATTGGACTCGAGGTGCTTCTCGACACTCTCGGAGCGCAACCGCGATGACGTGGCGTACTCCTTGGCGCTCTCGCCGTCCCACAGCGCCGCCTGGTAGCCGCTGAGCGCGGTCGCGATCGCCACGACGGCGAGGAGGATGGCCTCCAGGATCTCGATCGTCTCGATGCGCCGCCGGCTCGGCTTGTGGGCCGTCGGCCCGTCGTCCTCGTCGTGCGCGCCGTGCTCGCGCAGGTGCTCCGCGACCTCGGCGTTGATGTTGCCTTCGGGCATGAGCGCGGCTCCTCCTCGTCGGACCAGCGGTCGTCGTCCGGCGGAGATACTACACGACGTGACCGGACGGTCACACGCCACGAGGCGCGGCGGCGCGGCGGCGGGCTCAGAGCGCTGCGGCTCGCTCCCGCGCCAGCGCCAGGTACTCTTCGGCGAGGTCGATGCCGACGGAGCGCCGGCCCAGCTCGGAGGCCACCAGCATCGCCGTCCCGGTACCGCAGAACGGATCCAGCACCACGCCGTCCGGTGGGCAGGTGGCGAGGATGGGGATGCGGCAGAGGTCGGCCGGGAAGGGCGCGAAGTGCAGGCCGCGGCCCTGTGTGTCTTCGGGCAGGATGTCCCACACGTCGCCCGGCTTGGCGCCGCCGGGGTGGTAGCGGAGGAAGCAGAAGCCGCGCTCCTCGAGCTCGCGAGCGCGGCCGGACACGGCGCCGACGTCCGAGTGCGTCGCGCGCTGGCGGCCGCGGATGACCATGCGGAAGTCGGCGAGGCGGCCGGCCGCCACCTCGCCGAGGGTCGCCTCGAGCGCCGCCAACGCCGCCGCCTTCTCGAGCTCGTCCAGCGACGTCGAGAGCTCGATCTGGCGGCGATACCGGACACCGCTGACGCCGGTGGCGGAGACGACGGCGCCGTTCTCCACGCGCGCCGCGCGCGGCGCGTGCCTGACGGCGTCGGCGTCGTAGTAGTAACCCTTGGGCCGCCGCACGAAGTGGAAGAAGAGCTCATGGACGTTGCGGAGCTTGTCCTTGCTCGTGTCCGGCCCGCCCTTCACCTTGTGCCACACCACGCTGTTGCGCAGCGTCCAGCCCTGGTCGTCCGTGAGGTGGAACGCCACGCGCCACGGGATCCCGAGCTGGCGCTTGCCTCTGTACGTGTCGCCGAGGTTGAGCCACAGCGAGCCGGTCGGCTTGAGCACGCGGAGGAGCTCGGCGGTGACGGCGCCGAGGGCGGCCACGTACTCCTGCCAGCCGCCCTCGGCGCCGATGCCGCCGCCGGCGTAGCGACGGTGCCCGAAGTAGGGAGGGCTGGTGACGATGCAGTCGACGGACGCGGCGGGGAAGAGGCGGAGCGTCTGCGCGGCCTCGCCGAGGAGAAAGAGAGGGCGCGGGTGGGCGTCTTCGTCGCCCGCGCCCGCGAGGTAGGTCGCCAGGCCGGCGGCGCCGTCCGTGGGGCGGTCCGCGGAGCCGGCGCGGCCGTCAGGCCCGTCGCCGGCGCCGCGGAGCGGTGCTCCTCCGGCGCCCCGCTCGACAGCTCGCCTGCGGCGGCTGTTCACCTGTCCAGGTAGCGCCGGTAGATCGCCTCGTAGTCGGCGACCATGCGCTCGACGGTGAACCGCTGCTCGACGGTGCGGCGCAGGACCGCGGGATCGAGCTCGCCCACGCGGCCGACCGCCGCCTCGAAGGCGTCGAGGTCGTCGGCGTCCACGACGAACCCGGTGACGCCGTCGTCCACGACCTCGGGCACCGAGCCCTGGCGCATCGCGACGACGGGGGTGCCGCAGGCCATCGCCTCGATCATGACCAGCCCGAACGGCTCCGGCCAGGTGATGGGGAAGAGGAAGGCGTGCGCGTGCTCGAACAGCTCTCGCTTGCGCTCGTCGCTCACCTCGCCCTCGTACACGATCTGGTCGCCGTCGATGTGCGGCGCGACCTGCGTCTCGAAGTACTCCCGGTACGGCTCCTGCAGCACGCCGGCCATGATGAGCTTGCGGCCGAGCCGCTTGGCCGTCTCGATGCTGTGGTGGAAGCCCTTGGCCTCGCAGACGCGGCCGAAGGCCAGCAGGTAGTCGTCCTTCTCGGGCGTGAACGGCCACTGCTCCACGGCGATGGCGTTGTAGGCCAGCCCGGCCCAGTCCATGCCGGGCGGGGCCATGGACTGCTGGTACTCGCTGATGCCGATGTAGCCGACTTCCTGGGCGAACTGCTCGTAGAAGCCATACGCGAACTCGTCGAAGGCGCAGTGGACGGTGTGGACCATCGGCGTCGCCAGGTAACGGCTGAAGGCGACGCCGAGGAACCCTGAGTGGTCGTGCACGAGGTCGAAGCCGCTCTGCTCGATGTCGGCGAACGCGAACGAGACCTGGCGCGCGTCGTAGGGCGTCACGCCGATCCTGTCGGGCATCTGCGCGGGGAAGAGGGCGCAGAGCTCGGCCGCGGTGTGCGAGTCGCCGGTGGCGTAGAGGCGGACCTCGTGGCCGTTGGCGACGAGCCCGTCGCAGAGTTGCTGGACGACCCACTCCGTGCCGCCGTAGCCGGCGGGCGGGACGGTGATCCACGGAGGTGCGAGCTGAGCGATGCGCATGGCGGCATTGTAGAGCACGCGAGACGGCGGCGACAGGGCGGCGTCGGACGCAAAGTCTCATGCAACCGCGGGCACCTGCCGATGGGAGGCGCACACCCGGTGTCCGGCCCGCGGCCGAACCGGGCAGAGTCCCTGTCAGACCTGACGACGCGATAGAGTGACGGCCATGATCCTGTACCTAGACTGCGCCAGCGGCATCAGCGGCGACATGCTCGTCGGCGCGCTGCTCTCGCTGGCCGGGGCGCGCGAAGCCGACCCCGGCCCCCTCGACGACGTGCTGCGCCCGGCGCTTGCGGCGGCAGGCATCGACCCGCGGCTCGTGCAGCTCGAAGACGTGCGCCGCGGCGCCATCGCGGCGCTCGCGTTCAAGGTCGCCGACCAGCCCGGCTTCGCGACCTTCGACGAACTCATCGTGTCGCTGTATGCCTCCGATCTCGGGCAGCCGGCCACGGATACCGTCGCCTCGATCGCCGAGCGCATGGCGGCCGCGGAGGCGGAGGTGCACGGGCGCGGCGAGGACGAGGAGCACCTGCACGAGCTGAGCGACGTCGACACCGCCGTGGATCTGATCTGCGCGGCGACGCTGCTCGCGAAGCTCGCGCCGGAGCGCATCGTGGCGTCGCCGCCGGCGCTGGGCGACGGCGAGATCGAGACGGCGCACGGCCGGCTGAGCGTGCCGGCGCCGGCCGTGCTCTCCCTGCTCTCGGGGCTGCCGACGGCCGGCGGCGCGCCCGCCGTGCCGGCAGGCGAGACTCCGGCCGCGCCGCTGGGCGAGCTCACCACCCCGACCGGGGCGGCGCTGCTCGCCCACTTCGTCGAGGCCTTCGGCGGCATCCCCGCCGGACGCGTCGAACGCGTCGGGTACGGGGCCGGCCGCCGCGAGGTGCCGGGCCGGCCCAACGTGCTGCGCGCCGTGCTCGTCGATCCTGCAGGGGCGCCGGACGAGTCCGCCGACGCGCCCGGAGCCGCCACGGCGACAGCGGGAGGAGGCCACGGCCCCGGCGACCACGTCGTCCTCGAGGCCAACATCGACGACATGACCCCAGAGCTTCTCGCCCATGCCGCCGACGCGCTGCGCGAGGCCGGCGCACTCGACGTGTGGATGAGCCAGGCGCTCATGAAGAAGGGCCGCCCCGGCGTGGTCCTCCACGTCCTCGCCGCCGCCGCCGACCGCGAGCGCCTGAGCGAGGCCGTCTTCTCCGAGACCACCACGTTCGGGCTGCGCGTCGTTCCCTGCGACCGCGAGTACGTCGAGGAGCGCCGCGAGAGCGTCAAGATCGGCAAGCTCAAGGTGAACGTCCGCCTCAGCTTCGTCGGCGGTCGCCTCGCCAGCGTCTCGCCCGAGTACGAAGACGTGCGCCGCGTGGCCGCTGCCGTGGGCAGGCCCGCCCGGGTCGTCTACGAGGCCGCCCAGTCCGTCGCGCGCAGCCGCTTCAGCGGTTCCTGAGGCTGCTCCTTCCGGCATTCCCGGGGGGCCGGGCCGGCTTGCGCCCGCCGGCCTTCATCCGCGTCTTCTGTCCGCCTCTCCGGACCACCGATGTTCGAAATTGACCGCTTTTGTGCCGCGCTAGTAGAATCGCGCACAAGGCGCCGGATTTCGCCACCCGTGACGGTCCGGCCCCAGCATCATCGAGACGCGCGGAATAGTGGAGACCAAAGGAGGACGCGTTGAGTTCGATCGTTCGCAAGTCCCCGGTGCCGAGCGACATCGAGATCGCCCAGGCCGCCACCATGCAGCCCATCCAGGCGATCGCCGAGAAGGCCGGCATCCTCGAGGACGAGCTGGAGCTCTACGGCCGCTACAAGGCCAAGATCGACTACATGGCCCTGCTCGACCGCCTGAAGGACAAGCCCGAAGGCAAGATCATCGACGTCACCGCCATCACCCCGACGCCGCTCGGCGAGGGCAAGACGGTCACGGCCGTCGGCCTCTCCGAGAGCATGAACGCCATCGGCATCGACACCATGCTCGCCCTCCGCGAGCCGTCCCTCGGCCCGGTGTTCGGCATCAAGGGCGGGGCGGCCGGCGGCGGCTACTCGCAGCTCCTGCCGATGGAAGACCTCAACCTGCACTTCACCGGCGACATCCACGCCGTCGGCACGGCCAACAACCTGCTCGCGGCGATGGTCGACAGCCATCTCATGCACGGCAACGAGCTCGACATCGACCCGCTGTCCATCTCCTGGCGCCGTTGCGTCGACCTCAACGACCGCGCCATGCGTGAGATCGTCAACGGCCTCGGCGGACGCCTCAACGGCCTGCCGCGCCAGACCGGCTACGACATCACTGTCGCCAGCGAAGTCATGGCGATCCTCGGCCTGGCGACGTCGCTCAAGGACCTGCGCGAGCGCCTCGGCCGCATCACCTTCGCTTACACGAAGAGCGGTACGCCGCTGACGGCCGACGACATCGGCGCCGGCGGCGCGATGGCCGTGCTCCTCAAGGACGCCATCAAGCCGAACCTCATGCAGACGCTCGAGGGCAACGCCGCGCTCATCCACGCCGGCCCGTTCGCCAACATCGCCCAGGGCAACAACTCGATCATCGCCGACAAGGTCGCCATGAAGCTCAGCGACTACGTCGTGACCGAGAGCGGCTTCGCCGCCGACCTCGGCGCCGAGAAGTTCATGGACATCATCTGCCGGTACGGCGGCTTCGCGCCGAGCGCGGTGGTCATCACCTGCACCATGCGCGCCCTGAAGATGCACGGCGGCCTGCCGGTCGACCCCGAACTGCTCAAGGCCGAGAACAACGCGGCGCTCGAGAAGGGCTGCGAGAACCTCGCCAAGCAGATCGAGAACATGAAGTACTTCGGCGTGCCCGTCGTCGTGACCATCAACCGCTTCGCCTTCGATCGCGACACCGAGGTCGAGATCGTGCGCAGAGAGGCCATCGCGGCCGGCGCCGAGGACGCGGTGCCGATCAACGTCCACGCGCTGGGCGGCGACGGCGGCCAGGAGGCGGCCGAGGTCGTCAAGGCGGCCGCCGACAAGGGCGGGGACTTCAAGTTCCTGTATCCGCTCGAGGCCTCCATCAAGGAGAAGATCGAGACCATCGCCACGCGCATCTACGGCGCCGACGGTGTGGACTACCTGCCCGAGGCCGAGGCCAAGATCAAGCAGTTCACCGAGCAGGGCTTGGACAAGCTGCCGCTCTGCATGGCGAAGACCCATCTGTCGCTGAGCCACGACCCGGCGCTCAAGGGCCGTCCGCGCGGCTTCCGCGTACCGATCCGCGACATCCGTCCCGCCACCGGCGCCGGGTACCTGTACCCGCTGCTCGGCGAGATGCGCACCATGCCCGGCCTGGCCAAGCGGCCGGCCGCGGTCGACGTCGACATCGACGTCGAGACCGGCCGGATCATCGGCCTGTTCTGAGAACCTGAAGGAGCGACCCGGGGCGCCGGCCGGCTGAAGGCCGGCGCCCCGCGGAGCCCTCCGGGGCTCCGTTTCCGGCCGGCGCTCTCCCGGCCTCTCCGGTCGCTTCTCGTCCGCGACGCCGCGAGGCGCTCGCGCTGGAGGTACACGGTGAGCGACGGTCCCACCATCTACGCCACTGAAGCCCTGCAGGTCTACCTCGACGACGCCGCGAGCAAGAAGCCGGCGCCCGGCGGCGGCAGCGTCTCCGCCTGCGTCGGCGCTCTGGGCGCCGCACTCGTCGCCATGGTCTGCAATCTGACCCAGGGGCGCGAGAAGTTCGCCGACGTCGAGACCGAGATCGTCGCGCTCGTCGGCCAGGCCGAGGAAGACCGGACGCGGCTCGAGAAGTTGCTGCAGGACGACACCACGGCCTACAACGGTGTCATCGACGCCTACAAGATGCCCAAGGAGACGGCCGAGGAGAAGGCGGCACGCAAGGCGGCCGTCCAGGCCGGCCTGATCATCGCCGCCGACGTCCCGCTCGAGATCTGCCGCGTCGCCGTGGACGTCTGCCGCCTCAGCAAGACGGCGGCCGAGCTCGGCAACCCGCAGGCCATCACCGACGCCGGCATCGGCGCCATCCTCGGCGAGGCCGCCGTGGTCGGCGCCGCGCTCAACGTGCGCATCAACCTCGGCTCCATCGAGGACTGCGACTACACGATGACCGCGGCCGCCGAGATCGACAAGATCCAGGCGGAGGCCGCGGCGCTGCGCGAGGAAGTCCTCGCGATCACGCTCTCCAAGCTCTGATCATCACCCCCTGACGACGCACACGAGAGGGAAAGCCATGGCAGCTCAGATCATCGACGGCAAGGCCATTGCCGAGCAGGTCCGCGAGGAGATCAAGGCCGAGGTCGCGGCGCTCGCGGCCAAGGGCGTCAAGCCCGGCGTCGCCACCATCCTGGTGGGCGAGGACGGCGGCGCGCAGTTCTACCGCGGCCAGATCGAGAAGAACACCGGCACGGTGGGCTTCGAGTACTTCAACCACACGCTTCCGGCCGGCGCGAGCGAGGCCGAGATCCTCGACCTCATCGCCGAGCTCAACGCCGACGCGGCGGTGCACGGCATCCTCGCGCTCATGCCGATGGACGCGCAGATCGACCAGAACACGGTGTTCAACGCGATCGCGCCCGAGAAGGACCTCGATTGCGTCAACCCGGCCAACATCGGCCACGTGCTGCTCGGCGACCAGCTGTTCGCGCCGGCCACGCCGAGCGCCTGCATCGAGATCCTCGACCGCGAGGGCATCGAGCTGCAGGGCCTCGACGTCACCATCGTCAACCACTCGAACATCGTCGGGAAGCCGGTGGCGCTGCTCTGCCTCAACCGCAATGCCTCGGTCCACGTCGTGCACGTGTTCAGCAAGGACGTGCCAGCCGCCTGCCGCGAGGCCGACGTGCTGATCTGCGCGGCCCCCGTGCAGAACCTGATCAAGGCCGACATGGTCAAGCCGGGCGCGATCGTCATCGATGTCACGACGATCCGCGTGGAGGGCAAGCAGGTCGGCTCGCTCGAGTTCGAGGCCGTCTGTGAGGTCGCCGGCCGCGTCACTCCGGTCCCCGGCGGCGTCGGCCCCGTCACCAACGTCATCCTGCTCAAGAACGCCCTCGTCGCCTGCAAGGCGCAGACCGGCGCGAGCTGACGCAGAACGCCGGCGGGCGGCGGGCGCGGCGGCCCTCGGGCCGCGGTACCCGCCGCCCGCCAAGTGTGGTTCACTTGGTGCCGGTCACAGAGATGGGAAGGAGGGCGGCCGATCCGGCGCACAGCCGCGGCCGCCCGACGAACGCTGAAGCGCGAACGTGGAGTTGATGCGATGCCCAGGCGAGAAGCCACTTCGGAGCAGGCCGCCGCGGCCGCCCCGCCCGACCCCGACCTCGACCTCACACAGGTCCAGGAGCTGATCGAGGAGATCGACCCGCACGGCAACCTGATCGCGCTCCTGCAGCGCGCCCAGGACGTCTTCGGCTACCTGCCGGAGCCGGTGGTCGACGAGATCGCCCGGCTGAGCGGCGTCCCCTCGTCGCGCATCTACGGCATCATCACGTTCTACGCCCAGTTCACGACCGTGCCTACGGGCCGGCACAAGCTCTTCGTGTGCCACGGCACCGCCTGCCACGTGGCCGGCGCGACGCGCATCACCGAGGCCCTCGAGCAGGAGCTCGAGGTCGGCGACGGCGAGACGCGCGCCGACCGCGAGTTCACGCTCGACTCGGTCGCCTGCATGGGCGCCTGCTCGCAGGCGCCGGTCATGCGCATCGACGACGAGACCTACGGCAACCTCTCCGCGGACGAGACGCGCAAGGTCGCGCGTAAGCTCCTCGAGCAGGTGCTCGCCGAGCGGGGCGGTGACTCGGATGCCTGAGACCATCCCCGCCGAGGGCGTGAAGGTCGGCGTCTCCGCCGGCGCGAACGGCCGGCGCCGGGTCTCCGTCTGCGCCGGCACGGCCTGTGTGTTCGCCGGCTCGCTCAAGATCCACGACGCGTTCGTCGCCGAGATCACCGAGGCCGGCCTGCAGGACCAGGTAGAGGTGAGCATCATCGGCTGCCACGGCCTGTGCTCGCAGGGCCCGCTCGCGGTCGTCTCCGACGGCGACACCTACTACCCGCGGCTCAAGCTCAAGGACGTCAAGGCCGTGGTCGAGGAGCACCTCGCCGGCGGCCGGGTCGTCGAGAAGCTGCTGTACGTCGACCCCGCGACCGGCGAGCGCATCGCCTGCTCGCACGACATCCCGTTCTACAAGGCGCAGCGCCGCATCGCCCTGCGCGACGTCGGCGTCATCAACCCCGAGAGCCTGGACGAGTACCTGGCGCGGGGCGGCTACGAGGCCGCGCGCAAGGCGCTCACGACGATGACCTCGGAGCAGATCATCGAGGAGATGCTCGACTCGGGCCTGCGCGGCCGGGGTGGCGCAGGCTTCCCGACGGGCATGAAGTGGAAGTTCGCCGCGGCCTCGCCGGGCGAGACCAAGTACATCATCTGCAACGGCGACGAGGGCGACCCCGGCGCATTCATGGACGCCTCCATCATGGACGGCGACCCGCACGCCGTGCTCGAGGGCATGCTCATCGGCAGCTATGCCATCGGCGCCCACGACGGCTACATCTACGTGCGCGCCGAGTATCCGCTCGCGGTCAAGCGCCTGCGCATGGCCATCAAGGCGGCGGAGGAGCGCGGCCTGCTGGGCGACGACGCGCTCGGCAGCGGCTGGGCCTTCCACCTCAAGATCAAGGAGGGCGCCGGCGCCTTCGTCTGCGGCGAGGAGACGGCGCTCATCGCATCCATAGAGGGCAAGCGCGGCATGCCGCGCACGCGGCCGCCCTTCCCCGCGGTCAGCGGCCTCTGGGGCAAGCCCACGAACATCAACAACGTCGAGACGTGGGCCAACGTGCCCTGGATCATCGCCAACGGAGCGGCCGCCTACGCCGCCTACGGCAACGACACCTGCAAGGGCACCAAGGCGTTCAGCCTCGCCGGCAAGATCGTCAACGGCGGCCTCGCCGAGGTGCCCATGGGCTCCACGCTGCGGCACGTCATCTTCGACGTCGGCGGCGGCATCAAGGACGGCAAGACGTTCAAGGCCGTCCAGCTCGGCGGTCCCTCCGGCGGCTGCGTCCCGGCGCACCTGCTCGACACGCCGGTCGACTACGAGAGCCTCGCCGCCACCGGCGCCATCGTCGGCTCCGGCGGCATGGTGGTGGCCGACGACACCACCTGCATGGTCGACCTCGCCAGGTACTTCCTGCAATTCACCCAGAACGAGAGTTGCGGCAAGTGCGTCCCTTGCCGCCTCGGCACCAAGCGCATGCTCGAGATCCTCACGCGCATCACCGAGGGCAACGGCGAGGAGGGCGATGTCGAGCGCCTCGAGAGCATGGCCGTGAACATCAAGAAGACGAGCCTGTGCGGCCTCGGCCAGACGGCGCCCAACCCGGTGCTCACGACGATCCGCTACTTCCGCGAGGAGTACCGCCAGCACATCGACGAGCACCGCTGCCCGGCGCTGTCCTGCGAAGCGCTCGTCGCGTACGTCGTCGATCCCGACGCCTGCACCGGCTGCACGCTGTGCGCCAAGAAGTGCCCGGTGGATGCGGCGACCGGCACGAAGAAGGCGCCGCACGTCATCGACCAGGCGCTGTGCATCCGCTGCGACGCCTGTCGCGCCGCCTGCAAGTTCGACGCGGTCAAGGTGGTCAGCGGCCCCGACGAGATCGCCGCGGCGGTGCGCGCTCAGCACACCTGACGCGCGAGCGACTCGAGTACCCGAGGGACCGGCGATGCCGCAACGGCGTCGCCGGTCCCTCGGGCGTTCCGCCCACGAACCCCTTGCTCCGGCCCACGCATTGCGCGTATCGTTCGCCTGAGTGAGCAACCAAGTCCGTCCGGCAGTCGACCAGCAGGGGGTGGAAGGGACACAGCGGCAGTCCTCAAGCACTACGCAATAGCGGGACGCCGCCAGGGGTCGGCCGGACGTCCGCAATCTAGGGGGGTAGTGTGGCAGAAGAACTCGCATTCGCACGCAAGGCAAGCGGCCTGGTACGCGGTCTGTCGATGACCGACGCCGTGGCCGTGGGTCTCATGAACCAGGGCATCACGCCCAGTATCTGGACCATGATCACCTGGGGCCTCGGGACCTATCTCACCGGCAACCTGCTCTGGGCCAGCGTCATCTCGCTCGTGCTCGTCGGCTTCGGGTTCCCGCTCGTCTGGGGCGTGCTCTCCGGCTCCATGCCGCGGTCCGGCGGCGAGTACATCTACAACTCGCGCATCATCCACCCGATCGTCGGCATCGCCGAGAGCTTCGGCAACGCCTTCGTCATGATCTTCTGGGTCTACGTGTTGGCGCCGTGGATCGCCGACCCGGGGCTCGTCATCCTCGCCGAATACCAAGGCTGGACCTGGCTCTACGACCCCGTGAGCGGCGCCTTCTTCGGCGGTCTCAGCTACGAGTGGGGTGTCTTCGTCGTCGCTACCATCGCCAACGTCCTGGCGGTGCTCACCATGGTCTTCGGCGTCAAGATCTTCGCCACCATCCAGAAGTCCATCATGTTCTTCGCCCTCGGCGGCGCCGCCGTCGTCACCGGCTCGATCATGTTCAGCAGCAAGACGGCGTTCGCGGAGAACTGGGACAAGCTCGCGGCGCAGTACGACTCGCTCAAGTACTCCGAGGTCGTGCCCGCCGTGTCCGCGGCGATCGGTGAGGCAGTGCCGACGCACTCGGACTTCTACGGCACCCTGGGCGTCATGGTCGCCGGCTCGTGGCTGTTCGCCTACGCCTACTTCTGCGTCTTCGTGGCCGGCGAGGTCAAGCGGCCGGACAAGACGCTCATCATGGCGAACTTCGTCGCCATCCTCGTGCCGGCGCTGCTGATGATCTGGACGGCGCTCTCGATGTACCACACGATGCCGTTCGAGTTCATCTCGGCGACCGCGTGGATCGACAACAACGGCGGCATCGACGGCTACAATCTGCCGTTCCTGCCGAGCTACATGAGTCTCTCCTATGTAGCCCACTCCAACTGGTTCGTGGCCTTCGCGGCGAGCCTCTCGTACATCCTCTTCACCTTCTGGTACGTGGCGCTGAGCTACCTCGCCTTCCCACGCATCATCTTCGCCTGGGGCATGGACCGCATGGGTCCCAAGTGGTTCACGTCCATCAACGCCCGCTGGGCGAGCCCGGTGAAGAACTACATCCTCTGCTTCGTGCTCTGTCAGGGCGCGATCGCTCTCTACACCTTCTGGCTCGGCGACTACATGCAGGGCCTCACGATCACCGGCATGGAGATCGTCTCGGTGTGGGGCGTCACGACCATCGCGGCGATGATCTTCCCCTATGTCAAGCGTGCCAGGGGCATCTGGGACACGTCGCCGTACAAGACCTGGAAGTTCCTCGGCATCCCGCTGGTCACCTGGGGCGGCGCGGTCAGCCTCGTCTACCTGGCCATCCTCTTCTACTTCCTGATCTTCACGGAGGAGATGAAGGACTCGAACGGCGGCTCGTGGATCCTCTACTGCATCGTCTGGGCCATCGGTGTCGCCTGGTACTTCTTCTGGACGGCCCGCAGCAAGGCCGTGGGCGTCGACGTCGGCATGACCTACGGGGAGCTGCCGCCGGAGTGATCCTCCCGCGGAGTCCCGTCGCCCAGCCCGCGACGTGAAGACCCCGGGGCGGGGGGGGGGG
>CAIYOD010000081.1 GCA_903927755.1 uncultured Thermoleophilia bacterium | reverse complement strand
CCCCGCCGGCCCACCGATCGGCTGGAGCATACAAGGTTCGAGGGCGTCGGGGCAGAGCATGGGCCGCGTCGACAGAGCGCCGACGCGGCCCATGTGGGGCCTGCGACACCCCGGGAGAGGAGGTGGCTTCCGGGCTGCGGGACACAGTCTGGGTGGGGGCACACCGCTTGCTCGACCGGTCCCAGGCGGCTGAGGGGGCAACCGCTGTCGCTTTCTTGGCTCAAGACGAGTGTGCCCCGCCATTGTGAAGGAGATGTTGCCGAGAGATTGCGCGAGATTAGGACGGTCGCCGGGCTCCGAAAAGGGGATGGGCCGCGGCGTCCGATGAAATCGTCCGCCGCGGCCCATACGGGGCCACGACACCCGGGCGATGGAGTCTCACCCGGTATAACCTGCTCGGCTCAGTGGGGGGGCACTGTATGTAGCCGGGTCATTCACGGTCGGGGGGGCGACCGGCGTGGTCTGTTTCTTGATACCTAGCAGGCTGCTGAAATAGTCGCCGGCTCACGTCTCCGGCGCGGTTCTGCAGCCTCGGTCGAGATACCTCCGGCTGCCCTGCTCTGATACAATAATCCCTGCAAATCAAGTAGAAGGAGGGCGCGATGCGGGGGGACGAGCAGCGGCAGGGAGGGTTCATCGTCATGACGACGCTCGAGGACGTCGTGCCCGCTGACCATCCACTGCGCGCGATCCGCACCATGGTCGACGCCGCCCTCGAAGCGATGAGCCCCGAGCTCGAAGCCCTCTACGCCTCGGGCGGCCGCCCCTCGATTGCTCCCGAGTACCTGCTGCGCGCGCAGCTCATCCAGATCCTCTACGCGATCCCCTCGGAGCGGCGCCTCGTCGAACAGTTGCGCTACAACCTGCTGCTGCGCTGGTTCGTGGGCCTGCCGCTCGATGAGCCGGTCTTCCATGCGACCAGCTTCACCAAGAACCGCCAGCGCCTGCTCACGACTGAGATCGCCGAGGCCTTCTTCGCCGCGATCCGCGGGCAAGCCGAAGCGCACAAACTGCTCAGCCGTGAGCACTTCTCCGTGGACGGCACCCTGATCGAGGCGGCCGCGGCTCTGAAGAGCCTGCGACCCATCGCTGAGGTCGAGGGCGAGGAGCCCCCGGCAAGCGGCGGCGGACGTAACCCCGACGTCGACTTCCACGGCGAGCGCCGCGGCAACGCCAGCCACCGCTCGAGCACCGACCCCGAGGCCAGGCTGGCGCGCAAGGGCAATGGCAAGGAGGCGCGGCTCTGCTACGCCGGCCACACCCTGATCGAGAACCGCCACGGCCTCATCGTCGAGCTTGAGCTCACGCAGGCCAGCGGCACGGCCGAGCGCGAGGCCGGGCTGCGCCTGCTGGCGAAGGAGCGCGGCCGCCGCGGGCGCGGGCGTATGAGCGTCGCCGCCGACAAGGGCTACGACACCGCCGACTTCGTCGCCGGAGCGCGCGCGCTGCGCGTCACCCCGCACGTGGCCCGCAAGAAGCGTTACAGCGCCATCGATGGACGCACGACGCGGCACGAGGGCTACGCCGTGAGCTTGCGCCGGCGCAAGCTCATCGAAGAGGGCTACGGCTGGATGAAGGACATCGGCGGCCTGCGCAAGCTGCGCCACCGCGGCAAGGCCAAGGTCACCGCGATCTTCACCTTCGCCTGCGCGGCCTACAACCTGGTGCGTTTGCGAAGTTTGCTGGCGGAGCCGTCTTCGGCCTGAGGCAAAGGGCCAGAGATCGGCCCCAGAGGCCCCGCTCAGGGGCTCACGGGGCGTCGCATCAGCTCGCTTCTCGCTCTCTGCGACTCCACTCGGCAACTGCGCTCCTCTCAAACCGGCCTTCTTCCGCAGCCTGCTAGGGGGAGTAGCGATGACCGACGACCAGTATCGCAGGGACTACGCACACCATCTCATCGAGCGAGTCAGAACAGGACAGATGACGCGGCGTCAGCTCTTGGTGCGCGCCTCCGTCTTCGGCTTCTCCCTCAGCGCCGCCGGCTCGATGCTGGCCGCCTGCGGCGGCGACTCGACCTCGACCACGCCGTCGGCCAGTGCCAGCGGCGCGCCGGCGCCGGTCATGGGCGGCACGCTCAGCGTCGTCATCCCGCCGTCGCTCACCGACCTCGACCCGGTCACCATCTACGACCAGGGCGGCATCGTCCTCATCTCGCAGTTCTGCGAGTACCTCATCGACCTGGACAACACGAATGGGCTCAAGCCCAAGCTCGCAGTGAGCTGGTCGGCGAACACGGATGCGTCTGTCTGGACCTTCAAGCTGCGCCAGGGCGTCAAGTTCACCGACGGCAGCCCCTTCGAGGCGGCCGACGTGGTGGCGAGTATCGATCGCCTCGTCGATCCCAAGAGCGGCTCCGCCGCCCTCGCCGCCCTTGCCGGCATCCTCTCGCCGGGCGGCACCAAGGCGGTCGACCCAGCCACAGTCGAATTCACTCTCGACAAGCCGTTCGCCGACTTCCCGTTCCTGGTGTGCGCCTCGTCGTACAACACGGTCATGCTGCCGCGCACCTATAAGGGCGATTGGGTCAACAACCCCGTGGGCACCGGCCCTTGGATGCTCAAGGAGTACAAGGCCAAGCAGAAGTGCACCGCTGTGAAGAACCCGACGTACTGGGGCAAGGACGCCTCGGGCAACCAGTTGCCGTACCTGGATCAGGTCAATTGGGTCCTCGTCCAGGACGAGTCGGCCGCCAACCTCCAGCTTCAGTCCGGCGCCATCGACCTCCAGCAGCAGACCGTCTTCCAGGGTTCGCAGGCGCTGTTCGCCGATCCCAATCTGAGGGTGGACATCTACCCGGGCAGCGGTATCCGCGAGGTCGCGTTCAACGTCACCAAGGACCCCTGGAAGAAGAAGGAAGTCCGCCAGGCCGTGGCTTACTGTCTCGATCGCCCAGCGATCAACAAGGCGCTGTACGACGGCCGCAGCAACCTCGGCTTCGACACCTTCTGGGAGCCGACGGTCTTCCCGGGCAATCCGACCCCGCCGCCGCGCGCCCAGGACTACGACATGGCCAAGAAGCTGCTCGCCGACGCCGGTTACGCGGACGGCCTCGAGTTCACGCTGACCTTCTCCAAGTACCTTGAGAACCCGCAGTACGCGCAGCTCATCCAGGCGCAGTGCAAGCCGGCCGGCATCACCGTCAAGCTCGACCAGTTGAGCTACGAGGCGTACTACGCGGGCGATAACGACGTCACTCCGTGGCTCAACGCCGCCATGACCATCACCGAGTGGGGCAGCCGGCCCACGCCTGGTGTCTACGCGCAGGCGATGCTCCTGCCCACCAGCACCTGGAGCGCCTCGCACTGGGACAACAAGGACTTCAACACGACCTTCGACCAGTACATGTCGACTCCCGACGAGGCCGCACGTACGCCGCTTGCCACCAAGCTGTCGCAGATCCAGCAGGACGACACGCCTATCCTCCTGGCCTTCTACATCACCCAGCTGCGCACGCAGAAGAAGAACGTCTTCGGCGTACAGGGGCCCGGCAACTTCTACTGCGACCTCAGCATGGCCTTCAAGACGGTCTGAGGCAGGACGAACCAGAACAGTGACGACAGGCTGACGTAGGGTCCCCGGGATGTTGCGCCTCATCGGACGGCGGCTGCTCCTCATGATACCGACACTGATCCTCGTGTCGATACTCGTGTTCGCGCTCGCCGAGGTGCTGCCGGGCGACGTGGGGCGCTCCATCCTGGGCCCCTACGCCACGCAGGAACAGGTCGAGATCCTCAACAAGGAGCTGGGCGCCGACAAGCCGCTCTACGAGCGCTATGTCAGCTGGGCCGTCGGTTTCGTCACCGGTGATTGGGGCGTCTCGCCTCTCCTCAACATCCCGGTCCGGCCGACCGTCATGAAGGCGCTTGGCAACTCGCTTCTGCTCGCCGGCTTCGCGCTGGTGATCATCGTGCCCGTGTCCATCGTGTTGGGCGTCTTCGCGGGGCTGCGCAAAGACAGCTTCCTCGATCGGGGGATCACGGTCTCCTCACTGTCGATGACCGTCATCCCCGAATTCGTGAGCGGCGTCATCCTGCTGTACATCTTCGCGGTGTGGCTCAAGTGGCTCCCGGTGACCGCGATACCGCCCGATGGCTCGCCCTTCGTCGACCGCTTCTATTACCTCATCCTCCCCGCCATCCCGCTGATGTTCCTCGAGCTGGGCTACATCGCGCGCATGGCCCGCGTCGGCACCGTGCAGGTGCTGGCGATGCCATACATCCGCACCGCCGTCCTCAAGGGTCTGCCACGGCATCGCGTGGTCTTCGGCCACGTACTGCGTAACGCCATGGTGCCCACGGTCACCGTGATCGGCAGCCAGGTGGGCTGGCTCATCGGCGGCCTCGTGGTCATCGAGACCCTGTTCGTCTACCCTGGCATCGGCAAGGTCATGGTCGACGCCGCGCAGACGCACGATGTGGTGATGCTCGAGGCCTCCGTGCTCGTGGTGGCCGTGATCTACATGGTCGCCAACCTGATCGCCGACATCGTCGTGGCGCTGCTCAACCCGCGCATTCGCATGGGAGGCTGAGGGTGGAGATGCGCCCAGCCGATCTGCGCGAGCCGGACTCCGACCTTGTGGCGCAGCAGGCCGACACCGCCGCCGACCGCCAGGCAATGGTGGCCCAGGCCGACTCCGCATCCATGCTGGAGCAGCAGCGGCAGCGCCGTTATCTGGCGAAGGCGCTGCTGCGCAGCCCGACCTTCATGACCGGCCTGCTCATCGTCCTCTTCTGGATCTTCATGGCTGTCTTCTCGACGTTCATCACGCAGAGCCCCTTCGATGTCGATGCCGCGGTCAGTCTCCAGGCGCCGAGCGCGACGCATTGGTTCGGCACCGACGACCTCGGCCGCGACGTGCTCGCGCGCACCATGGCCGGCGCCCGCACGGTGCTCATCATCGCGCCGCTCGCCACGTTCCTCGCATTGCTCTGGGGCGGCATCATCGGCCTCGTCTCCGGCTTCTACCGGGGCATGACCGACGAGATCATCATGAGACTCGTGGACGTGCTCCTCGCCCTTCCGGTCATCATCACGTCCATCCTCATCTTGTCGCTGCTCGGCAAGTCGCTGGCCATCGTCATCATCGTCATCGGGGCGCTGTTCACGCCGGTGGTCAGCCGCACCATTCGTGCGGCGGTCATCGGCGAGCGCGAGCGCGAGTACGTCATGGCGGCGCGCCTGCGCGGCGAGCGCTCGGCGTTCGTCATGGCGCGCGAGATCCTGCCCAACATCACGCAGCCGATCATCGTCGAGGGCACGATCCGCCTGGGCTACGCCGTGTTCACGGCTGCCACCCTCTCGTTCCTCGGCTTCGGCCTGGTGCCGCCGTCACCCGACTGGGGCCTCACCATCGCCACGGAGCGGATCTTCCTGCAGATCGCCCCGTGGACGGTGCTGTTCCCCGCCGCCGCTCTCGCCACTCTGGTGGTCGGCGTCAACCTCATCACCGACGGACTCTCAAGGGTCTTCTCGAAATGAGCGCCGTGGAGCAACCAGCCAACTCTCCGGATGCAGCGCCCGCCGCGCTCGACGTCCGCGACCTCGAGGTCACCTTTCATCGTCGCGGCCGCGACCTGCCGGTGCTTAAGGGCGTGACCCTGAAGATCGCGCGCGGCGAGGCCTACGGCCTGGTCGGCGAGTCGGGCTGCGGCAAGACCACTCTGGCCATGGCCGCCCTCCGCTACCTGGCGGCCAACGGCACGGTCGACGCCGGGAGGGTGCTGGTCGATGGCCAGGACCT
>CAIYOD010000080.1 GCA_903927755.1 uncultured Thermoleophilia bacterium | reverse complement strand
CATCCCGGCGACGAGGTCACCTTCATCGTCGACCGCAACATCAACTACACCGACTACTGCCTCTCCGGCTGCCGCTTCTGCGCCTTCTTCAAGAAGCCGGGGAGCGGGGAGGGCTACCTCCTCTCCGAGGCGGACTTCCACCGCAAGATCGAGGAGACGCTGGCGCTCGGCGGCACCGCGATCATGATGCAGGGCGGGCTTCACCCGGACCTCGACATCTGCTGGTTCGAGCAGGTCTTCAGCGGCATCAAGGCGAGGTACCCGATCCACATCCACTCGCTCTCGCCGCCGGAGATCGCGCACATCGCGAAGCAGAGCGATCTGAGCGTGGAGGAGACGCTGACGCGGCTCCACGCCGCCGGCCTGGACAGCATCCCCGGCGGCGGCGCCGAGGTGCTCGTCGACCGCGTGCGCACCGCCATCAGCCCGCACAAGATCCCCACGGACACCTGGCTGGACGTCATGCGCGTCGCCCACGGCCTCGGCATGAGGACCACGGCGACGATGATGTTCGGCTCGCTCGACACGCCGGCGGAGCGCGTCGAGCACCTGCGCCGCATCCGCGACCTGCAGGACGAGACGGGCGGCTTCACCGCTTTCATCCCGTGGACCTTCCAGTCCGGCAACACGGAACTGCAGGCCGGCCACGTCCCGGCCACCGGCATCGACTATCTGATGATGCTCGCCGTCACGCGCATCTACCTCGACAACGTGCTCAACGTGCAGGCGTCATGGGTCACGCAGGGCCTGCGCATGGGTCAGGTCGCGCTGGCCTTCGGCGCCAACGACATGGGCTCGACGATGATCGAGGAGAACGTGGTCGCCGCCGCCGGGGTGCGCAACCAGTGCGACGTCGACGAGATGGTGCGGCTCATCCGCGCCGCCGGACGCATCCCCGTGCAGCGCGACACGCTGTACCGCGAGGTGCGTCGCTACTGACGTCTCACAGGCCGGTCCGGCTGCGCCCGCCGGCCCGCCGTCACTGGAACATCTTCTCCAGCAGTGCGTTCGCCAGACTGCTGCCGAAGACGGCCGGGTCGTCCGTGTAGATCTTCGGGTCCCAGTCCACACGGATCACGGCGTCGCCCTTGCGCGCGATGATCCCGGCACGCCCGTCGGAGAACGTCAGCACCGCCGCCTGGTCGCCCACGCCGCTCACGTCCGTGGCGGAGCCGGAGTCCGCGAAGGAGAGCTGACTCTCGTACCCTGCCTCGCCGCCCTGCACGTCGGCGCCGAAGTAGATCTTGGAGCCGTCCACGCCGGTGGCGTTGTAGCCGCCGGCGGGCTTGCCGTCCTGCGCCGCCGACGAAGCCTCGGGGAAGGTCTCCATGGCCTTGCCCGTGATCGCGCCCACGTCCTCCGCGCTGAGCGCGTCGGTCATGGCCCAGCCGACGGGCAGAGAGATGGTGGCGCCGTCGCCCTCGTCGGCGACGGCGGCGCTGGTGGCGTCCGCCGCGCCGGCGTCCGTCGCGGCGTCGTCCGAGGACGACCCGCACCCCGCGAGCGCGACGGCAACGGCGAGGATGACCACAGCGAGAGCGACGAGCCTGGACATGAGCGACCTCCGGTCTGGGTTTCGTGCCGGGATACTAGCAGTCTCGTCCGGCCCGGCAGTCCCTGTAGGCAGTCCTCGGCTCCTCACTCCGGTCCGCGCGGCGGCTCCGCCGCGTACGCGGACCGCGCGCCATCGGAGAGCCGCTCCAGCTCGGCCTGCGACGGCATGTCGCCCTGCGCCTGGAGCCGTCTCCACGCCCGGTAGATGATCGGCGCCGCGATCGCCAGTCCGACGAGCGCGATGATCCCGGCGAACGTGAACACCCGCCCCGAGATCCTCGCGTAGATCAGCGGCGCCGTCAGCGAGCCCAGCAGCCCGGCCAGCTGCATGGACGTGGCCTCGACGCCGGTGACCGTCCCGAACCAGCGCTGGGGGCTCATCTGGATCAGGAGCGCCTGCTTGGCGGGGTAGGAGAAGGCGATCGCGAATCCCTCGAGCACGTTGACCACGATGAGCGCCACGAGGTTGACGGAGCTGCCGTAGAACATCCAGGCGAAGCTGGAGAGGGCGTACCCGATGACGAACAGCCAGAAGCGGCTGTAGCGGTCCGCGAAGATCCCGCCGACGAAGCTCAGCAGCATCGGCACGCTGAACGCCACCCACGTCATGCTGATGTAGGTCTTGGAAGCTCCGAGATGAGAGAGGTAGAGGCTCCACACGACGTCCCAGGCGCCCATGGCGTAGTGACTGGTGAAGGCGATGAGGACGAAGGCGAGGATCGGCGGCGTGAAGATCGCGCGGTAGTTCTTCAGCGACGCCCGCCACCCGAGATTCGCCTCGCGGTCGCGGCGGCGCTGCGTGCGCCGCGTCTTCAGCGCCGCCGGCTCGCGCACGAAGAGCACGATGGCCACCAGCGCGAGCGCGGAGAGGATCGCGCCGAAGTAGAAGATCGCGTAGAAGCCGCTGGTGCCGCCGCCGCCGAGGGCGTAGAGCGGCGCCGCCAGGGCCGGCCCGACGATCAGCCCGCCGAACTGCGCTGTGGTCAGGAACCCGTAGGCCTTGCTGCGGTTCTCCTCCGTGGTGATGTCGGCCACGAAGGACTGGGCAGCCGGGCCGAAGGCCGCCGTGCCGATACCCTCCAGCAGCCGGAACAGGATGAACCAGTAGGGGTCGGTCGTGGTCGTGAACAGGAGCAGCGCCACGGTGTACACGACGGCGCCCCCGACCATCACCGGCTTGCGCCCGATGGTGTCGCTGAGCCAGCCGAGGGGCGACGAGAAGAGCAGCGTGCCCACGTAGAACATCGCCGCGATGATCGCCCACAGCGTCATCGACGCGTGCGCCTGCTCCTCCAGGAACAGCGGCAGGTAGGGGATGATCGCGCCGAAGCCCGCCCACACGACGAACTCGGACGCGCTGATCACGCCGAGCTGCATCCAGCTCGTGCGCGGCGTGCCCTCGGGCGGCCTGGTCTGTGTGGCTGGTGCGGAGGTCATGGCTTCCTTGCGTCGTCCCTGGGTCTTTGACGCCGGGCCCCACCCCGTTCGTCGACCCTACGGATTCCATCGCAAGGCTATCACGGCCCGGGAAGGCGGCGGCGCGGCCGATCTCGACCCGGCGGCGACCACCGGCGCCGCCTGCCGCGCCGGCGTCAGGACTCGCGCACCTCTCGCGTCAGCAGGCCCACGAGGGCCGAGAGCGCCACGATCGCGCCGGCGACGACGAAGAGGATCCGCACGTCGATGACCCCGGCGAGGGCGCCGCCGGCGAGCACCGAGATCGCGTACATGCCCTGCGTCATCGTGAACCGCGTGCCGAGCACCCGGCCGCGCATGCCCGCGGGGACGGCCTGCTGCAGGTAGGTGTCGATCGCGATCAGGACGACCGCGTTGGCGATCCCGAAGATGGCGAAGGGCACGGCCGCGACCCACACGGAGTCGGTGGTCGCGACCAGCGCCAGGCAGGCGCCCATGATCGCCAGCCCGGCGATCATGACCCTGCCCTTGCGCACGCGGGAGGCGAGCGCCACGAGGGCCAGCGAGCCCACGAGGAAGCCGGCGCCGACGACGGCCTCGAGGGCTCCGAAGGCGCCGGTCCCTCCGTCGAGCACGTTGACGGCGAAGAGGAACGTGAGCGGGTACGCGGCGCCCAGGCCGGCGACGCAGACGACGGTCATGGCCGTGTTCGCGCGCAGGCCGCGGTCGCGCGCGAGGAAGCTGAGGCCCTCCCGCAGCTCACCCCAGACCGCGCGCGCGCTGCGCTCCGCCGTCGCGCGCGCCGGCGCCCGGTAGCGCATGAGCAGCAGCGCCACCGCCGACACCGCGAACGTGACGGCGTCGAGCCGGAAGGCCACCGATGTGCTCACCGACGCGAGCAGCGCACCCGCAAAGGCCCAGCCCAGGATCTCTGTGAGGTTCTCGCTCGTGGAGAACAGGGAGTTGGCGCGCAGCAGCCTGCCCGGCATCACGATCTCGGGGAGCATGGCCAGCTTGGCGGGCTCGAAGAAGACGCCGGCCGTGGCGATCGCGAAGCTCAGGACGAACACTGCCGCCAGCGAGCGCGTGGCGACGAAGGGGACCGCGACGACGAGGGCGGCGCGGATGATGTCGGCGGCGACCATGAGGCGGCGCTTGTCGAGCCGGTCGACGACCACGCCGGCGAACGCGCCGAACAGGACGTAGGGGAGGGTGTACAGGGCGAACACGGCGCCGGTGCCCAGCGCCGAGCCCGTCGAGGTGTACACCAGCCAGGGGAATGCGAGCGCAGCGAGCCGGTCGCCGATCTGCGAGACGAACTGTCCGGCCCAGAGCAGGAGGAAGCCGGCGTTGCGATGGAGCGGCACGGACTGGATCTCTGCTGCGACAGCGTTCGCTTCTATCGCTCTTCCCCCCGAAAGCGCGGCGTGTCCTGGGCTGGTGCTGCTGAGAGGCGAAAGCGCGGCGCGTTCCGCGCGGCCCCACGCTCCCGAAGCCTACACCAAGAGGGTGACGATGTCGCGGAGCGGCTGCGCCGCCGCGACCCCTTCCACAATGTGTTGTCCACTTTGGCAACTTCGGCGGCCCGATGTTGCACCATATGTCCAAGTGCGGAGGGTATGCGAGGCCAGACTGGCGTCCGTAGAGTCTGGGCGCGCAATCGTCAACCACAACGTATCGGCATGTGGTGGCGGAACCTTTAGCCCTTGGAGGGGACCATGAAGTGTGAAGCCGGAAAGATGCACATCAGCTTCGCTGGCAAGATGCACATCAGTTTCGCAGGGAAGATGCACTGACCGCGAGCAATCGATCGACTGAGGTAGCATCATGAGCAAGAAGATCGAGAAGACACTCGCTTCCCTGCTGTTCGCGCTCGTCACGAGTGGCGGCAGTAGCAAGATGCACTGAGCCCCTCAAGGTCCGTTTCGTCGGTGCCGATAGACGGGGCACTGCAAACCCCGAGAGGTACCGTGTCGATAGCTGAGCGTGACTACCGCGTTCTCACTGTGGGCCTGGCGCTGTGCGCCGGGTTCGCAGTCGTGTATTCAGCCCTCTACCCGGGGCCCGTCGCGATCTCATCAGCGATCGTCCGCGACGCGCTCGTCTTCGCCGTTCTCGCGATCATCGCCGACGAGATGTCGGTCGAAGTGTCCGACCGAGTGACCCTGAGCGCCGGCAACCTTCCGATTCTGCTGGCAATCATGTTCACGGGGCGACTGCCGGCGATTGGCGTCGCTTTGGCTGTCGGACTTTGGGGCGCATGGCGAGAGAGCTCACGCTCAGTGGCCGCCTACAATGCGGCCAACTACGTGGTGTCGGCCTTCGTGGCGTCACTGGCCTTCGACGCGCTGCTCGGTCCTCTGAATGTCCAGTTGGACCAGATCACCGTTGGCTTGCTCGTCGCCGGAGCTGTGGCCGCGGTGACGTGGGAAGCGACCAACCTCACCCTCCTCAGCGTCGGCATGCGCGTCAAGTACCGTCGCGCCTTCCGTGCCTTCTGGCGCGGGGAGATGCCACCCTTCCTCCGCTCGCTTGGCGTCCTGCTGCTCCTGGGCTTGGCGATCGCGGCGCTGTATGCGGCTGCCGGCATCATCGCCGTGGCGCTGCTGTTCGTGCCGCTGTTCGCCAGCCAGTACATGTTCAAGCTCCTGGTGCGCGAGCGCGAGCACGTTGCCCGCCAGACCGAGCTGAGCGATCAGTATCTCGAGATGAACATCGGCCTGGCCGCCGCCATGGTCGTCCTTCTCGACAGCAAGGACGAGTACACCGCGCAGCACTCCGCAGCCGTGGCGATGTACTGCCGCGACATGGCGACGGCGCTTGAGCTGCCGGAGGAGGAGGCCGAGGCGCTCCACTTCGCCGGCCTGCTCCACGACCTGGGCAAGGTCGGCGTGCCGGACGCGGTCCTGCGCAAAGCGGACACGCTCGACGAGAGGGAGTGGGAGTTCATCCGCCAGCATCCAGAGAAGGGCGCCGAAGTGCTCTCGCACCTGGCCGCGTACCAGGAAGTCGCCGACATCGTCCGCTTCCACCACGAGCGTCTCGACGGCAGCGGCTATCCCAACGGGATCACCTGCGACTCGATTCCCGAACTCAGCAAGGTGCTTGCGGTGGCCGACAGCTACCACGCCATGACGTCGGATCGTCCCTACCGCGGCGCGCGGAGCTCCTTCGAGGCGCTCAAAGAGTTGCGCATGATGTCCGGGACGACACTCGACGCCCGCTACATCGAGATCCTCGCGAAGGTGCTGCGGGACAAGGACCTCGCCTACCGCGACGGTACCTCCACGGACTTCATGGGCGAGTACGAGCGCGGCCGCATCAACCTGCGCCTGCGCGGCCACGCCATCGCCGACGTCAGCGGCCTCTCCGCGTCGCGGCAGGAAGACCCAGCGGCAGGCTGACCAGCGCCCGCGCCATGAGCGCCGCGGCCACCGCCTTCAGCACGTCCAGCCACACGAACGGCACGACGCCGGTGAGCAGTGCAGCGCCCGGCGTCAGGTGGAGTTGCACGGCGAGCCACGTCGCGCCGATCGCGTAGATCGGCATGAGCCCGGCGAGCCCCGCGACCAGGAATCTCGGCAGCGTCTGGTCCCCCCACCCGGCGACGAGACCTGCGACGATCGCGCCCCCGACGAAGCCGATGAGGTAACCGCCCGTCGGTCCGAAGAGCGCTCCCAGTCCAGATGCGCCGCCCGCATACACCGGCGCCACCATGCCGAGGATGAGGTAGGCGAGCACGCTGAGCGCCCCGAGCCGTGGTCCGAGCGCCATCCCGGCGAGCAGCACCACGAAGACCTGGAGCGTGAACGGCACCGAGCCGACAGGGATGGCTACGAACGCTGCGACCGCGAGCACCGCCGTGAAGAGGGCGGCCGTGGCGAGCTCTCTGGTGGTGAGACGCGACAAATCGTCAACCCTTTGTCAGAACGAAGAGGTGACAATGTAACGGCCCCCCGGGCGGCGGTCAATCCGCCCGGGGGGCGCCCTCGTCGCTCAGTGGCGCACGCTCACGTCACCGGAGTGGAAGCTGCGCACTCTGCGATGCGGCAGCTCGACGAGCAGAGCGCCGCGATCGTCGATGCCGGCGGCCGCGCCGATCACCGGACCCTGCCGCGTCTCCACGCTGATCGTCCGCGAGAGGAGATAGTCACGCTCACGGAATGCGGTGAGCGCCTTCTCGAACCCGCCGCGGAGCGCCGCGTGATAGTTCACCTCGAGGCTCAGGAGCAGGCTGGCCAGGACGTCGCTCCGGTCCACCAGTTCGCCACCCACCATCTTGAGCGACGTGGCCGTGCGCCGCAGGGCGACAGGGAGCTCGCTGAACTCCGTGTTCACGTTCAGTCCGATCCCCAGGACGATCCAGTCGACCTCGTCCTGCTCACCCGAAACCTCCATGAGGATCCCGCCGACCTTGCGGTCGCCGATGAACAGATCGTTGGGCCACTTGATGGCCACACGAGCCGGGACGTGCTTCTCGATGGCGTCGGCGGCGGCGGTGGCGGCCACGATCGTCAGCAAGTGCGCCTCGCTCATGGGTAGGGACGGGCGCAGGATGACGGAGAAGAGAAGCCCTTTGCCCGCCGGCGAAGTCCAGCGTCGGCCGAGGCGGCCGCGGCCGGCGCTCTGCGCCTCGGCGACGACCACCGTACCCTCGGGCGCGCCCTTCATGGCCAGTGACTTCGCCTCCAGATTCGTGGACTCGATCTCGTCGTGGTACCGGAACGAGTGCCCGAACATGGTGTTCTCAGTGCGCTGGGTGACGTGCCCCATGGAGAGGCGAGAGGGCTCATCCTCCAGGCGGTAGCCGCGACGGGAGACACCGACGATGCGGTAGCCGCGCTTGCGCAGCGACTTCACGTGCTTGTGCACCGCGTTGCGCGAGATGCCGAGCACGTCGCTGATCGCTTCGCCGGAGACGAAGTCATCACTATCGCGCAGGATGTCGATGACTGTCTTCTTGCGCTGGCTCATGGCGGCGGACTCGACGTAGGTGACAGAGACTGATGACTCCATGGCGCTCCCCTTCGCTCGTGCTGGCACTGTGCACGAAGGCTAGTCGCGAGGAGTCCGGGTGGAATCATACCCAGGGTGGATTTCCCGTCATGCCGGTGGGTGGAGGTGGAGCAGTCGCTGGTACACGAGGACGGCGCCTATCCGGGTGGTCTGTCCCAGCTTCCGGAGGATGTGGTTGACGTGAGTCTTCACGGTCGAAACGGCGATGAACAGCTCGGCCGCGATCTCATCGTTCGACCGATCCAGGGCCATCAGTTCGAGTACCTCGCGCTCCCGCGACGTGAGCTCGTCCAGGAGCGGCTCGCCTGGCCTCTGCGCCGCCCGAGAGGCTGGGCGCGTCCGGCGCGCGCCTCGTTTGCCTGCTGGTGGCGCGGGTCGCCGAGCGTCGAGGTGGTCGATCCACGTCGCCACCTGAGAGGTCCCGAGATCCCTCAAGGTGGTCGCAGTCTGCGTGAACAGCCAATGGTGGCTGAGCGCCTCGAGCAACGCCGGACCAAGTCCGTTGCTACGGTGTCGTCGCAGGACCCGGCTGGCCAGTTCGGGACGAGGGCAAAGTTCTTGCGCGACAAGGTTGATGTGACCCAGTTCGAGCTGTTTCGGGAGACAGTCCTCGAGCAATGCGACCGCCTCTGTGTGCCCGCCTTCGGCGTCGGTCAGGATTGCTGCGAACATGGTCGCCTTCAGCTGGACGAACGCTACCCCGGCCCCCGCCGCGTCGGAAGACAAGCGCCGGAGCAACGCCTGCTGATCGATTCCGAGAAGGCCTTGAGTCAGTGCGAGATTGACCCGCGCATTGAAGGCTAGGTAGGGGTCGCGTTCTGGCGGCATGGCCTCAACTGCCTCTGCTGCTGGCTCCAGTCCCTGACGCGGGTCTCCAGAACGACGTAGCACAGTGCCCTCATGAGTCAGGACGAAACACAGCACACACGGGTCTAGCTCATGGGCACGCTCGCGGAGAAGGCGCAGGCGCGGTAGGGCCGAGTTGAGCCCGATTGACGCCTCCAGGAAGGCTATGTTGTCCTCGATCATGTACGAGGTCGGCGCGTGGCCAAAAGCCTCGGCCGTGGTTGCCGCCTCCTCGAGATGCCGTGCCGCCGACGCGTACTCGCCGAGCGCGATGCTAATCATGCCGTGTGTGTTGAGAGAGGCGGCACGTTGAGCGATAGTCTGCATCCGATCGGGGCAACCCCGGATGAGCATGCGCGCGGCGCGCATGTCTCCCCGATAGAAGGCAGCGTGAGCGCGGAGTGCCTGTGCCCTGGCCGCCTCTTCGGGCCTCGCCCGGGGCAGGAACTCCTCGGCCCTGGATGACGCCGAGGCCACGGTGTCCCAGCGGCGCATGTCCAGCGCCGCCGACAAGAGACTGAGAAGAGTGTGGAGCCGCTGGGCATCGCTTGCGGCGTGGTCAAGAGCACGATAGCAGGTGGCGATGCTGGCGGCGCAGTCGCCGGACCAGAACTCCGCCCATTCGGTGATCGACAGCGCCTGATAGAGACCGTCGAGATCACCCGCCTCCTCGAGTGCCGCGGTGGCCGCGCGCAGCTCGGCGAGCGCGGCTGCGAAGCGGCTTTCGCGCGTATCGAGCACTCCGGCGACGACCATGGCCCACGGCCGCTCCATTTCGAGCGCGTACGAGATTCTGCTCACCCAGATTCGCAGTTGTTCTGACGGACGGCGCTCCAGCTCAGGCTCGCCGCCGCGGGCGACCACGTCGAGGGCCAGATCGAGCTCGTTGGCACCCAGAAGGAGCTCGATCGCGCCGGGTCGGTCGCCATAGACCTCGAGAGCCGCGGCAGTCTCGAGCTGCAGAGTGCGAAAGGCGTGTTCGCCCTCGTCCTGCACGAAACGCTGCCTGAGGTAGTCGCGCAGGAGGTTGTGGTACCGGTAGGTGCCTCTGCGACCGGCATCGAACGTGAACACTTGATTGCGCGCGAGGAAGTGAAGCTGGCGCGAGGCGGATCCCGAGCCGGTGAGGCGTTCTGCGAGTTCCGCCGACACAGCCTCGAGACAGCAGGTGCGCAGGAGAAACGCTTGGACCGAATCGGTCTGCCGCTGAAACACCTGCTCGGCCAGATACGAGAATACGTCCATTCGCAGGCGTGGATCGGCGAGCGCGTCCTCGAGGGACGCGGGGTCGATCCACTCGAGGGCCATGCCTGCCAGGACGACGCTCGCCGGCCAACCCTCGGTGAGCGTCAGCAGCCTGCTCACGAAGTCCTCGTCGTGCTGTCGCCCGGACCGCTGGCACAGCACGTCCGCGGCCTGGGTCGCGTCGAACACGAGGAGGTCGCGCGCGATGCGGGCGACCTCGCCGCCGAGTCGCAGCTTCTCGAGGCGGAAGACGGGCTCGTATCTGGTCAGGACCACGAAGTGGACCGTCTCTGGGCAGTTCTCGAGCAGATAGCCGAGCACGCCGTTCATGCCCGAGGCATCCATGGTCTCGTGGTAGTCGTCGAGGACCAGGTGACCGTGAGTCTTGAGAAGCCGGTCGCACTCCGAGCAGAACTGAGCGGCGAGCACCTGGGGTGCGATGTCGAGCACGGGGCCGGACTCGAGTTCGCGCAAGAGTGCCGTGCCGAACCCGGGATGCAGTCTGCGCACGGCGCGGGTCATGGCCGCGAGGAAGGCGAGCGGGTCGTGATCGAGGACGTCGAGCTTGTACCAGACCGCCGACCGTCCGCCTTGCTCGAGAGCGGCGGCCGTCACCGTGGTCTTGCCGTAGCCCGCAGGCGCACACACGACGGTGAGCTTGCGGTCGAACGCGGCCGCAAACGCGGCGCGCACGTCTGGCCGCAAGCTGACGTTGTCGAAGCGGGGTCTGATGTGCTTCGCCTCGATTGCCACCTGTCTAGCTCTGTCGTTCGGCACTCGCGCCCCCGCGTGACGCATCAGCCTCGCCAAGGACGGCTACTATAGCAAGGATACGGTCACCAACAAGCGGCACAGGGGCAGGCGAAGGTAGACGATCTCGAGCGGCCCCGTACGTCGAAGCGGGGGGCCGGGAGCAGAATCTTCAGGGGGGAT
>CAIYOD010000079.1 GCA_903927755.1 uncultured Thermoleophilia bacterium | reverse complement strand
GGACGAAGCGCGGGTCCGTCGCCTGCACGAACGGGGCCTTGCTGTCGCCGTGGTCGTGGTTGCCGAAGACGCCGACGACGCCGAGCGGCGGCGCCAGACGCAACAGCTGGCGCCGCAGCTCCCCGATCCCGGCCGTGCCTCCGGCGAAGTCGCCGGTGATGACGACGAGGTCCGGCTCCGCGGCCAGCGCCAGGTCCACGGCCTTGCGCGCGGCGCGCAGGTTGAAGCTCGGCGTGAACCCCGCGTGGAAGTCGGAGAGCTGCACGACGGTGAGGCCGTCGAGCGCCGCGTCCACGTCCGGCGCCGGCAGGCGCCGGTCCACGCGGCGCACCCACTGCGCCTCGTGCAGCAGATAGGCGAGACCGAGGGCGGCGGTACCGCAGGCCGCCGCCGCCCCGAGCCCTGTGCGCGCGAGCCCGCTCAGCTCTCGTCGCCGGGTGCCGTGC
This sequence comes from uncultured Thermoleophilia bacterium, assembly GCA_903927755.1. Lineage (GTDB taxonomy): Bacteria > Actinomycetota > Thermoleophilia > UBA2241 > UBA2241 > CAIXSE01. The sequence goes on along the minus strand of CAIYOD010000079.1, from coordinate 22,895 downwards.
CGGCGGGGCCGCCGTAGGCGTCCTCGCCGCCGACGCCGTTGCCGCCGACGTCCATCTGGTTGCGCAGGCGCTCGCGCGTCTCCTCGATCTTGCGCCGCAGCGCCTCGTTCTGGTCGGCGGCGGAATCCTTGCCGGCGCCGATCGCTCCCTTGATGCGGTCCACCTGGCCGCCGATCCCGGCCTGGCCGAAGAGCTGCTCACGCGTCTCGCGGCCGCTCTTCGGCGCCAGCAGCAGGCCGGCCACCATGCCGGCCAGCGCGCCGAAGATGAACCCGCCGCGCTTCGTCCTGGTCGCCCGTGCTTTGGCTGCTCCCACCGTCCACCTCCGGTCGCTCACGTTGTCTCAGGTATAGCACACGGCCGCCTGTCGGCCCATCGGCCCGCCTACAGCAGGCGCGTGCCGTTGATCACGATGCCGAACCGGCAGCCGAGGAACTCCGCCGCCCGCCGGCACATCACCATCCTGTCGAGGAAGATCTCGAAGTACTGCATCACCTGGATGATGGCCGTGTCGATCTCCAGCTCGAGGGTGATCGTGTGCTCCTCGGCGTCGACCGCGAGGAACGACCGCGTGGTCGCCATGTTCACGCGGTCGTGGATGTCGTCGGTCTCCGGGTCGATCACCCGCACCCGGCTGCGGTGCACGTCGCTCTTGTCTCCGAGGATGACGGCCGCGGCCAGAGCACTCACCGCCTGCCCGTACTCCTCCTCGTGGTTGCCGATGGCGCACATGACCTCGGCGTACTCGTCCGGACCCATGCCGAGGCGCTCCAGCATGTGCTGGCTGAGGAGCGCCGAGGCGATGCCGTGGTCCAGCCTGTTGATGCCGTTGCCGACATCGTGCAGGTAGCCGGCCATGGCGGCCAGCTCGGCCGTGCGCGGCGGGAAGCCGAGTTGCAGCAGGACGTTCTTGGCGGTGCCGGCCACGATGCCGCAGTGCCGCGGCCCGTGCTCGGTGTAGCCGAGCACGCCCAGGTTCTCGTCCGCCTTGCGGACGAAGACCTCGACCTCGCGGTCGCGGCGCAGGTCCTCCAGAGTGACCGGCGGGCGGACGTGCGTCTCGTTCTCTTGTGGCATCTACCTCACCTCGAAGTCGTGCAGGGTCTCATCGGCAGGAGCATCGGCCACCGTGAGCCTCGACACCCGCGCCGACGGCGGCCCCACGCGGCACCAGTCGAGCATGGAGTCAACGGCGCCGGCGTCGCCTTGCAGGCGCAGGGCCACGGAGCCGTCACTCTGGTTGCGCACCCAGCCGCGCAGGCCGCGCAGCGCCCCCTCGCGGCGGGCGCTCGCCCGATAGTACACACCCTGCACGGCGCCGCTGACCCGGACGTCCACCGACTTCATGCCGGCCACCTCCCCGGGGTATGCACTGTCGCCGCGAGCGTCCTCGCCGCCGGGCGGCGACCAGTCCTCAGCGGCGCTGCTGCCGCGCATCGCCGCCTTTCGCCGCTCGTCCGGACTCGCGTCGCGCACCAGCGGCACGAAGCGACAGCGCGTGTCGTGGGATTCGTGAAACGCCTCGCCGACGCGCTCGACGATGGTGAGCACCTGCTCGTGGCGGCCGCGGCCGACGGGCACCACGAGCCGGCCCCCGTCGGCCAGCTGGCCGAGAAGCTCCGGCGGGACCTCGTCGGCGGCGGCGGCCACCAGGATCCCGCTGAACGGCGCCTGCTCGTGCCAGCCCCTGGCGCCGTCGCCGATGGCAAGCCGGACGTTGGGGTAGCCGAGGCGCGCCAGCGTCGCGCGGGCGCGCTCCGCGAGCGGCGCGAGCCGCTCGATCGCGAACACCTCACCCGCCACCTCCGCGAGCACCGCCGTCTGGTAGCCGCTGCCGGAGCCGACCTCCAGCACGCGGGAACGTACGTCCACCTTGAGCAGCGAGGTCATGAGCGCCACCATGTACGGCTGCGAGATCGTCTGGCCGAGACCGATGGGTAGAGGGGTGTCGGCGTAGGCGTCGACCTCCGCGCTGCCCGGCACGAACAGGTCGCGCGGCACGGAGCGCATGGCGGCGAGCACGTCCTCATCGCGCAGCCCGCGCCCGGCCAGTTGCTCCTCGACCATGCGCAGCCTGCGGACCCCCTGATCGGCGGCGTCAGCGACCATCGGCGTCTCCGCCGTCGGCGCCGGAAGAGCCGGAGGCCGGCGGCGCCTTCTCCTCCGGCGCGGCCCCCAGCTTCTTCAGCCGCCGGGCCTCCGCCTCCGAGGCGCGGGCGGCGGTCCGCCGCATCTTCTTGTACCTCGACCGCCGCCGGTCGCGCACGCGCCAGTAGATGAACCCGGTGACGCCGACGTAGGCGTACCCGACGTACGGCACCGCGAGCACGAGCACGCTGCCGAGGAACGCCCCGAGGTCCTCGGCGGCGCTGATCAGAGCGACCACAGCCTCACTGGGCACGCTCTTGGGCCGGCTGAGGTGCTTGGTGTACTGGGAGAACCAGGCGGCGCCGGCGCCGACCGCCGCCCCGATGACGACGCCCTTCCAGCCGAACGGGACGGTCGCGGCGCCGGCGATGGCTCCGATGACCAGCCGGTACGGCATGATGAGCCGGTCCTGCAGGCGGTCGAGCTTGGAGATCTTGTCGAACGTCGACTCCAGGATGGCGAGCACGACGAAGATGCCGATGGCCAGCCAGTGGTGCAGCCAGGAAAAGGTCGAGTTGGTCTCGATGCCCCAGTCGAAGTAGCCGACCACCCCGATGACGGCGAGCGTCAGTGACGGCCGGATGCCGGCGATGGACCCCAGCCCAAGCATCCGCCCGATGGCCAAGACCCAAGCGGTCACGACGCTTCCTCCATCGCTCGATTGTACCCGGCGGGAGGGGAGGCCGTCGGCGTGCGCCCGCTGGGACCGGCGGGAACGACGCCCGGCGCGCGGGCCGGGCCGCCGTCAGGCGGGCCCGGCTCACGCGCACCCGCCGCGGTCTCAGCGTCCGGGGTGGCGCTCCTCGAGCGGCGAGAAGTCGAGGTCGAACCCGAAGTGCCGCGGGCCGAGCGTCGCGATCCCCGCGGCCGTCCGCCACTGCGGCGCGGCCGGCACGCCGACGACGTCGACGGTCATGCCGGCCTCGGAGTGGGGATTGGTGATGGGGTCGCCGGTCTCGGCCGACAGGCAGCAGATGAGGTCGGGTGCGGTCACGTCGGGGGCCCCGTCGCGCCAGGCCAGCAGGTTCTCGTTCTTGGACCAGATGCGGTAGGAGGAGCCGGCGTCCGCCGCCTCGCCGGCCAGCTCCAGCTCTCCCCACGTGAAGCCGTCGCGCTCCTCCCAGGTGAAGGAGACGACGCGGCCGCGGAAGACGACGCGGCCGCCGGAGGCGGCCGCGACCGCCGCGGCCACATCCCCGCCGCCCGCCTGCGCGAGCCGAAGCGCCTCGCCCACGCGCTGCGCGAGGCCGACGGCGCCGGGGATGACGGCCGGCCTGATCTCGCCCCATGTCAGGGCGTGGTCGGCCACCCAGACGAGATTGCGGCTGGCGACGGCAAGCGCGCGCACCAGCGCCTCCGAGCGCGCGTCACCGGCGACCCGCTTCACGATGACCGTGTCGCCGATCTCGTTGACCACGGCCTGCGGCGCGATCGGCAGGCCGTGGACCTTGAACAGGGAGTGCTCTATCTCGGGGACGGCGCGCCCCACCGGGTCCGCGTCCACGATCGGCAGATCGAGCATCGCCGCGGGGTAGAACGCATCGGCGACGCTCCAGCCGCCGAGCTCACCGGTGATCAGCGCCCCGAACTCGACGCCGAGGTGCTCGGCGAGCGCGCGGACGGCGAGCACGCCCGGATACTCGGCGGTGCGCTCGAGCCCTTCGTACACCGACTCCTCGCCCTCCGTGAGTCCGCCCACGCCGTAGGGGCAGCACAAGAGGGCGTCGTCGGCGAGCTCGTCCGGGGCGGCGAGGCGCACGGCGCGCCCCCCGTCGTAGGCGCGCCGCATGAGCGCGCGGCCCTCTTCGTAGTCGCCACCGCCGCCACAGCCCAGCGCGGTGGCTCCGAGCAGGATGTCGTCGATCTCCTGCCAGTCCAGCGTCCTCATCGCGTCACCATCCTCATTCCTCGACGGCGCGCTTGCGCCGGCGGACGACCACGAGCGTCACGATCGCGACCACCACCACGGCGGCGACGACCGCGACGATCACGCCGGTCGACCCGCCGCCGCTCGTCGTCTCGGCGACGGCCGACTTCGGCTCGGCGAACAGGTAGCTGTCGATGTTGTACTGCGTGTAGATCACGGGGCCGTCGCCCGACGGCGTCTTGACCCAGCCGCTCCACTGCCCGTCGTTGTAGGACTCGAGCCACTCGGGGTAGGTCAACGTGATGTACGGGCTCTGGTCGTACGCGATCTGCTGCATCGTCCAGATGAGCTGCTTGCGCGCCTCCTGGTCGAGGGTCGTCTGCTGCTGCGCGTAGAGCTTGTCGTACTCCGGGTCACTCCACTGCGTATCGCTCCACGAGCCGATCTGCGCCTCCGTCAGCACGGAGAGGATGAAGTTGGGATCGGGGTCGCTGTACCAGTACCAGAGGAACATGTCGTAATCGGGCGCGAACGTGTCGCCCTTGTAGTTGTAGATCTTGTCGCTCATCGCACCTTCGTCGATGACCTGGTAGTCGATCTTGAGGCCGATCGCCTCGAACCAGCCGGCGATGAGCTTGCCGACGCGCTGGTCGGTGGCCGACTGGGAGCGCGCGAACAGGCGCAGCTCGATCGGCTTGCCGGCCTTGTCCTGCCGGACGCCGTCGCCGTCGGCGTCTTTGTAGCCGGCGGCGTCGAGCTCGGAGCCGGCCCTGGCGGGATCGAAGGTGTACACCTCGCCCTCGGCCGGCTGCCAGTGGAAGTCGAGCGGGGGCTTGTAGTAGTCGGCGCGGATGATCGTCGTCGCGGGCTCCGCGTGCCCGAAGTACCCGATGTCGACCACCTTCTGCTTGTCGATCGCCCAGTTGAGCGCGCGGCGGAAGGCGGCGTCCTTGAGCACCGGGTTCCCCAGCGAGGCCTTGCCCGCGTAGCAGTTGAAGCCCATGTGGTTGAAGCCGTTGAGAACGCCGCCGACCGCCGCCAGGTTCTGGTCGGCATTCAGCGGCTCGTACTGCGCCTGGGGGATGTCCCAGGCGACCTGGAGGGCGCCGGACTTGAGGTCGGCGGCCATCGTGTCCTGGTTCTTGTACAGGCCCCAGATGACCTCATCGACCTTGGGCGCGCCGCGCCAGTAGTCCTTGTTGGCCACGGCGCGCACGTACTCGCCGCGCTTCCACTCGACCACCTGGAAGGGGCCGGTGCCGATCATGGGTGGGTCATTGGGGTACGTGTTGGTGATCTGCGCGGCGGTCAGCTTGCTCCAGATGTGCTCGGGCAGGATGGGGATCGGCATCCCGAGCATGTTCGTCTTGGCCTTGCTGCAAGTGAACTCGACCGTCTGCGGGTCGAGCGCCTTCACCGTCTCGATGAACTCGGTGTAGCCGATGTAGTTGGCGACTTCGTCCTCGATGATGGTCCGGAAGGTGAACACCACATCGTCGGCGGTGAACGACTCGCCGTCCTGCCACTTGACGCCCTCGCGGAGCGTGAAGGTCCAGACCTTGCCGTCCGGCGAGTGCGTCCAGCTGGTCGCTAGCTCCGGCGCCGGCTGCAGGTCGCTCGCCTTGAACCCCACCAGGTAGTCGTAGTTGAGGTGGAAGATCTCGAGGGCGGACGTCTCGTACCCGATCATCGGGTTGAGGTTGTCCGGCTCGGCGGTCCAGCCGACGTGCAGCGTGGTCTTGCCGGCCGCCGGCGAGGCAGCCGGGGACGCGGCGTCGGAGCCGTAGGCGCTCGCGACGCCGGTGGCGAGGCCGCAGAGCAGCAGCGTCGCGATGACCGGCAGCAGGAGCCGCGGCCTCGGACGGATGGCGATCGATCTCATCTTCTCCCCCTGTCGACAGGCGGTGCACGGAGCCCCCGCGGCGCACCGCCGGGCAGTACAATCGGCACCGTATGGGCCACAGCACATCTGTCAAGAACATGAATTCGACGACCGCCGCGAGCGGCGGCGCCGCGGCCGGCCGCCCCAGCCGCGCATGACGGCCGCCCCCGACAGCCCGAAGCGCCGCGGCCGTCCCCGCGCCGGCGCCGACCCGCAGGGCCCGCTGGACGAGTGGATCGACGGCCTCTCGCCCACGGCGATCCACGTCGTCGAGGCCGGCCGACGCGTGCTCGTCGAGGACGGCTACGAGGCCGTGACCATCGAACGCGTCGCGCAAGAGGCCAACGTCAGCCCGCCGACCATCCGGCGCCTCTTCGTCAGCAAGGCAGGCCTGCTGCACGCCATCTTCAGCCGCCTGGAGGCCGAGGAGTGGGAGAAGCTCGTGGCGGAGGTCAAGGACATCGAGCCCCCGGCCGCGCGCCTCGAGGCCTGCGTGCGCGGCCTCGGCCGCCTGATCTCCACGGCCGACAGCGGCGTCGGCCTCACCGAGGCGCTCGCCCACGGCGTCCGCGACCCGATCCTGCGCGAAAAGTTCGCCTACGACTACGACCTGGCGCGCCGCGACTGGCTCGAGCGCAGGGGGCTCGGGGCTGAGGCGACTGCAGCCGGAGTGGCGCCCGATCCTGCGGCCATCAAGCGCCGCCACGCCTTGGCCAGCCTCATCGTGGCGACCATCGACGGGCTGTCGCTGCAGATCGCGACAGACCCGGATGCCGTCGACCTCGACACCACCTTCGGCGTCCTCGCCGAGATGGTCAGGGACTGGCTGCGGCAGGAGACTTTTCGAGGCGCTTGATCATTCCGGAGGCGGAATCACGTCACGGTGATCTCATCCAGAGGAATGAGCTCACAGCCCGTGCCGGAGAGCATCCGCACAAGCCGGTTGTCAGCCGTCACCAGAGGCAGACCCGTCGACAGAGACAGCGCCACGTACATGGCATCGTAGGCCGAGATGCCGTGATCGAGCGCGACTTGCAGCGCATCGGCGCCGATCTCCGTAGCGGGATGTCGATCCAAGGGTAGGCCGGCAACGCTCGACCAGGTGCGCTCGATGAGGCCCGTGTCAAGGCGTCCCTGGCGGACGGCCTTGACGATCCCTGCCGCGCACTCCGTGTCGAACACGTCCGGGCAGAGACCCCTTGATCCGGGCGCAGCCGACTTTTCCAGGACCGCCAGAGCCTGTGAGTGCAGTGGCTCAAGCAGGACGGCCGCCAGCGCCACGCTGGCATCGACGACGACGCCTCTGGCACTCCTCACGACTCCTCGTCTCTGACCTCTCGAATCAGCCGTGCAGCCGTCCCTGCGGGTTGGGGCCCGTTCTCGAGCGCGATCTGATGGAGGGCATCGAGCGCCGTCCTCATACGCCGTCGTCGTGAGCCGGCTACCGCTGCCTCTCCGAGGAGCCAGACGACCTCGGACGAGAGCGATCTGTGATCCTCCCCAGCCAGCGCCTTGAGCCTCTCGTACAGCTCGTCCGGCACGTTGCGCACGTGGAGTGTGGCCATTCCGGACCTCCCTTCCCTCTCAACGTACCCGGCGTGGTTGCATTCTGCAACACACTGGGGTGAGCCAGGGGATCGGGCCGGGCCGGCGTCACGAGGTTCAAAGGAGGAACGAGTCATTGGGTGAGTCTGACCCTCCGAGCGCTCCGGCGACAGGATGACGAAGGCCGCGGTGGGGTGACGATGATCCTTCGACACCCCGCCGCGGCCGCGAGTGCCGCACGGTCCCGGAGCGGAAGCGGCGCCTCAGACCTCGCGGGCGTACTCCGCGCGGCCCTCCGCGTACAGGTCGCCGCCGTGGCAGTCCATGACGACGATTGCCGGGAAATCCACGACCTCGAGGCGCGCGATCGCCTCGGCGCCGAGCTCGGGGTAGGCGATGACCTCGTTGCCGACGATGCGCTTGGCGAGCAGGGCGCCGGCGCCGCCGGTCGCGGCGAAGTAGACGGCGCCCTCGTCCTGCATGGCCTGCTTGACCTCGGCTGTGCGCAGCCCCTTGCCGATCATGCCCTTGAGGCCGTGCCGCATCAGCAGCGGCGCGTAGGCGTCCATCCTGCCGGCGGTCGTGGGGCCGGCGGAGCCGATGGCGTTGCCGGGCTTGGCCGGGCTCGGCCCCATGTAGTAGACGACGGCGCCGGCGAGATCGAATGGCAGCTCCTCGCCGGCCTCGATGAGCGCGACCAGCCGCTTGTGGGCCGCGTCGCGCGCCTGGTAGACGACGCCGGTGATCTCCACGGCGTCACCGGCGCGCAGGTCCTTGACGACCTCGTCCGTGAGGGGGGTCGTGATCTTCTTCGCAGCCATGATCCCCTCCCTCAGAGCGTGACGGTCTTGTGCCGCTGGGCGTGGCACTGGACGTTGACGGCCATCGGCATGCTGGCGATGTGACACGGCATCTCCTCGATGAAGACGTCGAGGGCCGTGGTGCGGCCGCCGAGGCCCTGCGGGCCGATGCCGAGCGCGTTGATCTTCTCGAGCAGCTCGTCCTCCATCGCCGCGATGCGCGGGTCGGGGTGCGTGCTGCCGACGTCGCGGAGCAGCGCCTTCTTGGCGAGCAGCGTGACCTTCTCGATGGTCCCGCCGATGCCGACGCCGATGATCACCGGCGGGCACGGGTTGGAGCCGGCGCGGCTGACGGTCTCGACCACCGCGTCCACCATGCCGGCCCATCCCTGCGCCGGCTTGAGCATGTTGAGCGAGCTCATGTTCTCGGCGCCGCCGCCCTTGGCCATCATCGTGAGGCAGACCCGGTCGCCCGGGACGATGCTGGTGTGGATGATGGCCGGCGTGTTGTCCTTGGTGTTGCGCCGGGCGTGACCCGGCTCTTCGGCGACGGACTTGCGCAGGTAGCCGTCGCCGTAGCCCTGCCGCACGCCCTCGTGCACGGCCTCCTCGAACTCGCCGCCGGTGAGGTGCACGTCCTGCCCCACCTCAGCGAAGATCACCGCGAACCCGGTGTCCTGGCAGATCGGCACCCTGTCGGCGGCCGCGATGTCGGCGTTCTCGACGAGCTGCGCCAGCACCTCGCGGCCCACCGGCGACTCTTCGGCCTCCTGCGCGGCCCTCAGCGCGTCGTACACGTCCACCGGCAGATCGTAGTTGGCGGTGATGCAGAGTCCTTTCACGGCCTCCGTGACGGCCGCGACGTCGAGCTCGCGGATCTCAGTCATCTGACTCCTCTCCGAGGCGCCGGCTCACCAGAGAACGAGCGCCGTCGTGATCGTGATGAGGGCGAGTGCCGTCGGGAGACACCCTCCGGACTTGCTCTCGAGGAAGAGTGTGGTGTGCGGCCTGCCGAGTCGTCCGAACGCCTCCGCGCCGTCGAGCTTCCGCTCGCGTTCCGCGGCGAGGCGGTCCATCTCAGCGTCCCAAGGCGTCACGAAGCGGCCATCGGGCCGGTAGCTGCCGCCGCAGTTCGGACAGGCGACGGCCTCGTCGGACAACTCGGCGTGACAGGCGGGACACTGCTTCATGAGGCGTAGCCTCGGGCGGGGCGGCCGGAAGAGCCGCCCCGCCCGCTCTGCTACTCGTCCTTCTTGTCGCCGGCCGGAGGCTCGGGCTCGGCGGCCGGAGGCGTCCAGGCCGGAGGCTCTTCGTCGACGATCTCGGCGTCGGTGACGCCGTCGTCCTTCTTCATGCCGGCCGTGGCCTTCTTGATCGCGTCGGTGGCCTTGTCGATGGCCGCCGCGGTCGCCGCGCTGATCTTGTCGGCGGCCGGGCCGAGCGCGTCGAAGGCCTTGTCGGCCATCCCGCCGGCGTAGTCGCCGGCGCCGCGCGCGACCGCCTTCGCGGCCGCCTTGGTCGGCGCCGGAGCCTTGCTGCCCTCGGGCATCGGGATGTACCCGATGGCCATCTGGTCCTGCACCATGCCGCGGGCCCGGGAGATGATCGCCGTCGCCTCGGCGACCTCCTGCTCGAACGTCAGGTCGGTGCGCAGCGCGATGCCCTGCTCGATCGCCTTCATGGCGACGGCAGCGGCCTCACGCGGGAACACCTCCCAGTCGTCCATGGTCGGCATGATGTAGTCGGCGGACAGGCCCTTGTCCTCGGCGACCTTGGCGAGCTCCTCGGCCGCGGCGATGCACATCTCGTCGGTGATCGTCTTGGCGCGCACGTCGAGCGTCCCGCGGAAGATGCCGGGGAAGCCGACCGAGTTGTTGACCTGGTTGGGGAAGTCAGAGCGGCCGGTGGCGACCACAGCGGCGCCGGCCTCCTTGGCGTCCCATGGCCACATCTCGGGGATGGGGTTGGCGCAGAGGAAGACGACCGGGTCGTGGGCCATCCCCCTGATCCATTCCTTGTCGATGGTGTCCGGGCCCTGCTTGCTGAGCGCGATGCACACGTGGGCGCCCTTGAGCGCGTCCTCGATGCTGCCGGTGCGCTGCTCGGCGTTGGTGATGTTGCAGTACTTCCACTTGTCGACCCACTGGTCCTTGACGGCCTCGACGTCCGAGCGGCCCTTGTGCAGGATGCCCTTGCTGTCGACGATGCGGCACTTCTCGGGGTCGGCGCCGTAGGAGAAGATGAGGCGGCTGATGGCGACGTTGGCGGCGCCGGAGCCGATGAAGGCGATCTCCACGTCGTCGATGCGCCGGCCGACCACCTTGAGGGCGTTGATGAGGCCGGCCAGCGTCACGCACGCCGTCCCCTGCTGGTCGTCGTGCCACACGGGGATCTCGCACTCCTCGCGCAGGGTGTCGAGGATGCGGAAGCACTTGGGCTGGGCGATGTCCTCGAGGTTCACGCCGCCCAGCCCCGGCTGCACGAGCTTGACGAACTCGATCAGCTTGTCCGGGTCCTTGGTGTCGACCATGAGCGGGAAGCCGTCCACGCCGCCGAGGTACTTGTACAGGAGGCTCTTGCCCTCCATGACCGGCATGCCGGCCTTGGGGCCGATGTCGCCCATGCCGAGCACGCGGGTGCCGTCGCTCACGACCGCCACCGTGTTCCACTTGTTGGTGAACTCGTAGACCTTCTCGGGGTCTTCCTGGATGTCGAGGCACGGCTTGCTCACGCCGGGCGTGTACCAGATGCCGAAGTCCTGGAAGTCACGGATGCAGCACTTCAGCGTGGTCTCGATCTTGCCCCGGTAGAACGGATGGAGGACCGCTGCGTCCTCCATGGGCTTGTAAGCCTTGGCCTTGAGCTCCTCGACGGTCGGTTCGGGGCCCTTGGCGGTCTCGTCAGTCATGTAACCCTCCTTGGGGCGGCGGCGGGGAAAGGCCCGCCGGGTCGCTTGCGGATCCCCCCGGAACCGCGCGCGAATGCGCGAACAGGTGAACGCTAGCAAACGACCGCGCGGGCCACAACGCCAATGGCCCGGCCGGAGCGTGTGCTCATGCGCCGCCGGGGCAGCGAGCGAGCCGCTGGGGAGGCGTGGGGTGAGTGGCACAAGGGCCCTCTAACGGCGGATATCCATCGGCTATCCATGCCGGCGGCCGGCGGGGATTCCGGGCGTTCTCGGATAGCCCAAGGCTATCCTTGAACAGAGCAACCGCACGACGCCTCCCGCACGACGCCTCCCGCACGACGCCCCCCCGCGCCGTGAGCAGTCCCCGCCGCCGCGACCGGCGCGTCAGAGTCCGGTCGGGTCCGGCCTCACAGCACCTTGTCGAGCGCCTCTTCCAGGAAGCTCACGGTGCGGTCCACGTCGTGCAGCTTGTCGAGGCCGAAGAGGCCGAGCCGGAACGTCGCGAACTCTGCCGGCTCATCGCACTGCAGCGGCACGCCCGCAGCGGTCTGCAGGCCCTGCGCCACGAACTTGGCGCCGCTGCGCAGGCCATCGTCGTCGGTGTAGACGACGACCACGCTCGGCGCCTCGAAGCCCGGGGCGGCGACGCTCTTGACACCACGCTCGGCCAGCAGTGCGCGGACGCGCGCGCCGAGCTCGACCTGCTCGGCGCGGACCGCGTCGTAGCCGTAGTCCCTGGTCTCCTCCATCACGTCGCGCATGCGGATGAGGGAGTCGGTCGGCATGGTGGCGTGATAGGCGTGGCCACCGTTCTCGTAGGCCTGCATGATCTCGAGCCACTTCTTGAGGTCGCAGGCGAAGCTGGTGCTGGAGGTCTCGGCGAGGCGCGCAAGGGCGGCGTCGCCGAGCATCACGAGACCGCAACAGGGCGACCCCGACCAGCCCTTCTGCGGCGCGCTCACGAGCACGTCCACGCCGCACGCCTTCATGTCGACCCACAGGGCGCCGGAGGCGATGCAGTCGAGGACGAAGAGGCCGCCGTTCTCGTGCACGGCGGCGGCCACCGAGCGGATGTAGTCGTCGGGCAGGAGCATCCCCGACGCCGTCTCCACGTGCGGCGCGAACACCACGTCCGGCCGCCATTCCTTGATGGTCGCGACCACCTCGTCGACCGGCACCGGCGCGAACGGGGCCTGGTGCTCATCGACGGTACGTCGGGCCTTGAGCACGAGCGCCTCCGCGGGGATCCCTCCCGCCTCGAAGATCTGCGTCCATCGGTAGCTGAACCACCCGTTGCGGATGACGAGGCAACGCTTGCCGGTGGCGAACTGGCGGGCGACGGCCTCCATCGCGAACGTGCCGCTTCCCGGCACGACGGCCACGGCCGACGCATCGTAGGCCTCCTTCAAGATGGAGGAGATGTCGTTCATGGCGCCCTGGAAAAGCCGCGACATGTGGTTGACGGCCCGGTCGGTGTAGACGACCGAGTACTCGAGCAGACCGTCCGGATCGACGTTGGGCAGCAGGCTGGGCATTCTCGTCCTCCGCGGATGGTGTCGCCACTCCGGCGCGCTGACCGTCGCAGCTGCTGGTATGTACCAGAGGAGTATAGCGGGGTGATTCGTCCGGGTCCATCGCGGGCTGCCGTTCGACGGATCCGGCCGGCGCCGGAGGATCAGTCGGCATCCAGATGCGGGGGCAGACGGCCGCGGACAAGGGAGGCGATCAGGCGCGGTCCGTCCGGTCGGCGCGGGAGGACCGCGAACGCAGGGGTCAGCCGGCCGGTGGGGCCGGCTGCGCCGGCGCGTCCGGCCGGCTCGCGCCCACCTGGGCGCGGTAGCGCTTCGCCATGTCGCGGAAGCACTGGATGAGCGCCTTCTGCGTGCCCGAGAAGTAGCAGTGCTCGAGCTCCGTGACGATCGCGTCCTCGTCGGTGTTCAGGTTGTGTCCCGAGACGAGCCGGTCGAGGTACTGCTTGGCGAGCTCCGTCGCCACGGTGAACTCGGCAGCGACGATCACGCCCGTGTCCATGTCGACCTCGCACACGACACTGAGGATCGTGTACATCTGGCCGCTCACGGTGTTGGACGGTGGCTTGGCGTGCCCGACGAAGATACTGGTGCTCATGGCGAGACGATTCTCGCACGCCGCTCCGCCCGCGTCACCTTGAGGACGTACACGAGGGCGATGACGGCGACGTACGCGAGGCCGAAGAAGAACAGGCCCCAGAGGGCGGGGTGCAGTCCGCCGTTGACCGCTGCCCAGACCGAACCGGCGGTGAGCCCGGCCGCAATCAACAGGAGCGGCAGCCAGACCATGCCGGACCGCCGGTCCAGGAGCAGGAGCAGGGCGCAGGCGAGCATGACGCCGAAGGCGGCGAGCAGCAGCGCCCCGACGTACAGGAGCTCAGCCGGCGTGACGATGCGTGTGTAGCCGGCGTCGAGTTGCTTCAGCCCGTCGGCGACGGCGCGGGCGGCGCGCGTGACCGCCCACGCCCCGGTGATGCCGTAGAGGACGAGCCAGGGCAGCGTGACCACGGCGCCGAGCAGGCGCAGGCCGACGCCGCTCCGCTGCGCCGCGCGCGGCGTGCCGGCCGGGTCGGCCGGGTCGGCTTCGTCCGCCGGCTCCCCGGCCTCGTCCAGCAGCTCGGCCTCGCCCGCCGGCTCCCCGGCCTCGTCCGGCAGCGGCTCCTCGATGTTCGGATCGTCGTCGCTCATGGTGAGTACGTATATCCAGACGCTCGACAGCCGAAGCCAGTCGCACCGACCGCCGCCCCGGCCTACCGCGCCTAGCGTACAATCTCAAGCGGCCGGCAGCACACGTCCGAGGAGGCTCCCGTGAGCGAGCGGCTCGACGATCCCCGTCCCGACGACGTCCTCCAGACGGCGGCGCGCGTCCTGGCCCGGTCGGCCAAGCTGGCGGTGTTCACGGGCGCCGGCGTCAGCAAGGAATCCGGCATCCCGACCTTCCGCGAGCCCGAGACCGGCCTCTGGGCGCAGTACGACCCGATGCAGCTGGCCACGCCTGAGGCATACCGCAAGGACCCGGCGTTCGTCTGGAGCTGGTACGAGCACCGGTTCGGCGTGGCCGCCGACGCCGAGCCGAATCCCGGCCACCTCGCCATCGCGGAACTCGAGCGGCTGCTGCCCAGAGTCGTCGTGATCACCCAGAACATCGACGGCCTGCACCAGCGGGCCGGCTCCTCCCAGGTCATCGAGCTCCACGGCAGCATGCACAGCTTCCGCTGCATCGATGGCCGGCATCGCGGCTACAGCTGGGACGACTTCGCCGAGCAGAAGGAGAAGCCGCCGCGCTGCCCCGAGTGCGGCGACTACCTGCGCCCCGAGGTCGTCTGGTTCGGCGAGGGCCTGCCGCCGGACGCGTTCAACGCGGCGCAGCGACTGAGCGCCGGCTGCGACGTCATGCTGATCGTCGGCACGTCCGGCGTCGTCTACCCCGCCGCGGCCATGCCGATGGTCGCCAAGGAGGCCGGCGCGACGGTCATCGACGTGAACCCGGAGCGGGATGCCCTCTCGCAGACGTGCGACCTGTTTCTCCGCGGCCCGGGCGGCGAGGTGCTGCCCGAACTGGTCCTCGCCGTGCGCTCGCACCTCGAAGCCTGACGGCGCCGTCGACCGGGGCGCCTCGCCGCCTGCCAGAACTCTCTGGCCGCAGGGGCGCGAAGGGATAGTCGCGGCGGACTGGCACGTCTGACGGCACGTCCAAGAGCGCATGCGTGCCATTGGACGCGTCTTGCGTGGTGCCGGTCCGCGAAGTGAGTACCCCGCATCTGGTCGGCAGGCGTCAGGCGCGGGCGTGGAACCGGCGCCGGCGCTGAGGCCGGCGAGATCACACGGGGGTCAGCCGAGGTCAGCCGCGCTCGCCGGGCTTGAGGCCGGCGGCGGCGCGGCGCACGACGTCGGCGATGCGCCGCGCCCGCGTCTCCGGACGCTTGGCGTCAAGCACCCAGTAGACGTACTGGCGCCGGTGGGTCGACGCCCACGTCTCCCAGCGTTCGGCGGCCGCGGGCACGCCGGCCAGCGCGGCCTCCAGGTCGGGTGGCGTCACATCGAGCCTGCCGGACGCCGCGTTGTCCCACGTCCCGCGGCGCTTCGCCTCGTCGACGAGCGCCATGCCGGCCGGCGTCATGCGGCCCTGCTCGATCATCCGCGCGACGCGTGCGACGTTGCTCTCGCTCCAGACGCTGCCGGGCTTGCGCGGCGTGAAGCGCACGGCGTAGCTGCGCTCGTCCCAGCGTTTGGTGAGGCCGTCGATCCAGCCCCAGCACAGGGCCTCCTCGACGGCCTCGTCGTAGCTCACGCTGGGCTCCTCGACGTGCTTCTTGTGCAGGAGGAGCCAGACCTGCGTGCGCTGCGCGTGCTGCTCCGCGAGCCACTCGCGCCACGCGGCGCGGTCGGCGGCGAAGAGCGTGTCTGCCGGGACGATGGCGGCCATGCCGCCAAGCTACCCCGCGGCGCCGCGAGTCAGTCGACAGGCGGCGGGCTGGTGGTCAGCCGCTCGGCTCCAGCCCGCGCGCAAGGATGTCGAGGGCGCTGCCCGCGGGCGGCGGGAAGTCGTCGGGTACGGGGAACTCCCCGGTCGCCGTCGGATGGGTGCTGAGCGCGCGTTCCATCCCGGCCGCAAACGGCACCGAGACCACGACCGCCGCGGCCTCCGTCGCATCGACGTCGGGCCTGATCCGGCCCAGCTCCTGCTCCGCCCGGATGTACTCGGCGACCGCCGCCACCGGCCCGGGCGGCACGAATCCCTCTGGAGCCGACTCCCGTGCGCGGGCGGCGATGTTCCTGGCCAGCTCCGGATCCGCCCACATCGATGCCATGAGCGACGACAACCGCTCCTGGAGGCCGCCGACCAGCGCGAACAGGGTCTCGAGGTTGTCACGGACCGTGCCCTTACCTGCTCTCTCGCGAAAGCGGTCAAGCTCGGCGACCACCTCGACCGTGAGCGACAGGAACACCTCGTGGAAGAGCGCATACTTGTCCGCGAAGTGCCGGTAGATCGTCCCCTCGGCCACGCCGGCGGTCTGGGCGATCTCCCTCGTCGTAGCGCGCGCGAACCCGTGCCGCAGGAAGACTTCCAGAGCCGCCTCGATCAGCGCCTGGCGCGTGCCGGTCTTGCGCGGTGGTCCACTACTCATCGGCCCTCCTCTGCGCCCGCGAGAGTGTCACGCCGTGACGTCGCGGCGGGACATGATGACGGAGGCCGCGAGCGCCGCCACAGCATATCCTGCGCCGATAATCAGCGCCGTGCCGTAGCCCATATCGGTGGTCCCCCCTGAGGCGATCGCCCCGAACACCTCTCCGGGCAGCCACTTGGCCGCGCTCTCGAGCAGCATCCCGGCAAGGCCCTCGAACAGCATGAGATAGCCGATCCCGATGCCGATCGCGATACCGCTGCTCTTCGTGACCATGCCGACGAACAGGCCCACGACGCCCCAGAGGAGCACCGACAGGGTCAAGTGGAGGTAGCCCGAGACCACGGAGCCTGCCATGCCGGAGTTCCAGGCATCGGTGGAGACGCCGGTCATCTCGGCGATGATGGGCGCCGCCGGCATGACGACCATGACCGTCACCAGCATCGACACGCAGGTGAACGCGGTCAGCGCCACGACCTTGCCGAGGAGCAGCCGCCAGCGGCCGGGCTCGGCCTGGACGAGCAGGCGGATGAGCCCGCTCGAGTAGTCGGTGGTCGCGCCCATCGCCCAGACGACGAGCGTGATCACGCCCAGCATGCCGACGAAGTTCTGCATGCCGGCGAACATGCCGTCGGAGGCCTCGAGCGCCCCCAGGGTGATACCGCCCGTGTTGGGCAACGCGGACGATCCGCCGCCGACGGTGTAGAAGAGCACGGTCGTCGAGAGGAGGCCGAAGAAGACCATCAGACCCATCCCGCCGAGCAGGAGGGCCGGGTTCAGCAGCCGGGTCAGCTCGCTGCGTATCGGGCGGATCATGACCGGACCTCCGGCTTCTGAGGATCGAGTGCAACTGTGGGGTGGCCGTTGTCGCCCGAGTCCTCGCCGGTCATGCGCAGGAAGACCTCCTCGAGGCTGGCCGTGTGCGGGCGCAGGGCGCTCAGCGTGATGCCGGCCTCGGCGGCCGCACGGTTGACGTCCGCCGCCTGCGAGGCAGGAGCGCTGACACGGACGTCCTCGTCGTGCACCGTGGTCTTCCACCCCTTCGCCGAAAGGAGCTCGCCGAGACGGCCGACGTCACCGGGGAACTCGGGCACCGTCTCGATGCACTCGCCGGCCCGGCCGACGAGCTCGTCGAGCGGACCCGAGAACAGGAGCTCGCCGTAGCGGATCACGGCCAGCGTGTCGCAGGCCGCCTCGATCTCGCTGAGGAGGTGCGACGAGACGACCACCGTGCGCCCCTGATCGCCGAGCGACCGGAGCAGCAGGCGGATCTCGAAGACGCCGGCCGGATCGAGACCATTGGTCGGCTCGTCGAGGATGAGAAGCTCGGGGTCGGGGAGCAGCGCCGCGGCGATGCCGAGCCGCTGCTTCATCCCGAGCGAGAACCGCTTCGCCGGCTCCTTGCTGCGGTCTCGTAGCCCAACGATCTCGAGCACCTCGTCGACGCGCGCGTTCGAGATGCCGCGCAGGCGGGCGAGCGAGCGCAGGTTGGTGCGCGCCGTGAGCGACGGCACGAAGGCGGGGCTTTCGATGAGCGCGCCGATCCGCGAGGCGTAGGCGCGCGGGTGCGAGATAGACGAATCGAAGACCCGGGCGGAGCCGCTGGTCGGCTTGATCAGGCCCAGGAGCAGACGGATGAGCGTGGACTTGCCGGAGCCGTTGGGTCCGACAAGGCCGACCACCCCCCCGCCGGCGATCTCGAGATCGAGCTCACGCACCGCCACGATGTCGCCGAAGCGGCGGGTGAGCTTGTCGGTGCTGATGACGGACACTGGGACCTCCGCATGGATGTGAGTGAGCGCTCACACAGTATGCATGAGTGAGCGCTCACTCGTCAACTGCGACCTCACAGGCATCACGCGAAGAAAGCGGTGGCCACCGCGGATGGGGTTGGACGACGGGCGGCGCGGCTAGCGGCGGAACGCCGAGAGGTCCGCGGCGAGCCCCTGCTCGGTGTACAGCTTGCCGCGAGCGAAATAGCGGCCGCGCACCCAGGTGATGCGCTCGACGTCCTCATCGGTCAGCTCGCGCACCACCTTTGCCGGCGTCCCGATGAGCAGGCTGCGGCCGGGGTATGCCCGGCGCCCCAGCACGAGCGCGTTGGCGCCGACGATGCTCTGCTCGCCGATCTCGGCCCCATCGAGCAGCGTGGCGTGCATGCCGATGAGGCTGCCGTCGCCGATCACGGCGCCGTGGACGATGGCCCCGTGGCCGACGGCGCAGCCGCGGCCGATCACGACCGGCGCGCCCGGCTCCGTGTGGATCACGACCCCGTCCTGGATGCTCGTCTCGGCGGCGACCGAGATCCGTTCGATGTCGCCGCGCAGCACCGCCTGGGGCCACACGGTGACGCCGGTCTCGAGCACGACGTCGCCGACGATCGTGGCGTCTGGGTGCACGAAGACGCCGGGCGCAAACTGGGGTACCTTGTCGCTGAACGCACTGATGGACATGAAGCGAGCATACCGGAGCGCGCCGGAGGAGGACCACATGAAGTTCGTGCACGTCGCGACCAGGACCAGAGACCTCGAAGCAGCGATCAAGTTCTACGAACAGCTGGGCCTGACGGAGAAGAAACGCAGTGAGCTCGTGAAGGGGAAGGCGACGCTGGTCTTCATGGCCCCGGAGGCCGACAACTTCGCCATCGAGCTCGTCTACAACTGGGGCAAGGACGACGGCTACCCCGGCGGCGAGAGGTTCGGCCACTTCGCCTTCGAGACCGAGGATATCGACGCGGTGTTGCCGGTGCTCGAGCTGTTCGGGGGACGGGTCACCCGCATGCCGTACATGCTGGAGGGCGACGGCCCGCGGCTCGCGTTCATCGACGACCCGGACGGCAACTCGATCGAGCTCATCCAGCGCTGACGACGGGCAGCCGGCCATCGCCGGCGGCGGACTGGAGCCCGATACCTTCCGAGACATCAAGTCCCAGTTCCCCGCAGAGACCGCGGCCGACGCCCGAGCCGGCGGGAGCGTTGTGAGCGTCGGCCGGCGGCGGGAAAGCCGGGCGCCGCCGAGGGCCGGGCGGCGACTTCGTCACCGCCCGGCCCTCGGCGCGCTCACCAGGTCTGAGTGGTACTCGTGGCGCTGGTCGAGCCCGCGGTCCCGGTCTGTGTCGTGCTCTGCTGACCGCCGGGGCCGCCCTGCTGCATCGCCGAACTGAGCGCTTCGGCGATCGCCGTCTCCTGGGCCGAGGTGATGGTCCCGTCGCTCACGAGCGTGTCGAGCGCTGCCCCGAACATCTCGCTCGGGTCGGGCATCGAGCCTTGCGCACCGCCCGGAGGCGTCGCGCCGTCGCTCGGCATCTGGCCGCCCGGGGGCGTCGCGCCCGGACTGGGCATCTGGCCGCCCTGGCCCCCGCCGCGGCCCGGCATCGAGGAGGCGAGCGCGTCGATCACGGCGCTCTCCTGGTCTCTCGTGATGGTGCCGTCCTGGACCAGCGGGTCGAGCGCCTGCGTGAACAGCGCGCTCATGTCCGGGGCCTGACCGTCGCCGGGGGCGCCGGCGTCAGCGGCCTGCGTGGTCGTCGCCGAGTCGGACGAACTGCCGCACGCGGCGATCCCGAACCCGGCGACGGTGACCGCCGCGAGGATCAGGGCCGCCACGGCGACGGCTGCGATCGGTCTGCGCATCTCCCACCTCTTCCTCGTCTGCTGTGTACGAGAAGAGAGTGTGACAAACGGGTCTGGGTGACCGCTGGGGGGTCGCTGTGCCCTCCCTGAGAGAGGGAGAGCGCAGCCGGCTCAGCTGTACCGGGGTGTGTTGCGGCTCCATCCCATCTTGCCGGAGGAGAACGCCCGCGGAACCGAGATCAAAGCCAGCACGGCGAGAAGGATGTAGTAGGTGAGATTGAGGTTGGTCGTCGCGCCCGTGACCGCCGCCGCGAGGAAGTAGGCGCTGGCGGCGGCGGACAGGACCGCCAGCAGCCCCCAGGAGCCGCGGCGCGGAGCGGAGCTGAGCTCCAGGATGAGACCGGCGACGAACAGCCCCGGCGGGATGAGCAACAAGGGCAGTGAGGCGAGGGAGCCTGCCGCGGACGAACTCGTGCCGACGGAAGGCCCGGTGGCCGCGTACCAGCCCTCGTAGAACTGCCAGGCGAAGCCGGCCAGGAGGAACAGCAGGACGGCGACCCGGCCGATGAACTGGCGATCGTGCCGGGTCATGGACGGCAGGCGGCGATTCCAGGCCCGAGATCGCCTCCAGGCGCGCGCGATGAGCAGGAGGAAGAGCAGCAGGAAGACGGGGGCGAGCACCCACGGCCGCTCCGTGAGCCCGGGAAACCAGCTGAAGGGCGCCCAGGTCTGCTCCTCGAGGGTGAACTGCGACTCGCCGTCGACCGGCATCACCTGCAGGATGCGCGCGCCGTCGTAGAGGACGTCGACGCGCAGGGCGCTCACCTCGCTGGCTCTGATCCGGTAGGTGCTGGAGTCGTATGGGGGAGCCGGAGTGCCGTCGCCCGAGCGCAGCAGCGGCCACTCCTCGTTGAGGCTCGTCGAGCCGGTCGCGTCCCAGCGGTAGACGAGCGTGACGCCGGCCCGTTGCGCCTCAGTGCCGCCCCACGCCGCGGACTCGACAGCGGCGTCCTTGCCCGCCAGCACGGCGGCGATGCTCGGGTCGGCCTCGGCGGCCGCGGCCGCGGCAGCGGCTCCGGAGTCCGGCGCCGGCGCCTCGTCGGCGCCGGACTTGTCGCCGCCGTCGCCGGAGGCGCGTGCGGCGGCGGGCAGCAGGACGAGGGCCGCAAGAATCACCAGGAGGAGCCACGGGACGAGGCGGACGCGGGTCTTCACGACGGCGGTCATCGCGCCGCCTGCCCCTGCGCGACCTTCTCGCTGCGTGCCGGAACGGGATAGTCCCCCCAGAGAACCCACGCCTCGCCCGGATGCCGCGCGAACACGGTGTAGAAGTACGACCGGTCCGTGAGCAGGCCCGCGTCGCGGAACGAGCCGGTGACGTCCTCGTACACCAGTTCCTGACCCTGGCCGAGGCCGTCGTCGGCCGACTCGGCCGGACCCTCGGAGGAGCGGAGGATGCGGACCTCGAGCAGGGTGCGCCCGGGGTAATCCCAGGCGATCGTGAAGCTGTCGTCGTGCGCGCGCACCATCACGCGCCGTCTGTTCACGTCGGTGATGACCTCGTCGGCGTGGCTCACGTGCCTCCCGAAGTGGCTCCGCAGGTCAACGAACCGTATCACGGAGCCCCGTCCGGCGGGAGCGGCGCGGCGGCGGGAGCGGCGCGGCGGCGGGAGCGGCGCTCAGAACATGCCGTAGCTGGCGGCCAGATAGCGGTCGAGCCGGCCGAACGGGCGCGAGGAGAGGAGCAGGCCGGGGGTGCTCTCGAACACGAGGCCGGCCTCCCACAGGGCCCGTTGGGCGCCCTCGCAGCGGCCGGTGACGCCGGAGCGGACCTTGCCGGCGCCGATTGCCGCGAGCTCCGCGATGGCATAGGCCGTCACGGTGTACATGTCGGGCTCACGGACGCAGGCGACCGGCCCGATCCAGCCGTCCTTGCACAGCATCACGTACGCGGCCGGCCGGCCGCCGCGCCGCAGGAGCCAGCCGCGGCGGCCGCTCACCGTGAGGTAGTACTCGTGATCCACGCTCCGGTCCACGCCGCTCGCCGCCGCGTCGATCTCGCGCAGCTCCGGGATCGACGCGGTCGTGAGCGGCTCGGCCTCGAGGCGCCCGAGCCGCGGCGGCCGCAGTCCCGGCCGCGGCTCCCCACCGATCTCGACCAGCACCTCGCGCGGCAGCAGGCCGCGACGCGCGTACAGGGTGTTGGAGATGGGCTGCAGCGAGTCGGTGACCGTGGCGCGCACCGCTCCCGGCGGCGCGCCCGTGGCCGCCAGTTCGAACAGCCTGCCACCGATTCCGAGACCCTGCGCCTCCGGAAGTACGAAGAGGCCGCTGAGGAACCACCAGTCGTCTCTCAGCAGCCCGCTCCCCCAGGCGACGATCTGGCGGCCGGTGACTCCGAGCGAGCCGCCCCCGCCCCCGGCGAGCTCCTCGACGACGGCCTCGGCGGCCCAGAGCCGCTGGCCGTCGTGCCGCAGGAAGTGCCGGTAGGCCGGGGTCTGGTCATCCCCTTCGGGAATGCCCTTCTGGCCGGCCGGGACGAGGTACGCGTTGAGCGCCGCCCGGAACACATCGAACAGGCGCGGCAGGTCCGCCTCTTCCGCGCGCCTGTACTTCATCTCTGCTGTCCGCCCGGCCTCGCTCACGGCGCAAGCCTATATGCACGCCGGTCGGACAGGCGGCGGGTTTTCCGTTCCGCGGCTCTTGTGCTAGCCTTATCCGCCGCTGCTGCCGTGGGTCTTGGTCCATTTCAGCGGCAGCCCCGTTCTTGCGTGGCGCATTCGTCTAGGGGCCTAGGACGCCGCCCTCTCACGGCGGTAACACGGGTTCGAATCCCGTATGCGCTACCACCTCTTTTGCAGGGATTTCCTGCACCGGGGTCAAGTCCCGATGTGTGGTGTAAGTCCGTCGTCGGGATGGTCTCTGCTTCAGGCCGCCGGTAGCGCGCTCACCTCCACGACCCGGTCGGCGTCAGCCGCTCTGGCCAGCACCGCCTGCAGCGAGTCCTCCGAGAGGTAG
>CAIYOD010000078.1 GCA_903927755.1 uncultured Thermoleophilia bacterium | reverse complement strand
GAACGGCGGGTACGACGTCGTGGACGTCTCCGTCGCCAAGCTCACGAAGCTGCCGGCCGGCCAGACGGGGACCGGGTACTCGCGCACGCTCAACATCCCCACGATGGGCGAGTACGCCGTGCAGGCGGTGCAGTATCGCGGCGGCAAGGTCGTCGCCACGTCGAAGCTCACCTCCTTCACCATCGCCCAGCGGATCACCATCGACTCGAACGTCAACGGGTGGATCGCGCCGGCGCTCAGAGACACGATCGCCCCCGCGGACACGCCGCTCGACATCGTCTTCAGCACGCCTGCCGACTGGGACTCCGACAACCCTGCGAAGAACGGCGCCGCGCACTTCATCTGGGGTGATTTCGAGAAGATCAGCGCCGACGGGCTGGTCTGGCATACCTCGGGTCTGCGCGCCGGCCGCTACGACTGGATGCGCGACGCAATGCCCAAGTGGGGCACCGGCTGCCTGGTCGTCTCGCAGCATATCGACATCGACCAGACTTCCCACGCCGACACGCATGCCCTGCCGTACCTGCCGGCCGACGTCGATTTCGGCGACGTCAGCGCCGAGGGCATGGGCTGCAACCGGAGCATCGCGTTCCTCGACCGCGCCTTCGCGCGGACAAGCGCCGACCCCCTCGTCTGGCACACCGCAGGCTTGGGCTCCGGCCGCTACAACTGGAAGTGCTGGATGGACGACTGCCACTACGGAACACTGGTGGTCGATGGCCCTCCCCAGCAGGTGGCGCTCGATTCGGACCCCCTGGACTCGGTGACGGCGGTACCGGCCGGCACGCCGCTGGACGTCGTCTTCAGAGGCGTGCGGATGCTGTGCTGGAGAACCATCTACTTCACCGCGACGGCGGGTGACCTCACGAAGACGAGGGCCTACCCCGACCCGCCCACGTGGCATACGGACGGCCTTGCCCCCGGTACCTACGAGTGGCAGTGCTGGATGGGACCGCAGTGCCACCACGGGACCCTGGCGGTCCAGTGAACGACATGCGGAGGGACATCATGAGCAAGTACCCCAAGGTCATCCTGATGGTCGGTCTGGCCGTGCTGCTTCTGGCGGGCACGGCGGCGAGCGTCGGCGCCCGGACGACCTACACCACGAGCAAGCCGGTGCTGTCGGGGCCGCCGCACAAGGACAAGGCCTTCACCGCTTCGGGCGTCATCTCGCCCAAGTCCACGGCGAAGTCCCGTGCCACCGTCAAGATCATCCTCTGGATGAAATACGGTGACGGCTGGGGCGTGATGGACACCTACTGGGCCAAGCTCAGCGCGCGTCCCGGCGGCCAGCCGGGCACCAAGTACTCGTGCTCCATCACCATCCCGATGAAGGGCGATCACGGGGTCCAGGCCGTCCAGTACCGCAACGGCAAGCTGGTCTCGAAGTCGGCGATCAAGTACTTCACCGTGCAGCCGTAGGCCGCGGATCCGGCGCCAGAGGCCTGTCGGCGTGACCAGACCGAGATCCCGCGGCTTCGAGGCCGCGCTGTTCGTGGCCATCGTCGCCAGCGCTCTCGTGGCGATTGTCTTGGGCTCCATGGCGCTGCGCTCGAGCAACGACGCTCCGCCGGCCCAGAGCGGCGCGAGCAGCCCCAGCGCGGTAGCGCAGAACAGCCCGAGCGCGGAGCCCCAGATCTGCGCCAGCTGCTGGGGCGACGGCGCGCCGGACCCCCAGGTCACCGGTGAGGCGGTGGTGGAGGACGGCGTCCAGGTGTTGCACGTCGGTCTCGTGGGGGGCTACTACCAACCCAACGTCTTCACCGTCCAGGCCGGTCTCCCCGTGACCGTGGTGTTCAGCGGAAACGCCGAGGGCTGCCTCGCCGAGCCGGAGTTCCCGGAGCTCGGCGTCAAGACCGACATGGCGAGCGGCACGGCGACCGCGGCACTCGGCACCTTGAAGCCGGGAAAGTACTCGTTCACGTGCAGCATGGGCGTGAACGAGGGCACGATCACGGTGGAGTGACGATCCTGAGGAGGACGCGATGAAAGTGCTTGCCATCCTGATCGTGATCGCCGGCCTGGTCATCGCCATCGCGCCGCAGTACACCAATTGCGAGGCGCAGGGCGGGACGATGCCGATCGCGACGACGGCGGGAGCCGGCGCAACGCTGTCGCCCGTCACGATGCTGGCGAGCATGCAGATGTCGGTCGCGGCCACGATCGTGCCCAAGATGAAGTGCCTGTGGAGCGCCCGCGGCGCCTTGGCCGTCGGCGTCTCGCTGGCCGTCGCCGGCGCCTTCCTGTTCTTCGCCCGGCGCAAAGAGACGCGGCGCGCGCTCGGCGTCGTCGGCGCGCTGCTCGGTCTGTCCGCCATCCTGCTGCCCACGTCCTTGATCGGGACCTGCGGCTCGGCCGGCGCGGTGTGCAACACCACGATGAGACCCATCATGCTCGTCGCCGGAGGCCTCGCCATCGCGGCGAGCGTGCTCATCCTCGTGGTCAACGAGATCGGGCGCGACGAGATCGTCGCAGGCGACGACCGCGCGACGGGCGTGGGCGCCGGCTGACCCGGCCACAACCACCGGCTGACCCGGGCGGGGGCGCCGGCTGAGAGACCCGGCGGCGACCACCACAAGCGGCCCGCAGGTGCTCAGAGAGGCGTGCCGCCGTCGCAGGCCGGCAGCTCGCAGTCGAGCCGGCCGTCGCGCAGCACGATGGTACGGTCGAAATACCGCTGGATCTCCGGGTTGTGCGTCACCATCACGATCGTGATGCCCTCGCGGTGGAGCCCGGC
The DNA here is from genome assembly GCA_903927755.1 of uncultured Thermoleophilia bacterium. Lineage (GTDB taxonomy): Bacteria > Actinomycetota > Thermoleophilia > UBA2241 > UBA2241 > CAIXSE01. The sequence continues at coordinate 580 of CAIYOD010000078.1, read as the reverse complement.
GAACAGGTCCATGATCTCCACCGTGGTCTCGCTGTCGAGGGCGCCCGTGGGCTCGTCGGCGAGGATCAACGGCGGCTCGTTGACCAGCGCCCGCGCGATGGCCACGCGCTCCTGCTCGCCGCCCGAGAGCTTGCCGGGCAGGTGCCCGGCGCGGTCGGCCAGACCGACGTGCTCGAGCACCTCCAGGGCGCGGCGCCGTTTCTCGGCGCTCGGCATCTTCTTCACGGCCAGCGGCAGCGTCACGTTCTCGAGCGCCGTCAGATAGGGCACCAGGTTGAACGACTGAAAGACGAAGCCCAGGTACTCGCGGCGAAAGTCGGCGAGGCGCTCCCCCGGCAGCTTGTAGAGGTCGATGCCGTCGACGCTGATGCTGCCGGCGTCCGGGTGGCTGAGACCGCCGAGGATCGCAAGAAAGGTGCTCTTGCCCGAGCCCGACTGACCCATCACCCCGAGGAAGGCGCCCTCGGCGACGGTGAGGTCCAAGCCGCGCAGGGCGTACACGGGGGCGCCGTCGCCGCTGAAGGTCTTCTCGAGCCCGCGGATGTCGATGAAGCGGGCGGCGCGCGCGGCGGCCTGATCG
>CAIYOD010000077.1 GCA_903927755.1 uncultured Thermoleophilia bacterium | reverse complement strand
GGCCGGAGGCACTGGGCCGGCCCTCACCGCGGCGTCGCAGGTGGCCTGGTGGGATCGCGCGTCGCGGCGCACGCCGGGGGGTCCGAAAACGCGCGGCACGTCGGCGCGCGGCCCCACCAGGTCGCTTTCGTCATTCCCCACCGTTGGCACGAACATGCCGTTGTCGCCGTTGGCAATGCCCCAGCCGTCCCCGTCCCCGTGCGCGCTCGCGCGTGCCCGACACGGCGAAAGTCATCCTGCAGGGTGGCGCCGCCGATAACTGGTGGGATGACGTCTATCCTGCAGCACATCGACTGGCTCAACGGGCGCGTTCCCGACGCGGTGCGCGCCCATCTTCGCCAGCTGGTGGCGGTGGTCGGCTTCCTGCCGCACAAACAGCCACTGGCGGTGCTGACGGCCGACGCCGTGCTCCTCGCCGCCAACCGTCCCTTCCTCGACCTCCTTGGGGCCTCGAGCGGTGAGCAGCTCGGCGCCGACTGGGATGACTTCATGCCCGGCTGGAGCGCGCGCACGGGCTCGGGTGAGGGATCGGACGAGCCGCGGACGCTGGCGTTCGAGGACTATCTGCTGCCCGCCGGCGGCGACCCGGTGTGGGTCAGGGTGGTCGCGTGCCCGGTGTTCACCCCTGAGGAGGGCGACGCCGAGGGCGGGGGTGAGGGTGACGCCGAGGGTGAGGCGCTCGCCGCCTGGGCCCTGTTCATCCTCGATCAGCGGCCCGGCAGACGGGAGGACGACGAACGCCGCCGGCGTGCGATCCTGGACCTCCTGCTCGAGAGCCCCAACGAGTTCGTCGTGCAGCTGGGTCCGCGGGGCGAGGTCGAGTACCTCTCTCCGTCGCTGCGCCGGGCGATGGGCGTCTTCGCCGACGGCGCCGAGGGCAAGCCGCTCGCGGACGTCCACACGCTTGCCGCCGCCGGCTTCGCAGCGCGGTTCTCGAGCCTGCTCGAGGACCTGCTGCGGCCGCCGTTCCGCTCCGAGTTCGAGATGGTGATGACCACCGGCGAGGGGGAGTGCATCATCCAGTGGAGCTTCGAATCCCTGCTCGCCGACGGTGGGGCCGTCGGCGGGATGCTGGGCGTCGGGCGCGACGTCACCGAGCGGCGCCGCGCCGAGGACGAGCGCGCCCAGAGCGAGCTCCGTTTGCGCACGCTGATCGAGGCGACCAGCCAGCTCATGTGGACGACGGGTCCGGGCGGTGTCGTGGACCGGCCTATGGAGAGCTGGTCGGCCTTCACGGGTCAGACCGACGAAGCGATGCGCGGAGACGGGTGGGCGGGAGCGGTCCACCCGGACGACCGCGAGCGCGTCGTCGCCGACTGGAAGGCGGCCTGCGCGGAGCGCGCCGTGTACGACTGCGAGTACCGTCTGCGCGCGGCGGATGGCGAGTACCACTGGATCGAAGCACGCGCGGTGCCGCTGCCGGGCGAGGTCGCGGAGCCGCAGTACTTCGGTGTCGGGCACGACATCACCAAGCGCAAGCGGGCCGAGGAGGCCGCGCGCCGGCGGGTGGGACTGGAGAGCATCGTGGCCACGGTCTCGACGCGGTTGGCGGGAGCGTCGCTCGATACCGTCGATCTCGCCGTGGACTTCGCGCTCGGCGAGACGGGACGCTGTCTCGGCGCCGACCGCGTGAGTCTCTACCTGCTGGCGCCCGACGGCGTCCACCTGGAGCGCATCCGGATCTGGCGGCGCGACACCGGACTGCTGGAGGACGGGGACATTCACTTCGACGTGGAGGGCCTCGGCTGGGTGCGCGAGCACGCCGCCGCCGGGCGGCCGATCGTCGTCCATTCGCTCGGCGACTTGCCCCCGGAGGCGGCGCCTGAGCGCGAGGTGCTCTCGTCCATGGGGCTGGAAGCCGTCCTCGCGGTGCCGGTGCTTCAGGAGCCGACGCTCGTTGGGCTGCTCGCTTACGAGATCGAGGCCGGCCGCGGCGAAGGCGTGGAGTGCCGCTGGAAGGAGGATGACGGCTCGCTGATGCGCCTCGTCGCCGACCAGCTCGCCAGCCTCACCATGTGGCGGGCGGACGAGCTCAACCTGCGGAGCATCGCAGACAGCTTCCTCGCCTTCGGGCCGGACGTCGGCAGGAACCTGACGCAGATCTGCCACGCGGCGGCGCTGATCACCGCCGCCGACGTCGTGCTGTACACGCGGCGTCGCGGCCGCGAGCTCGTGACCGAGGCAGGCTGGAACATACCGGAGGGACTCCCTCGGGGTACGCCGGCCGAGGGTCGTCTCGACGCCGACGTGATGGCGCGGCCCCAGGACGAGCTCGTGCACATCGAGCGCGACCTCCAGGACACCATCTACGCGCACACGAGCCCCATCGTCGAGCGCCTCGGGGCGCGGACCTACGCGGGCTTCCCCGTGATCGTCGGAGGGCGGGCCATCGGGGTGCTGAGCTGCCTGTTCACCGGAGACGCCATGCTGCGCGAGAGCCAGCTGGAACTGCTGCGGGTGCTGGGACGCGCCGCCGCCGTCGAGGAGGAGCGGCGGAATGCGATCGAGGACCGCGTGCTCGGCCTCGCCCAGCTCGAGCAGGCCATGGAGCGGACGGTGGGAACCCTCTCGGGAGCGATGGGCACGCGCGATCCCTATACGGCGGGGCACGAGAAGCGCGTCAGCCAGCTGGCGGTGGCCATCGGCAAGAAGGTGGGCCTCGAGGACGACGACCTGCGGTTGCTGCGCCTCGCCGCCACGGTCCACGATCTCGGCAAGATCACCGTGCCGGCGGAGATCCTCAGCAAACCCACGCGCCTCAGCGAGGCCGAGTTCGCGATCATCAAGCGGCACAGCGAGGCCGGCTGGGAGCTCCTGGAGCCTGCCGGCCTGCCCGCCTCGGTCACCGACGCCGTGCTCCAGCACCATGAGCGCCTCGACGGGAGCGGCTACCCGGCCGGGCTCGAGGACGAGGAGATCGGCGAGTTCGGGCGCATCATCGCGGTAGCGGACGTGGTCGAGGCCATGTCGTCGCACCGGCCGTACCGTCCGGCCATCGGCGTGGAGCCGGCTCTGGAGGAGATCGAGGAGGGGCGCGGCGTGCGGTTCGACGAGCGCGCCGCCGACGCCTGCCTGCAGCTCTTCCGCGACGAGGGGTTCGCCTTCACCGATTGAGGGCGCCGGGGCATGACGGCCGGGGCGGGCCGTGCGGGCGCCCCGGCGCCCGTGAAACGACGACGGCGACGGTCGAGCACGCCGTCGCCGTCGTCTGTGCAGGACCGACCGGGGAGGGTCAGCCGCCGCAGTTCGTGCCGGTGCCCACGGCGGGGCGAAGGGTGATGCGGAACGCCATGAACAGCGGATCCTCGCGTTGTGCGCGCGGGTGGCGGGGCCGGGGCCGCGGCGATTCCTTAGCGTGCCGCTGCTTCGCCCAAGCTCCACAAGTTCTTCAAAACCAGGTGCTAAGGTCTCTGACGAGGCAGCGTTAGAAAGGGTGGTGTCACAGATCAAGGCGTGGGAGCCACAAGCGGAAGGCCCGGGAGGTTTCGCCGACGAGGCGGGGCTGGTCGCCGGCCTGCGCGCGGGTAGGGCCGAGGCGTTCGAGGCTCTGCACGCCGCCTATGCCAGACCCATCTACAACCTCGCTCTGCGCATCGTGGACGATCAGGAAGAAGCGCAGGACGTCGCGCAGGAGGTGCTGCTCAAAGTGTTCCGAGGCTTGCCCGGCAACGAGACCGATCTGAATCTGCCGGCGTGGCTCTATCGCGTGACCGTCAACGCGGCCTTCGACCACGTGCGGGCGCGCAAGCGCCGTCCGGCCACGGTGGTCGACGAGGCCGTTGCGGAGACGCCGTCCGTGGTGGACGAGTTCGAGCGCGCCGAGCTCTCGCGGCGGGTGGAGGCCACGCTGCACGAGCTCCCCAAGCGGCAGCAGGTCGCGCTGGTGCTGCACGACGTGCACGGCCTCAGCGTGGGGGAGACGGCGTCGGTGCTCGGCGTCACCAAGGGATCGGCCGACGTGCTGCTTTCACGGGCACGCGCCGGCTTCCGGCGTGTCTTCCTCGCCGGCGCGGGTACGCTCCGCGGACGCTGCGACAGGGCGGACAAGGCGCTCGCCGCCGGCGTCGGCCGCGGCGAGCCCGTCCCGGCCGCGCTGCTCGAGCACTCACAGACCTGCCCGGACTGCCGCCGCGCCGTCGGTCTCTGGGGCGCGGCCCCCGTCGGTCTCGGCCTTCTTCTGCCGCAGATGGCGCTGCCGGCCAAGCTCAGCCTGGGCGCCACACTGGCGGCCGCACAGGCCGCCGGC
>CAIYOD010000076.1 GCA_903927755.1 uncultured Thermoleophilia bacterium | reverse complement strand
GGCCGCCTCGCGAGAGGCGGCCGGCCGTTCGCGTTTCCGTCGGATTGTTGGACAAACCTCGCGCCGGGCCGCGCGTGATGGCCGGGGCGCTTGTCTGGCCCCGCGGAGCGGCCCATACTCGAATGACAATCGACCGGCCGCAGGGGGCGAGTCCCGAGGGCTCGTGGCGGCCGGCCATCGGGGCGGCGGCTTCGCGGCCGCCGCGGGGGACGAATGAGGGGGACCTCGAATGACCTACCCTGTGCCGCAGTCCGGCGGCCGCCACCGGCGTCCGCGGCTTCTCCTGCTCCTGCTGGTCGCCGGCCTGCTCGCCGCCGGACTGGCGTCGGGGCTCGGGTCCGCGCTGGCGGCCGACCCGAGCGCCTCGCCGGCCGGCGACAAGGTCGTCCTGCACGTCGGCTGGACCAACGACCCGGACAACCTCAACCCGTTCATCGGGGCCGAGACGTCCGCCTACGAGATCTGGCTGCTCAACTACGACTTCCTCACCGGCTACTCGCTCGATCTCAAGCCAACGCCCGACCTCGCGACGTCCTGGGAGACCTCCCCGGACGGCAAGACCTGGACCTTCCACCTGCGCGAGGGTGTGAAGTGGCAGGACGGGGAGCCGTTCACCGCCGCCGATGTGGCCTTCACCTACAACTACATCGTCGAGAACCAGATGGGCGCCTTCTCGAGCTTGACCACGTTCATCGAGGAGGCCGTCGCCGTCGACCCGCTCACGGTGGAGATCCGCTGCACCGAGCCCAAGGCCAACATGATCACCACCTGGATCCCCATCCTGCCGGAGCACATCTGGAGCAAGGTCGGCCCCAAGGCGGCGGGCGCCTCGCACCAGAACAAGCCGCCGATCATCGGCACCGGGCCGTTCCAGGCGGTGGAGGTGAAGAAGGGCGACTACGTGCGCATGGTCGCCAACCCGACCTTCTGGGGCGAGAAGCCGACCATCGACGAGATCCTCTTCGTCACCTACCAGAACCCCGACACCATGACCCAGGACCTCCTCTCGGGGAACCTCGACGCCGCCTGGGGCATCCCATCGGCGCAGTTCCCCAAGCTCGAGACCACGGAGGGCTTCACGCCGATCTCCTACAACCTGCTCACCTGGGACTACCTCGCGCTGAACTGCTACGAGGGCACGAGCCGCGGCAACCCCGTGCTCAAGGACGTGGCGTTCCGCCAGGCGCTCAACTGGGCCGTCGACCGGCAGAAGGTCGTCGACCTGTCGTGGGCCGGGCGCTCCCAGCCCGGCACGACCATCATGACGCCGGACTCGTGGGTCGACCCGGACTACCACTGGCAGCCGCCGGCCGAGGCCATGTACACGTACGACCCGGCCAAGGCGAAGCAGCTCCTCGACGCCGCCGGCTACAAGGACGGCGACGGCGACGGCGTGCGCGAGGACAAGGGCGGCAAGCCCATCAAGCTCCGGCTGTGGGCGCGGGCGGAGTCGCCGGAGAGCCAGAAGACCGGCAGCCTGCTCACCGGCTGGTTCCGTGACTTGGGTCTCACGATCGAGTACCAGGTCATGGACGACGGCATCTACTACGACAGCATCTGGGCCTATGAGGGCGACACGTACAGTCCGGATTTCGACATGTACCTCTGGAGCTACGACGGCTACGCCGACCCGGGGGACACTCTGGCCAGCTTCATCACCGCCCAGATCGAGAACTGGAACGAGCCGTGCTGGTCCAACGACGAGTACGATGCGGTGGTCGGGGAGGCCAACACGACCCTCGATCCGGAGAAGCGCAAGGAGCTCGTGTGGCGGGCCCAGCAGATCTTCTACGCGCAGTCGCCGGAGATCGCCATCGACTATCCGGACAAGCTCGAGGCCGTCGACACGGCGCACTGGGACGGCTGGACCCGGATGTACGGGGGCACCGGCGCCGCGTTCTACACCAGCTACGTGCGCGACAGCTACATGAACCTGAAGCCGAAGGCCGCCGCCGAAGGCTCGAACGGCGGTCTGGGCGGCACGACGATCGCCGTCATCGCCGCAGTCGTCGCGCTTGCCGTCATCGCGGTCGTCTGGATCCTCGTGCGCGGCCGTCGTGAGAGGACGGCCGAGGAGGAGTGAGGCGTCAGGAGGCGCCGGTGCCTGTCGGCGCCGCCTGACGCTTCCAGTAGACCTCGACGCGGTCCTTGCCCGCGCGCTTCGCCGCGTAGAGCGCGGCGTCGGCGCGGGCCACGAGCTCGTCCATGTTCACGGCCATGACCGGGTAGGAGGCGACGCCGATGCTGACGGCGATCCGCACCACCGATCCGTCCTCCGCCACCGGGAAGTCCGTTTCTGCGATGACGCTGCGCAGGCGCTCGGCGAGAGCTTCCGCCCCTTCGCTGTGGCCGGCGGAGGGCGCGCCGCCGTCGGCTCGCGCGCAGTCGTCTTCCCCGGCCCCTGGGCCGACGCGTGTGCTGGGGAGCACGACGGCGAACTCCTCGCCGCCGTACCGCGCCGGCAGGTCGACGTCGCGCCGGAGGTGCTCGGAGAGAAGCCGGCCGAGCCGGCGCAGGACCTCGTCGCCGGCCGGGTGACCGTGCGTGTCGTTGAGCTCCTTGAAGTCGTCGATGTCGATCATGAGCAGTGACACGGGCGTCCCGTACCTCTGCGCCCGCGCGAGCTCCTGGCCAAGCCGCTCGTAGAACACGCGGTGGTTCGCGAGGCCGGTGAGGCCGTCGGTCGTCGCCGAGCGCGCGGTGCTCAGCGCCAGGGTCACCTGGTCGCCGAATGCGCGCATGAAGTCCAGCTCCTCCTCGGCGAACGTGCGCTCGTCCTGGTCCTCGACCACGACGATCATGCCGATGACGTCCCCGTGCGAGCGCAGTGGGACGTTGAGCAGGGTCCGCTCGCCCCAGCGCTCCATGAACTCCCGGACGTTCGGGTGGAGCTCAGGGTCGGACAGCGTCTCCACGAAGAGCTCCCCCCGCAGGGCGCGGCGGTCCTCCGGAGCTTCGGACACCTCCCAGACCGTGCCGACGGGGTCGTCCCTCCCGACGGATCCGGAGCCCCAGCTCGCTCGGGTGACGAGCACGTCGCGGTCGGGCGCGAACTCGTAGACGAACGCGGCGGGCGACTGCATCGCGTCGGCCGCAAGCCGCGCGACCTCCCCCAGCGCCATGTCCGGATCCTGCGACTCGGAGATCACGCGCGCGGCGCGCACCAGGGAGCGCAGCCAGCGGTTCTGTCGCTCTTCCCTGCGGTGGCGGAGGGCGTTGTGCAGCGCCACTGCCGCCTGCTCTCCGATGACGCCGGCCATGCGGACCTGGTCCGGGTCGAACCGGCGCTCTCGCTCGCTCTCGATGAGGATCATCACGCCAAGGAGCTCTCTGTCGAGCACGAGCGGCACGGTGAGCCAGGTCTTCTCGCCCCACTCGTCCATGTCCTCGGCATCGGCGGGTCGGAGTCCGGGGTCGGAGCGAGATTGCTGGACCACCACGCCGGCACGCAGGCCGTCCAGGCCGCCGGAGTGCGTACGCACGGAGTAGCTGGCACCGATGAGTCCGGAGGCCATACCCGGTACGGGCTCCCGCTCCCACAGACAGCGGAACAGGGCGAGGTCTCCGTCCTCCGAGTACTCCCAGATCACGCACTCCGCCGTCCCGAGCGCCTCGCCTGCAGCGCGGGCGATGCGGCGCAGGACGTCGTCGTAGTCGATCGTCGACGCGATCGCCCGGCCGGCCTCGAGCAGCGCCTCGAGCTCGAGCGTGCGCTGGCGCAGCGACCGCTCCATGCCTTCGCGGAGGCTGATGTCCTTGTCCACGCCACGGAAGCCGAGCAGCCTTCCGGCGTCGTTCAGCATCGGCACACAACTGGTGAGCAGGACGACCTCGTGGCCGTCCTTGTGCCGATTGCGGTTCTTGAGCTCGGAGCACCCGGTGCGCTCCAGCAGCATCCGCTCGAATACCGGTGCGAGCGCAGCCGCGTCCTCTTCGACCATGAAGTCGAACGGCGCCCGCCCTATGACCTCCTCGGGCGCGTAGCCCAGGACGTCGGTCACCCGGTCGGAGCAGGAGGTGTAGCGGCCGCCTGCGTCGATCTCCCAGACCCAGTCGGCGGTGGTCAGCGCCAGGTCGCGGAGGCGGGTCTCGCTCTCGCGCAGCGCCAGCTCGACCATGCGCCGCTCCTGGACCTCGCGCTCGAGCGAAGCATTGGCGGCGTGAAGCTCCGCGATCCGCGCCGCGAGTACCGATTCGATCAGCTCGCGGACGGCCGGCTCGGCCTCGGGGTCGCGCGTCATGCCGGCGACGACGCGCTCGAGCAGCGCGGACTCGTCGTCGCTGAGTGCAGCGGCGTCTGAGAGAGGGTCGGCCATAGGCTCCTGGAGAGGCATTCCCTCTCAAGTATCGTCAACAACCGTTCAGGCCTGCAGTCGCCGGGTGACCCGGCTCCTCCGACGTGGCAAGATGCGCAGTGGAGCGGCTCGTGGTCCGGTGACTGCCGCGGTCTTCAAAACCGTCTGCGGGGCGATGATCTCGTCCTGGGTGGGTTCGACTCCCATGTCGCTCCGCCAGTGCATTTTGCAGGGATTTTAGTCCCTTGAACGCTCATCTGACTGGCCCGAGGGAGGTCGGCTACAGGGTGGGAGACGACGGGTTTGGTGCCCGTTTGGTGCCCAACGTTCTCACCTGGCACATTTCTGGCGCCGCCTTCAACCTCGAAACGTGAATGGCTGAGCGGGCCGCTGCGCGTTCGGATTGAGAGTGCCGTCGGGCGGGAGTGTTAGGCTTATATGGTCGGCTGGGGCAGCCGACTTTGGCGCTTCACGGTGGACGATGGGAGTCAATGGCACGCCTCGAGGACCTGACGCCAGGCGCGCGCGTCCGCGGAGTTCTTGCGGACCGCTCTGTCACGGTCGTCCAAGTCCAGTGGCACGCGAGCTCCGCACTCACCTTGACCTACCGCGACGACGCGGGAACGGTCGCACAAGAACTTCTCTACCGGGACAGCGAGCCCCGCCTCGAGGTTGAGGCCGCTGGCCGCGCTTGGAGCTTCGACGCCGACGGCCACCTCTTCCGCCTCGCTAGCGAGGCGCGACGCATCCAGCTCGCCTACCTCTTCGATCCCTACATCGCGATCTCCAACTCCAACGTACTGCCCCTCCCGCACCAGATCGTCGCGGTCTATGAGGAGATGCTGCCCCGCCAGCCGCTGCACTTCCTCCTGGCCGACGACCCTGGGGCGGGCAAGACCATCATGGCGGGGCTTTACATCAAGGAGCTGATGATTCGCGGCGACGTGAAACGCTGCCTCATTGTCTGCCCGGGCATGCTCGTCGACCAGTGGCAGGACGAGCTCGACCAGAAGTTCCAGCTCGGCTTCGACATCCTCACGCGCGACATGCTCGAGGCCTCGCGCAGTGGCAACCCCTTCCTCGAGAAGGACCTCCTGATCGCACGGCTCGACCACCTCTCGCGCAACGAGGAGGTGCAGGCTCGCCTCGCCCAGTCAGATTGGGACCTCGTGATTGTAGACGAGGCCCACAAGATGGCAGCCCACCTGACCGGCCGCGAGGTCAAGGAGACCAAGCGCTACAAGCTGGGCAAGGTGCTGGGCTCGGTCGCCCGTCACTTCCTGCTCATGACGGCGACGCCGCATAGTGGCAAGGACGAGGACTTCCAGCTCTTCATGGCCCTGCTCGACGCCGACCGCTACGAGGGCAAGCTGCGCGATGGCGCGCACACCATCGACACGGCCGACATGATGCGCCGCCTGGTCAAGGAGAAGCTGCTCAAGTTCGACGGGACCCCCTTGTTCCCGGAGCGGCGCGCCTACACCGCCGAGTACGACCTCTCCGACGACGAGGCCCGCCTCTACGAACGCGTCACCGAGTACGTGCGCGACGAGATGAATCGCGCCGACCGCAACGCCGAGGACGGCGACGCACGCCGCCGCAATGTGGTCGGCTTCGCACTCACCACCCTGCAACGTCGCTTGGCGAGCTCACCCGAGGCCATCTACCAGTCCCTCCGGAGACGCCGAAAGCGCCTTGAGGCGCGCGTCGTCGAGGAGCGCCTCACAAAGCGGGTCGCGGAGCTCAACCCGCTCGAGGAGCTTGTCGCCCCGGCCGGCCTCGACATCGACTTCGGCGACCTCGACGACATTGACGACCTTCCTGACGCCGAGCTTGAGGATCTTGAGGCGGAGGTCGTCGACCTCGCCTCGGCGGCACGGACGATCGCCGAGCTCGAGGCCGAGATCCATACGCTCACGGGCCTTGAAGAACTCGCCGCGCGCGTGCGCGCGTCAGGAACCGACCGCAAGTGGGAGGAGCTATCGAGCCTGCTCCAGGAGCGCAAAGAGATGTTCGACGCGGGCGGGACGCGTCGCAAGCTCATCGTCTTCACGGAACACCGCGACACGCTCAACTACCTGGTCGACAAGCTCCGCGCTCTGCTTGGTCGGGCGGAGGCGGTGGTGGAGATCCACGGTGGCCTCGGCCGAGAGGAGCGTCGCAAGAAGCAGGAGTTCTTCACGCAGGACAAGGACTGCTTCATCCTCGTCGCTACCGACGCCGCCGGGGAGGGCATCAACCTGCAGCGCGCCCATCTCATGGTCAACTACGACCTGCCCTGGAACCCCAACCGCATCGAGCAGCGCTTCGGGCGCATCCACCGTATTGGCCAGACAGAGGTCTGCCACCTTTGGAACCTGGTGGCCAATGAGACGCGGGAGGGCGCCGTCTTCCGTCGCCTCCTCGAGAAGCTAGCCGAACAACGCAATGCCCTCGGCGACCAGGTCTTCGACGTCCTCGGCGAAGTCTTCCGCGATCGCTCGCTGCGCGACATGCTCCTAGAGGCGATTCGCTACGGTGACAAGCCCGAGGTGCGGGCTCAGCTCAGCCTGCAGGTCGACAAGGCCGTAGGCAGCCGGCTTGAGGGCCTGCTCGCCGAGCGCGCCCTGGCCAGCGACGTCATGGGCTCGGTACGCGTCGAGGCCATCCGCGACGAGATGGAGAAGGCCGAGGCGCGTCGGCTTCAGCCGCACTACGTGCGCTCGTTCTTTGAGGAGGCCTTCGCGCATCTCGGCGGGCGCCTGAGCAAGCGCGAGGCAGGACGCTACGAGGTCACGCACGTCCCCGCCGAGATCCGTTCTCGCGACCGCCTAGTGGGGCGGGGGGCGCCAGTGCTCAAACGCTACGACCGCGTCACGTTCGACCGCGACTCCATGGCCCTACCCGGAAAGCCGACGGCGGAGCTCATCAGCCCTGGTCACCCTCTGCTCGACGCCACCATCGACCTTGTGCTCGAACGGTACGGGGTGCTGCTCCGTCACGGTGCGGTACTCATCGCCGATGCTGACGAGAGCACCGAGCCACGAACGCTGATATACGTGGAGCACGCGATCCAGGATGGACGCATTGTGAAGGACGGGCAACGCCGCGTGGTCTCCAAGCGGTTCGAGTTCGTCGAGGCCGGCCGCGAAGGCAAGACTTGTCGCGCGGGGTACGCGCCCTACCTCGACTATCGGCCGGCCAGCGAGGAGGAGCTCGTTGCCATTGACCCCGTCCTAGCCCAGGACTGGCTGCAGAATGGCCTCGAGCAGCGCGGCCTCGACTATGCCATCTCCGAGGCTGTGCCCGAGCACCTTGAGGAGGTGCGCCGGCGCACCGTGGCGCGAGTCGATCGCACGGAGGCGGCCGTCAAGGACCGCCTTAGCCTTGAAATCAACTACTGGGACATGCGCGCGAACCAACTCAAAGAACAGGAACTGGCTGGCAAGCAGCCCCGCATGAACTCGGGCAAGGCGCGCCAGCGGGCAGACGATCTGCAAGGGCGACTCGACCGTCGGCTCATCGAGCTGGAACAGGAGCGCCAACTCGCGCCTCTTCCGCCCGTGGTCGTGGGGGGTGCGCTTGTCATTCCCGCAGGATGTCTCGCCGGGCTCGAGGGCCGGGAGCCGCCCTCCGGCCAGACCTCGGTGGACACGTCTGTCACCGAGCGTATCGCTGTCGATGCAGTGATGGCCGCGGAGCGCGATCTCGGGCGCATGCCTACTGAGATGGACCATTTCAATCCGGGCTACGACGTTCAGTCCAAGGATCCCATCTCCGGCGACATGTACTTCATCGAAGTCAAGGGCAGGGTAGCCGACGCTTCCACAGTGACGGTGACCCGGAACGAAGTCATGCACGGGCTCAACAAGCCCGACCGCTTCATCCTGGCGCTCGTCGAGGTACGCGATGGCGAGTCTGGCCGCCTAACCTACGTACGTCGCCCGTTCAGCAACGAACCGGATTTCGCCGTCACGAGCATCAACTACAGCCTCAAGTCCCTCGAGGCACTGGGAGGGGTCCCCGCATGACCGCCTACAAGAAGAAGCTCATCGAAGTCGCCCTCCCACTCGATGCAATCAACCGCGAGTCGTCGCGCGAGAAGTCCATCCGTCACGGGCACCCGTCATCGCTGCATCTCTGGTGGTCGCGCAAGCCGCTGTCCACGTGTCGAGCGGTCTTGTTTGCCTCTCTTGTCGACGACCCCTCAGCTAGGGCCGACGAGTTCCCGACCCAAGAGGCCCAGGATGCCGAACGCCGCCGTCTCTTCGACATAATCGAGCAGCTCGTCAAGTGGGAGAACTCCAATGAGGAGAAGGTGCTGGCCTCCGCTCACGCCGAAATCATGCGCTCCACCGATGGCAACCCACCGCCGGTTCTCGACCCCTTCTGCGGGGGCGGCTCGATCCCACTCGAAGCGCAGCGCCTAGGCCTCGAAGCGCTTGCCAACGATCTGAACCCGGTCGCCGTCCTCATCACCAAGGCGCTCATAGAGATTCCTCCCCAGTTCGCCAACATGCCGCCGGTCAACCCCGAGGCTCGAGGCAAACTCGACAACACCGGCTGGCATGGCGCCCAGGGCCTCGCGGACGATGTGCGCTACTACGGACACTGGATGCGCGAGCAAGCTATGCAGCGCGTTGGCCACCTCTACCCGAAGGCCGCACTCTCGAAGGAGCAAGGCGGCGGTGAAGCAACCGTCATTGCCTGGCTATGGCTGCGCACGTTGACGTGCCCCAACCCCGCCTGCGGTGCGGAAATGCCCCTGACCAGCAAATGGTCGCTGTCGACGAAGAAGGGTCAGCAAGTCTGGGTTCAGCCGATTGCTGACGCTGAGTCAAGGTCGGTGCGTTTCGAGATCAGAACCGGGTTCGGGCTGGCGCCTGCAGGCACGGTGAACGACAAAGGCGCCACCTGTCTCGTATGTGGAACGCACGTTCCCCTTGCCCACATTCGCGCCGAAGGCCAAGCGGGAAGAATCGGCAAACGTCAGCTCGCCCGTGTCGTCCAGCTGCGGAGCAAGCGGGGCTTCGTGGCAGCTACGTCGGATGATGGAGGCGGGACCAACATTGAGAGCGTTGGAGCGCTTGACCTACCGCTCCCTGCGCGTGCACTGGGCTTCAGCGTACAGAACTACGGCGCCACCACACACGCCGATCTGTACACGGAGCGTAGCGCCGCAACTCTGTCGACCATGGCCCGATTGGTCACAGAGGCTCGAGACAGGGTGCGCCAAGATACTTCAGTGGAGGGTGGGACGCGGTCGACTGAGCCGGACATGTACGCCGATGCGGTGTCCACCTACCTTGGCCTAGCAGTTAGTCGGCTCTCAACTGTCTTGACCACCTTGTCCAGATGGACGCCCGTACGCGCGCAAGTGCTCGGTGCATCCATGCAGACCGTCTCCTACGTATGGGATTTCCCAGAGGTCAATCCGTTTTCCGGCGGAGCCGGAGATTTGGATGTCTCGGTAGGATCGGTCGTCAAGGCGCTGCGGGACCTTCCAGCTGTCGGCGAAGCGAGTGTGCGCCAGCTGGACGCAGCGCAAGTGTCCTATCCACCGGGGTCCGCCTGCGTCAGCACAGATCCTCCGTACTACGACAACATTGGCTACGCCAATCTTTCTGACCTCAGTTATGTCTGGCTTAGAGCGGCGCTCGGGCAAGTCCACCCAGACCTCATGTCGACGGTCCTAACTCCAAAGGAACAGGAAATCATCGCGGAGCCAGGGCGGCACGGGGGGAATCGACAAGAGGCCAAGACCTTCTTCGAGACTTCGCTGCTCCGCACGTTCCGAGCACTTCACGACGTGCAGAGCAGAGAGGTCCCATTGACGGTCTACTACGCTTTCAAGCAGACCGAGTCCGGGTCAGCCACCGACGCTCCTGGGGGATGGGCATCCTCCGGCTGGGAGACCATGCTTTCGGCGCTGCTCGAGGCAGGGTTCCTGATCACCGGCACGTGGCCGATGAGGACCGAACGCCCCAATCGATCGCGCAGCCAGGATAGCAATGCCCTAGCCTCCTCAGTTGTGCTGGTTTGCCGACCTCGTGCAGCTGACGCGGCCCTAGCAACGCGCAAAGAGTACATCGCAACGCTGCGCGCAGAGCTACCTGAAGCTCTTGTTAGGTTGCAGCATGGCAACATCGCGCCCGTCGACCTCGCGCAGGCCTCCATCGGGCCGGGCATGGCCGCCTTCTCGCGTTACTCCAAAGTCATCGAAGCTGACGGTTCCCAGATGTCAGTGAGAACCGCCTTGGCACTCATCAATCAAGCGCTAGACGAGATCCTGGCCGAGCAAGAGGGGGAGTTCGACGCTGACACGCGTTGGGCCATTGCCTGGTTCGAGCAGTTCGGCATCAACGCAGGCGAGTTCGGCGATGCCGAAACACTCTCAAAGGCCAAGGGAACGTCTGTCGAAGGCATGGTGCAGGCTGGCATCCTGGAGGCCAAAGGCGGAAAGGTGCGCCTCTTGCGCCGCGATGAACTCGCCGACGGTTGGGATCCTGCAACTGACAAGCGCCTGACTGTCTGGGAGATGACGCAGCACCTCATCCGGCGTGTCGACGAAAGCGAAGACGCGGCCGCGGCCCTTGCGCGCCAGCTCGGCTCCTTCGCTGAGGTCGCGCGCGACCTCGCCTACCGTCTGTATCTCGTCTGTGAGCGCAAGAAGTGGTCGCAGGAGGGTCAGGCCTACAACGGCTTGGTCGTTTCGTGGCCGCACGTCATGCAGCGTGCCGCGTCTCAGCCGGCGCCGGCTGCGGGATCTCAGACGAGCATGGAACTCTAGGGGGGCATCGCATGAGGATGAGCAACAACCAGCGCGTCGGTGATGCCCTCGAGCTGCTCCGCAAGGGCTTGGCGCCATTTGTGGAGCGCGAGCTCAAAGCGGCCTACGGCGACGAATGGCCGGCGACGATTGTGGGGCTGCTTGGTATGGAGGGGCCTCAGGTCAAGAAAGTCTCGCTCGACGACTCCCAGTTCCTGCTCAAGGTCATGTGGAGGCTTTGGCAGCCGGTGTTCAGCAAGGTGCTCGGCCAGAGCGAGCGCACCTTCGTCAGCGAGCTGATTGACGTGCGCAACCAGTGGGCGCATCAAGAGACCATCTCTACTAACGACGCCCAGCGCGCCCTCGACACCATGCAGCGCCTGCTCACGGCGGTCTCCGCGGAGGAGGCCGACGTGGTAGATGCGCAGCGACAGGAGCTCCTGCGCCTGAGCTACGAGGATCAGTCCCGCAAGAAGTCAAAGGAAGTCACGGCCACGCTCTTCGAGTCGCAGACGCCGGTTGGCCTGAAACCGTGGCGCGAGGTAGTGCACCCGCACGCCGACGTCGCCGGCGGCCGCTACATCCAGGCCGAGTTCGCCGCTGACCTGCACCAGGTCTACCAGGGCAGCGGCGTCGATGAGTACCGCGATCCGGCGGAGTTCTTCCGCCGCACGTACCTCACTGACGGCCTCACTCAGCTCTTGACCCAGGCAATCGAGCGCATGACCGGTGCGGGCGGCGTGCCTGTCGTCGATCTACAGACCAACTTTGGTGGCGGCAAGACGCACTCGCTGCTCGCGCTCTACCACCTGTTCTCAGGGACGCCGGCGACGGAGCTGCCTGGCGTCGGTCCACTCATGAAGAACGCCGGCGCCAGCTCGCTGCCCGAAGCGCATCGCGCCGTGCTGGTGGGTACCAAGATCGCCCCCGGACAGGTGCATGAGAAGGACGATGGCACCCGAGTAGGCACGCTCTGGGGGGAGCTCGCCTGGCAGCTCGACGGGGCGGAGGCCTACAAGCTGGTTGCCGACGCCGACAGGACCGCCACCAACCCGGGCACTGCCCTTGAGGAGCTCTTTCGGCGCTACTCGCCTTGCCTGGTGCTCATCGACGAGTGGGTCGCCTACGCCCGCCAGCTGTACGGCGTCGACGGCCTGCCCGCGGGTTCCTTCGACACGCACTTCACGTTCGCACAGACGCTGACCGAGGCCGCACGCGCGGTTCCGGGAACGCTGGTCGTGATCAGCATCCCCGCCAGCGAGGCGGCACGCGCGGGCAAGAGCGCCGGCGAGTCGGCGCTGGGCGACGTCGAGGTGGGCGGCGAAGGCGGTCGGGCGGCGCTCGAGCGGCTACGCAACGTCATCGGTCGCATGGAGTCGCCTTGGCGGCCGGCGTCGGCTGACGAGAGCTTCGAGATCGTGCGCCGTCGCCTCTTCGAGCCCCTCGAGGGTGACGAGGCCTACAAGGCGCGCGACGCGGTGGCCAAGGTGTTCAGCGAGTTCTACCGCACGCACAAGCACGACTTCCCGGCCGACTGCGCCGAGGCCGCCTACACCAAACGCATCATCAGCGCCTTTCCGATCCACCCCGAGCTCTTCGATCGCCTCTACAATGACTGGTCAACGCTGCCCAGGTTCCAGCGCACGCGCGGCGTGCTTCGCCTTATGGCCAACGTGATCCACGAGCTCTGGGAGGCCGGTGACCAAGCGCCACTCATCATGCCGGCGAGCGTCCCGCTGAACGCCTCGACCGTGTCCTTTGAGCTCTGTCGCTACCTCGAAGAGGCCTGGAAGCCGGTCATCGACACTGACGTCGACGGGCCGACCTCGCTGCCCTTGAGACTCGACCAGGGGAATCCCAACTTCGGCAAGCTGGCCGCTTGTCGGCGCGCCGCGCGAACCGTCTTCCTGGGCTCAGCGGCCACGCTCAAGCTGCCCAACAAGGGCATCGACGACCGCTACATCAAGCTCGGCTGCGTGCTGCCTGGCGAGAGCGCCGCGGTGTTCGGCGACGCCCTGAGGCGCCTGAGCGACCACTCCTCACACCTCTACCTCGAGACGGGGCGGTACTGGTTCGACACACAGCCGAGCATGCTCCAGCTCGCGCGCGATCGCGCCGCGCAGGTGACTGATGACGAATGGCAGATGGAGCTGCTCCGTCGCCTGCGTGAGGAGAAGTCGCGCGGCGAGTTCGCTGCCCTCCAGGTGGCGCCGGCTACGAGCGCGGAGGTGCCTGACGAGGACAGCGTGCGGCTGGTCATCTTGGGGCCTCAGTATCACCACTCCTCGAAGACGGAGAGCAGCCCGGCGCACGCGGCGGTGGCCGACATCCTCGAGCGGCGGGGGACCAGCCCCAGACGGAACCGCAACATGCTCCTCTTCCTGGCGCCCGACCGCACACGGCTGGCGGAGCTCGAGGCCGCGATCCGTCAGTACCTTGCCTGGAGCTCGATAGAGGCGGAGGCCGAGACACTGAACCTAAGTGCCTACTTCCTCAAGCAGGCCCAACAGAAGCGCACGCAGGCGGCCGACGCCGTCACGCAGCGCATCCCCGAGACGTACTCCTGGCTCCTGGTGCCCGCACAACCGGAGCCCTCGAAGACCTTGGTCTGGGAGGAGACGCGGGTCACGGGACAAGACGCGCTCGCCGTGCGCGCCAGCCGCAAGATGCTCAGCGACGAATCGCTCATCACGCGCTACGGCTCGACCCTTCTGCGCCGTGAGCTCGACCGCATCCCCCTGTGGCGGGGCGACCACGTCGGCCTCCGGCAATTGTGGGAGGACTTCGCCCAGTACCTCTACCTCCCGCGGCTCAGGGACTCCGCAGTCCTGTGCGAAGCGGTCCAGGAGGGTGTTGGCTCGATGGCCTGGGCGACGGAGACGTTCGCCTATGCCCAAGGCGTCGACGAAGAAGGTCGTTACCGCGGCCTCGTGCATGGCCAAGCCGGCGTCGGCATCAGTCTGAGCACGGAGAGCTTGGTGGTGAAGTCGCAGGCTGCCACAAGACAGCTGGAGCAGGCCCGGGTGACCGAGCAGGAGATGGAGGATCGCGGCGGACTGTTCACGCCGCCAGGTGAGCAACCACCCCTCGGCGGCGATGGGATCGGTGAGCCAGAGACCGGGGTCACTCCGAAAGGGGACACCGTCCCCGCCAAGGGCAACCGTCGATTCCATGGAGTGAAGTCGCTGGATCCCGGACGTCTCAACCGTGACGTCGCCGAGATATCCGAGAACATCGTCCAGCACCTGACAAGGTTACCGGGCGCGTCCGTCGAGGTGGTCGTCGAGATTCATGCGCAGTTGCCTGACGGCTTCGACGACGCGACGGTGCGGACCGTGGGGGAGAACTCCAGGACGCTGAAGTTCGACCCATCCAGCGGGTTTGAAGACGACTAGCCCGGCATGTCAGCAGTCGAGCATCTAGCCTGATGTCGCGCCCGCCTCGGTGGCAGCAAATGGTCGCCTCTTCTCGCGACGAGGCCCTCAACGCGGTGGAGTTCTACAACCGTCCTGGCGGGCGCAGACCGCTGGAGGCGTATCTGGTTCACATGCATATCGCCTGGGTCTATCTCCTGCACGCGGAGTTCGAACGAGACGGTGTCTGTTACTACTGGCGAGACAAGAAGAACCCGCGGCGCTACGTCAAGATTGATGGCGAGAGGAAGACTTGGGAGCTCGAGCAATGCGTGAAGGAGCGATGGCCGGACGCCAGTGACCCCGTCCGCAACAATCTCGAGCTAACGATGCGGCTTCGCAACAAGGTGGAGCACCGGTACGCCAGTGGACTTATGGTTGCCTCCGCTGGGTTCTCGCAAAGCCTACTGCTGAACTACGAAGATGAGCTGGTCAATCAGTTCGGTCCAGGATTCTCTGTTGGCGCTCTTGTACACATTCCGGTCGCGCTGAGTACCTTCACTCGTGAGGGCGCTGCTTCCCTGGTCGCCGCCCAGCAGTCCCTTCCGAAGCGCCTTCAGAACTTCTTTGTCGACTACCGATCTGGGCTGGATCCCGCCGTAGCTGAAGACCGCCGCTTCGAGTTGCGAATCGAGCTTGTACAGAAGCGGGCGCCAAAGTCACAGGCGGACTTGGCGGTGAGCTTTGTGCGCGCGGACGACCTCACGCCAGAGGAACTGAGCGCCTATGGCGCTCTCGAAAAGACGGGAAGAATCGTCCTTCGGGAGAAGGAGCGCCCCGTCACTAATCTCGGCAAGCTTCGACCCAAGGCCGTCTGCGAGCGCGTGGAGGAGCGGATTCCCTATCGGTTCAGGCACAGTGCTGAGTTTCCGCAAGCTTGGAAGCGTCTGAAGGTGAGGCCCCCCAGTTCCGCGACCGGCAAGGCGCGCACGAAGACCGACGAGCGGTATTGCACCTTTGACGATGCCCACGGCGACTACGTCTACGCTCCTGCCTACGTCGACCTCCTCGCGGAGAGGTGCTCCACAGCTGAGGGCTTCCTCGAAGTCATTGGTCGATCGCCCGTCCTGAGGCTCCCGGGAGATTCAGGCGCTACGAAGGCGTAGGCGGGAGGCAGCGATGGCTCTCGCCGCTGCGTTGACTCCTATGTGACTAGTCGCAGGAGCTTCGTTTCTTGCATCGAACTGTTGCTTGCTCCGTGTGCTCCCGCCGCGGAGGCGCACCTCAGTGGCGCGACGCGGGCTGCAATGAGACAGCGAGAGGAGTAGCAGTGTCCAAGTGGGGGTTCACGAACAAGACAGCTGGCCTCAAGCCGTGGGGCCTGCAGCCCAAATGGCTCAAGGCTGATAAGACGATCACCGACCCCATCCACGGCGATATCTACCTCACGAAGTTGGAGCGAACCTTGGTGGATTCGCCGTCATTCCAGAGGCTACGCAGGGTGCGCCAGCTGGGGACAACACATCTGGTCTATCCAGGCGCGACTCACACCCGATTCCAGCACTCACTCGGCGCTCTCCGTGTCGCGCAGGACGTCTTCGACAATCTTGTGGAGAACAGTCTGGTCGAAAGCCCGGCTGAGCCTCGTCCAGGCGGAAACCTCTTCCTTGAGTGGCGGGAAGAAGAGGACTATGAACGGCTGGCCTGCGAGGCTTTGGTGCTGGCTCGGCTGGGCGCGCTCCTCCACGACATGTGCCATGTTCCCTATGGCCACACCGTCGAAGATGACAACGGGCTGCTGACTCCCCATGATCGGAATGCCGAACGCTTCGACGCCTTCTGGTCCGATTTCGATGAGGACGCAATAGGAGCCCTTGATCAAGACGGGCTGAAGGATGAGCTCAGGCACCTGATTCTGAGCAAGGAAGAGACGGACTTCCAGTCTCGGTATCCTTTTGTGAGCGATATCGTCGGTAACACCATCTGTGCTGACCTTGTCGACTACCTTTGGAGGGACTACTACTTCACCGGTCTACCGGGCAAGCTCGGCACCCGATTCCTGAGCTACTTCTTTGTGACCTCTTCAGAGGACCCTGATTGGCCCAGTCACATGGCCCTCAGAATCAGCAAGAAGAATCGGCTGAGAGCGGACGTCATCAGCGAAGTACTTAAGTATCTTCGCTACCGCTATGAACTCGGGGAGCGAGCTCTAAGGCATCACGCAAAAGTAGCGGCCGATACGATGTTAGCAAAATCCGTCAGCATGATGATTGAGCGTGTGGGTAAGCCGAAGGTCGAGGCCGCGTTCAGGAAGTATGGGGACGATGGCATTCTCGACTACCTTATTGATGAGGGTGATGGCGGTGTTGCCGAGCTTGCCCGGAGGGTCCGTGACCGGCGTCTTTATAAGCCGGTCGCCATTTCGGCAAGCGGTCAAACGTATCTGGATCGTGATCGACTCTACAAGAGTTTTGGTGGCGTGGCGGGACGGACGGAAGTCGAGGACAAGTTGGCCGAACTGATGGAGTTGCCCAACAACTGGCAGGCTTTGGTGCTTGTGCCGAATCCGAAAATGAGTCTGAAGGCCGCGGATGTGCTGGTCCGGGCCAAGAAGAGCACCTGCAAGCTTAGGGAATGGGACGAACTCAATGGCAAGCGTGCAAACGAGATCTACGAGAGCCATGAGCGACTCTGGTCCATCCAGCTTTTCGTCGATCCTGAGCTGGAAGACGCCAAGCAGATGCGCGCGAAGGCCTACGTCGAGGACAACCTGCGCATCGACTGGGACGACGAGACTCCTGACAACCCGGTCTCGCACGTGCTTGAACTGGCTATGGAGGAGCTCATTCGCGAGCACGCAGGATGGGGTGACGTCGAGAGGGAGTTGATGCTTGAATCGATGACAGCCTCCAAGCGCCTCTCTGCCGGGGCGCCGTCCGCGCTGCCCATCTCTGAGCTCAAGTCCCTCCTCGAAGGGGCAGTCCCGAAGAGGAAGCGCAAGGTGACCCCACCTCCGGATAAGCCACAGGACACTCTTCTGGAGAATGAATAGGTCCGTGGACTGGCGAGCCTACTGGGCTACTGCGCCTGACTGGAATGCTCACGATCAGCTCGCACTATCTGTCAGGGAGCATGTACTAGGTCCGGGCACAATTGACAGGACAATCGACCCGGCGGATGCCGCCCGAGCTATGAGCTGTTCAGTTCGTCGGCACAAGGGCAGCGGCGCGCTTATGCACACGGCCTCGCTGATTCCTCGAGTCGACAGCGAGTATCCGTTTGAGATCGTGCTGAATGCGCTCGACCCGCTGCCGCGTCAGCGATTCTCCATTGCGCACGAGCTCGGTCACACATTCTTCTACGATCGTTCGCTGGAGCCGCCGGCCAGGCTTCTGCGAATCGGGGGCAAGGCGGAGGAGCGCTTCTGTGATGAGTTCGCTGGCGAGTTGCTGCTGCCAAACGAGAATATCCCGGAAGACGCTGGGCCAACTCTGCTTGTTCGATTGGCGGAGCGCTTCCTTGTGTCTGTCCAGGTTGTGGCGTGGCGTGCCATGCGACGACAGAAGTGGTTGGCGATTCTCGGCCTCTCCTGGAAGGGGAGCCGCCGCAAGCCTGATGACATCGCACTGCGCGTGGACTGGCTTGCCACACCGCCGGGCACATGGGTTCCGGTAGATGCCAAGTATCGTTCTGGCCCTGCGCTGGAGCTCGGGGAATCTGGCTTCGGAGCAGGCATTTCCGATTTGGCACTGGGATCCCTTCGTGGGGAGTTCATGCAGCAGGCTGGGCCGCTGCCGGACGGGGGGGTACTCCTGATGATCGAACCCTTGGAGACAGCCAAGGGCTGAGAGACGGGCATCGCGTGGAAGATGCCAAGTTCTCGACTTATGCTGTGGCGTCGCCGAAGACCTCGCTGACCACGAGGGCCATGTCGAGGTGGTCGTTCTCCTGCTGCCCCATCGGCGAACCCGGAGTGCTGGCGCTTGGGGGACTGCCTACTGAGGACCGCCTTGGTTTGCAGCCAAGCGCCTCGCATCGGCCCGGCAGGCGAGTTGCGCAGCCGTCATGCGGGCGGCCTCGTGAGCTTTGGCGACGGCGGCGCAAAGAGCGTCCGCGCAGTGGACGGCGTCGACAGCGTGGCGGGCGATTTCCGCGGCGGCGCGAGCGTCAGCCTTCGCAGTCTCGGCCTTCGCTTCGCCTTCGCGCCGGCTGGCGCCAGCCGCGAGAGCGCCGGCGGCAACTTCGGCGGCGCGGGCGGCGCTTTCGGATGCTTCGGTGCGACGGCAATCGAGCGCCATGATTGCCAAGTCCGCGTCCGTCTGGGCCTTGTCCAGCTGCTTGTCGTAGTGGGAGGCCAAGCCGACTTCAGCATTGGCATATCTGGCCAGCTCGGCAGCAAGGGCCGGAAAGCTTTCTATCGCCGCCACCTTGATGCTCAGCTCAGCTGCTGACTCATGGAACTCGTTTTCCTCCGCAATCTTCCAGAGGTTAAGAGCGTCAACAATGAGACGGTCATCATCATCGTCGTCATAGGCCCGTTCGACCCATTCATAGGCCACTTTGGCTGACGCTTGGGCTGCCTCACTCGCTGCGCAGGCGGCGATCTCGACCGCTATGTCGGCCCTCCAAGTCTGGGAGACGGCTGCTGCAGCCTCACCCGCGGCGGTACCGTAGACAGCTGCGACGGCGACGGCGTTGAGGGCGGCTCCATCCGCATCTGCAGCGAGTGAGGCAGCAGCATCCACTGAAGCAGACGCCGCTTGGCGGGCGTTCTCGCATCGCTCAGCAAGGTCCTTCATCAGGGATGTCTCAAGTTCTTGGGCCGACTCTGCGTCATCGGTGCCCACAAAGTCGGACCCAACGGCGGCGGCAGTCTCCTCAGCTTTGATGCGGGCATCCTCGGCCCGGCCCGCCGCAGCGCGAGCCTCTTCGACTGCGTGATCAGCCGCGCCGGCAGTGGCCTCAGCTGCCTCAGCTGCTTCGTCCGCCTCGATGGCTGCAGCTGCGGCTGCGCCCTCCGCTTCCGCGACACTACGTTCGGCGGTTGCCGCTGCTTCGACGAGACTGCGACGCTCGGCTTCCAGGGAGACTTCGATGGCGCGCCACTTCTCGACAGTCGCCCAGGCGTCCGTCGTGATGTCCGCCCCAGTCATCGGCGGCGCCTGTCGACGGACCGCGTTCTCTCCGCGTACCCCAAGGGGACGGCCTTGCCTCTGATGCCGGCGCGCTGGGCGGCGCCCTTTCCTGCCGTACTGCACCTCGCGTGGACCATAGCCCCCTCCAAGTCACTGCCTCCATTGTCGGCAAGAACGGCGGGGGCCGTCAATGAAGAGCCCTACGAAGCCTGCTCCTCGATCTTGCCCGGGTCGTAGGCCTAAGGCTCCCAGACTGCTCGCAGATGTCAGAGAGAACGGCCATCGTCACTCTTGCGAGGGCCGCGATTCGGCGCCTCCAGCTGTCCTTCGCCGGGCAACGACCGGCCATGCCTCTGCGGCCGGACTGTTAGGGCCCGGCTCCAGCCGACCGCCGCTGGCACTGCCGTCGACGATCTGCCTTTGCGAATCAGTCGCGCCCTGTCATTTCGTCTGCGTGATGTCGATAATGCCTGTGCGCGTGCGAAGCAGGGGGGCACGCTGACCATTGCGCAGGGAGGGTGGCGAACTCGACGACTCTATTGGTCGCTGCAGCTGGGGCCAAGCGGCAGCATCCTTAGCCTCATGGAACTAGCATTGGCGGTCGCAACAAGGCTGGCTGAGTTGCCCCTGGCGGGACTATGGCCAAGGTGCCTACGGAGCGCCGACTACCGCTTTACCGTGAACGCCTTCGACTTGCTCGCACCCGCCGAGGTCACGACCTTCACCCTGACCTTGCCGAAGTCAGTCTTAGCCGGCACCTTGCACTTGATGCGAGTGGCGCTCCAGGAGAGGTACTTGGCGCACTTCGCGGCGCCGAACTTCACGTAGCTGGTCGAGGACTTCTTGCCGAAGTTCTTGCCGGTGATCGTGACCGTGAGGCCGCGCTTGCCGGACGTTGGCGAGAGCTTAGTGATGGCGGGCGTGGCCGGAGAAGGTGCCGAAATCACCGTGAAGCTCGATGCGCTCGTGGCTACTCCACCCGGCGTGGTCACCGCCACCGCTCCGGTGGTGCCGTTCGCCGGCACGGTGGTGACGATCTGCGTGGCGGAAATGACGGTGAAGGATGCGAGCGCGCCATGGAACCTGACCGAGGTCGCCCCGCTCAGGTCGGCGCCAGTCAGGGTCACGCTCGCTCCCACCGCGCCCGAGGACGGGGTGAAGCCTCTGACTGACGGTGCATGGATGACGGTGAAATCGCTGCTGGCAGCTGATCCGCCAGGCGTCGTCACGGTTATCGCGCCGCTGGTCGCGCCAGGAGGCACGACGGCCGTGACATGGGTGTTCGAGTCGACGGTGAAGCTCGCGGCTGTGCCGTGGAAACTGACCGCAGTGGTACGTGTGAAGTTGGCGCCATTCAGGACTACGCTGCCGCCCACCGGTCCCGACGTCATGGAGAGACCGGAGATCGTCGGGGCCGGCACGAGGCCGCCAGTCGTGGTGTTCAAGATGACGCTGCCAACGCTCCAGCCATGAGTCGCGCTGGCGAAGGAGACGTCCTGAACCTCGCTGGCGCCTCCGTTGACCTGCGAATTCCATGTCGCGCCGCCGTCGCTCGTGGCCAGGAGGGTGCCGTTCGAGCAAGCCACCCAGCAATGCGACGCGTCCGGCGCGGAAACCGACGAGACAATCGGCACCGTCGTCGCCAAGCTCTGGTCCGTCCAGGTGAGGCCGCCGTCTGTGGTGGCGAGGATCGTCCCGCCATAGCCCGCCACCCAGCCGTGAAGGGCGTCGGCGAATGACACGGCCATCAGGTCCGCGGCCGTTCCGGAAGTCTGCGGGGTCCAAGTGGTCCCGCCGTCAGCGGTGACGAGGATGGTGCCGTCGAGGCCGACGGCCCAGGCGCGTAGGGAGCCAACGGAGTCAACGGCGACGCACCACGTGAACGTTTTCGATTGCTTCGACCACGTGGCGCCGCCGTCGTCCGTGTGAAGGATGGTGCCGATGTCCAGTAGCCAACCATGCAGGCTGTCCGCCAAGTGAACGTCCCGGAGCATCGTCGTGGCGCCGCTGTCTTGGGAGTTCCACGTGGCACCGCCGTCAGTGGTCGCGACGATGGTGGAGTTCCCTGTCCTCGGATTGGCGTATCCCGCCACCCAGGCATGGGCTGCATCCGGGGCGCTCACGCTGGTGAAGTCGACAACCGTGCCAACATCCTGCTTGCTCCAGGTGGTGCCGCCGTCCGCAGTCGCAAGCACGAGGCCGGCGCCCGTGGAGTCGGTCCCGGCCGCCCATCCATGGTTGATGTCGGCGAAATCCACCGCGTGGAGATCAATCCCCATCCCCGGGTCCTGCAGGTTCCACCCGTCACCACTGGAGTTGAAGGCCGATGCGCTGGCGGGCAACAAGGCGCCAAACACAAGTGCGGCCAGGCCGACGACGTGAAGAGCCCGACGTCGGATCCTCCGCCTAGTAGGCATCGCTACAGACTCGCGCATGTTGCACCTCCGATTCCGGCTGGGCCCGGCGGGTCGAACTCCTAGGCCGCCAGTCCGCGTCAAGTCTTGACTGACCCCTGCGTCTCATTGCCGCGTTGAGTCTTGACATACTGATTGCGGCTGCCCACGGAGCCCGCGTCGAGGCACCATTGATATCGGCATCGTGGGGCGCAGACTCCACCACCGACGGCACGGAAACGTGCCTACTAGGAATCGGGGTCACTGCCCGCTACCGCTTCACCGTGAACGCCTTCGACTTGCTCGCACCCGCCGAGGTCACGACCTTCACCTTGACTTCGCCGAGTCGGGCCTTCAACGGCACCTTGCACTTGATGCGCGTCTTGCTCCAGGAGACGTACTGCGTGCACTTCGTGGCGCCGAACTTCACCCAACTGGCGCTGCTCTTCTTGCCGAAGCTCCTGCCGGTAATCGTGATAGTGACGCCACGTTTTCCAAACGACGGCAAGAGCTTCGTCACGCTGGGCCTCACTGGCTGTGGCGGCGGCACTGTCGTTACCGTGTAGCTCGCTAGGCTCGTCGCGGCGCCGCCCGGGGTGGTGACGGCGATCTTCCCCGTGCTCGCGCCAGCAGGCACCGTGGCGATGATCTGCGTGTCGGAGTTGACGGTGTAGGTTGCGGCCATGCCGTGGAACGTAACCGAGGTGGCACCAGTCAGCCCAGTCCCGGACAGCGTCACGTCGGTACCGATCAGCCCCGACATCGGCGTGAAGCTCGTGATGCCGGGTGACGGGAGGACGGTGAAGCTGTCAGTGCTCGTGGCGCTGCCGCCGGGGGTCGTGACGCTGATCGTGCCGCTGGTCGCGCCAAAAGGGACCTTGGCGGTGATCTGCGTCTCCGAGTCGACCGCGTAGCGTGCGATCGCGCCGTGGAAACGGACTTCCGTGGCGAACCCGAGGCCGGGGCCGATGAGCGTTACGGTGGTACCGAGGAAGTCAACACCGTGGGCGGCCCAACCCGACATCGGAGTGAAACTCGTGATGCTGGGTGACGACAGGACGGTGAAGCTGACAGTGCTTGTGGCGCTGCCGCCGGGGGTCGTGACGGTGATCGTCCCGCTGGTCGCGCCAGCCGGAACCGTGGCCGTTATCTGCGTGGCTGAGTTGACCGTATAGCTGGCCGAGGTGCCGTGGAAGCCAACCGCGCTGGCGCCAGTGAGGTTAGTGCCATAGAGCGTCACGGTGGTGCCGACCCAGCCATTGAGCGGAGTGAAGCGGATGACCGTCGGCGCGGGGATTACCGTGAAGCTCCCGGTGCTCGATGCGGTGCCGCCGGGAGTCGTGACGGCGATTGGGCCTGTGGTGGCCAGGATTGGCACCGTGGCGGTGATCTGCGTCTCGCTGTCCACGCTGAAGGTGGCCGACAGAACAGCTCCGTGGAAGGTCACCGCCGTGGCGTCGGTGAGGTTCGTGCCGCTGATCGTTACGGTGGTGCCCACCGGGCCTGAAGAAGGGCTGAAGCCACTCAGCGACGGAGCCGGGATGACGGTGAAGCTTCCGCTGCTTGTTGCGCTACCGTCCGAAGTCGTCACGGCGATCTTGCCGCTGGTGGCCCCAGCCGGCACCGTGACTGTGGCTTGGGTGTCGGAGTCCACGTTGAAGCTCGCCGACGCGCCGTCAAGGGTGACCGAAGTAGCACCCGTGAAGTACTTGCCGGTAAGGGTCACAGTCGTGCCGACTGGACCCGAGTTCGGGGTGAAACTCGTGACGGTGGGCGCGTGCGGGGAGAACCGTGCAAAGTACGGGCGCACTTGGCCGGTGCCCACTGTCATCATGCCGGTGAAGTCGCCGCCAGCGTTTACGGTTGAGCCGGATACGGCGAGCGCACGGACGAGGTTGTTCGCGCGGGGGTTCCAGGAAGTGGCGAGGCCGCTCGTCGCATCGAGGGCCGCGATGTCGTGCCGCGTTTGGCCGCCGATGGTAGAGAAGAAGCCGCCAGCGTAGATCGTCGCACCTGAGACGCCAAGGGCATAGACCGCACCGTACGAGCCGCTTGCGCTGGGGTTCCAAGTCGTTGCATTGCCAATACTCGTGTCCAAGGCGGCAATCCTGTTGCGCGTCTGACCGCCGATGGAGGTGAAGTCGCCGGCCGCGTAGACGGTCGTGCCCGATATCGCGAGGGCGCGGACGAGGCTATTCGGTTCGGGGCTCCAGGACGTGGCGAGGCCGGTGGTCGCATCAAGCGCAGCGAGCCGATGGCGCGTCTGACCGCCAATCGTGGTGAAGTCGCCGCCGGCGTAGATCGTCGTGCCCGAGACCGCAATGGTGTACACCGAGCCCCCGCTCGCGTTGGGGTTCCAGGAGGTGGCGAGGCCAGTCGTCGCATCGAGGGCAGCGAGTCGACGGCGCGTGTGGCCGCCTATGGAGACGAAGTCGCCGCCGGCGTAGATCGTCGTGCCCGAGACAGCGAGGGCGAGGACCGAGCCATTGTCCGCACTAGGGTCCCAGGACGTCGCCAGGCCGGTGGTCGCGTCGAGAGCAGCGATGAAGCCGCGGCCCTGGCCCCCGATGTGTGTGAAGTTGCCGCCGGCGTAGACGATCGAACCCGAGACGGCAAGGGCTTTGACTGCGTAGTCTGCACTAGGGTCCCAGGGCGTCGCGAAGCCGGTGGTCGCATCAAGAGCAGCGATGTTGTGGCGGGGCTGCCCGCCGACGGAGGAGAAGGCACCGCCGGCGTAGACCGTCGCTCCCGAGACGCTGAGGGCGCGCACAGTGCCGCTTGCGTTGCAGTTCCATGACGTAGCGTCGCCGCTTGTCGCGTCAAGAGCGGCGAGCCGATGGCGGGTCTGACCGCCAATCGTGGTGAAGTCGCCGCCGGCGTAGATCGTCGTGCCCGAGACCGCAATGGTGTACACCGAGCCCCCGCTCGCGTTGGGGTTCCAGGAGGTGGCGAGGCCAGTCGTCGCATCGAGGGCGGCAATCCTGTTGCGCGTCTGACCGCCGATGGAGGTGAAGTCGCCGGCCGCGTAGACGGTCGTGCCCAAGACGGCGAGGGCGCGGACGAGGCTATTCGGTTCGGGGCTCCAGGACGTGGCGAGGCCGGTGGTCGCATCGAGAGCAGCGACGGAGCTGCGCGTCTGGCCGCCGACATAGGTGAAGTCGCCGGCCGCGTAAACAGTCGTGCCCGATATCGCGAGGGACTCGACGTGGCTCCCGTTCGCGCTCGGATTCCATGTCGTGGCCGCCCCGGTGGTCAAGTCGAGCGCGGCCGTGGTGTTGCGGGTCTGACCGCCAATCGTGGTGAAGTCGCCGCCGGCGTAGATCGTCGTGTCCGAGACAGCGAGGGCGTAGACGGCGGCGCTCGCGTTGGGGTTCCAGGAGGTGGCGAGGCCAGTCGTCGCATCGAGGGCGGCAATCCTGTTGCGCGTCTGACCGCCGATGGAGGTGAAGTCGCCGGCCGCGTAGACGGTCGTGCCCAAGACGGCGAGGGCGCGGACAGTGCTGTTGGCGCCGGGGTCGAATCCGGGGTCCACGGAACCATCAGCGAGAATGTGGGCGATGCCGTTGCGGGTGCTGTCGCCCACCCTCCCGAAGTTGCCGCCGATGTAGTAGCCGCCGGAGCCGTCGGCTACCGTCGAAGCCACCTCGGCGTCTACCAGCGGGAATGAGGTAGCGCGGGCACCACTGGTTGTGTCGAGAGCGACTCCGTAACCTGTCTGCGGACCCACATAGTCGAAGGCGCCGCCGATGTAGGTGGTCCCGTCGGGCGCGCTCACGACGGCGTCGATTCTGCCATTGGTGACCCATACCCCTTCGTCGGGCACCGACGAGGTCGCGCGGGCGACAGAGGCTCCGGCACTGAGCAGCAACACGGCCGCGAGCGCCACGCACATGACGACGTCTCTTCTCATGATGCCCCCGCTCTCTTGCGCTCGGCTGGCCCCAAGCGCCGCCGCAAAGTCGTATCGTCTCCATACTACTCGACCGCGCGGACAACGGACATGAATGCTCGCTCAGCTCTGCGCGTAGGCTCTGGGTGTCGACGCCTGGTGGAAACTGAGCACCCTGTAGCGACAGCCGACATGACGCCAGTCAACCAGGTAAGCACCTTGGTCATACGCACCAGTTGCTGGGTTTGAGCCTCTGCGCTCTTGTACTCTTGAGTCGTTTCGTCCAGCTCGCGAGCGGCCTTGCTGCCGTTCCATTCGTCCAGCGGGATACCTGCGTCTGCCACCTCTACCTCACACCGTCGGAGGGCAAGGGCTATCCCACCGCTTACGAATAGCGCGGGCTGACCGCTGAGCCTACTGCGAACCTAGGGCAGGTCAGCTCGATGCGCTCTTTTGGACGGGTCTGCATCGGCGGTCGGTCTGACATGCGCGTACTCCGAAAACAGCCTCGCACTTGAGCTCGTAGTGTCCAGCAGGGCCGGATTGTTCAGCAGCGAGACGAGTTTCTCTTGGGCTTTGCTGAGCTC
Organism: uncultured Thermoleophilia bacterium; assembly: GCA_903927755.1. Lineage (GTDB taxonomy): Bacteria > Actinomycetota > Thermoleophilia > UBA2241 > UBA2241 > CAIXSE01. Next base: position 29,462 of record CAIYOD010000076.1, on the reverse strand, counting down.
GTGGGCGAACGCATCGTGGGAGATGCTCTCCGACGCCGCTTCCGGGTATCCGAGATCATTGAGCCAGGTGAAGAGATGCTCCCGGAGCTCGGCAGCCACCACCGGCACAGCTGCAGCGAGACAGTCGGCATCGACGCGGACCTTCGTCACGGCTCCGTCCCGATGGAGCATGTCGCGGTGGACGAATCCGTGCGCGCAGTCGTACCGCACGACAGGCTTTCGAAGGCCACGGTCCCATCCAGCGGCTCCGACCTCGACCTGGATTACGAAGCGTGCGACCTTGTCGCCGTGTATCCGGAACAGCACTCGCAGTAGAAGGACGAGCTCGTCGTCCACCGGCACGTTGATCAGAGTCACTCGCTCGTTGGCTTTGCTCGAATCGGTGAACTCGACGTCAAGCTCTGCGTCCCCGAAATGGGGAAGGTCCACTTCGTCGGCGATGAGCTCAACCTCGCCCGGCGCGAACCAACTCACATCCGATGACGGGTCTTCAGAGCCGAGACAGTAGCCGATCCGCACAATTCGTCCGAGGGCATCTCGGTCGACCACCAGATTGAGCCGCTTGTGAAGTCGGTGCGCCTCCTCGACAGCGCGCTGCAGGCCAGGACCCCTTACGCTAATCCGTCGCTCGGCCAACTCCGCCTCCGTGAGACCCCGTCCTTGTCACCGCGGATAAGCTGTGCGCGTAGCGCTCCCAGAGTGATGAAGACCCGCAGCGCATCAGCTTCTCGCACTTGTTAGGTTGCGTCGTCATATGCGGTTCGCCCCGCCACAGTGCGGGCACTTGACTGTCACGCTGGGCTCCTCGTCACCCGCGAACCCCTGTATGACCTTGGTGGCTGTGAACTGTTGGCCACAATGGCCGCAGTCGAGCACTGACACCTTCGAGATTAGTCCCGCCACCATCTGAGTCGGGCGGTCGATAGTAACCCTCGACTCAGACGCCGTGGCGTCGGTCGACCTCAGTACCTTTGCGGTTCCGGGGCCAGTGTTGGTGACTACCTCGCCCACGCCCTTGCCGCGCACAGCCACTCTCTCGGCCGTCTGTCCCGGTGCCGCTTCGATCTCCAGAGCCGTGCCACTGCCCTCATTGGCGATCATGCTGCCGATACCGCCGTCACTGACCGAGATCTCGCGCACAGCGGGCCGCTCAGCCGGACGGCCCGCGTTGACCCAGGCCTCGTGAGCGCTCTTCCAGTCGTGGAGTAGGCTCACCGGGTGGCTGGCTTCGTCTGCGTCGATGACCTTGGCACACTCCCTGCAGAGCCAGATGCCGTTTGCCGGGTCAGCGCGCACCTTGTCGGTCATCGCGAGATCGTACCGCGCCGATCCGCGGCGGGCTCCTCGGATGTGGGCGGCCTCGCCCTTCACGACGGATTTCGACGAGTCCGAGTGCGAGCCACTTGTCGGTCTACGGCACGAAGGGTTGGAACACGTCTGGGCGGCACGCTTCGCGAGCACGTCTACTACCATCGCAGAGAAATCTGGAGCGGCCACCAGTACTCACCCCCTCCATCAACCCAGCGCCCGGCGCATAACCTGCGCGGGCTGCGGCTCCAAGTTACTACAGAAGCCGTTGGACGCGTCAGGTTGATGCGCCTATTAGACAGCGCGAACTGCATCAGGGGGCCGTGGGCGACGCTGACGGGAGGGCGGTGCTGTCGCTGACCCGCGAGAGTGGCATCGTCCCGCCGCCCTCGGTCCAGAAGAGCTTGTCGCTGCCCTCGCGCCTCTCGACGACGATGCGCCAGGAGCGGGGTGAGTCTCCCGTGACGATCATGGTCCCCTCGAGCCGGTCGCCGTGACGCACGAGGGACAATGTCGAGAGGGGCTGAGCGTAGGCTAGATAGGTGACGTGATACCCGTCCCCGGTCTGCGAGATCACAGTAGTCGCGGGAGCCTTGCCGGAAGGACTCCAGGAGCCGGTGAACGGGTCACTCGCTTCAGTCGTGCCGCATCCCGAGGCAGCAAGGACTACGCCGAGCGTGACCGCAAGCAAGGCTACGACTCCACGCCACATCACTCTCGCCCCTCGTCTGTCCAACAGGGATTAGGCAGTCTGCACAGGACGACGAACGCAGCTGCAATTTCTGTCTAGGACCCTAGCACTGAGCCTGCCCGGAGTGCATATGCAGACTGCCTAGAACGCTTGAACTGCAAGATTCCTGGACGGAGTGGTCGATGCGGTGCCCTCTGGTGCCCATTTGGCTCCGGATCGTCGGTGGGCATTGAATGCGCTACTCCAGTTCATCACTGTCGCGGCCAGCGCGATGGCACCGCTGCATCACCATTCCCAATCTGCCTCTGAGGTCCGCTTCTGAGGGCTACGGGGTTAAGTGCGAACTTCAAAACCGTCTGCGGGGCGATGATCTCGTCCTGGGTGGGTTCGACTCCCATGTCGCTCCGCCACTGATTCACAACGCCGGTGGGGATTCGCCGACGAGCACGCAGAACGACGACGGGGCCGGCGAACGCCGGCCCCGTCGTCGTCTTGGGGCGAGTATGGCAGCCTGGCCGGGCCGCCCGTCACCCGGTTCTTACTTGACGGTCAGCTTGTTGACCGCAGTGTTTCCGGCGGCGTTTCCGGCGGCGTCGGTCGCGGTCACGGAGAACTTGTACGTGCCCTTGGCGAGCTTGCAGGTGAAGGTCGTCTTCTGCAGGACGTTGACGGCCTTGGCGCCGGGCTTGATGGTCTTGACGACCTTGCCGGCCTTGTTCTTGATCTTGATGACGGCGGTCGCGGTGCCGAGGTTGGGGGCGGCATCGTTGATCTGATACTTCAGTGTCGCCTTCCTGCCCTTGACCACCTTGGCGGCGCTCGGCGCCACCGTGGTCGGCGCGACGGCGTCGACGGTCCCTCCGCCTCCGCCTCCGCCGCCACCATTGTCCGCGACGATGATCTGGAAGGTGCTGGCGAGAGCCTGACCGGAGCCCGGCGTGCCCTTGGCGCCCCACAGCTTGTACGTGTACGTGCCCGCGGCGGCCGGAGCCGTCAGATTGGCAGCATACGGCGAGGTGCCGGGACCGCCCGTGAGGCTCACGGCCGGGGTCAGGACGTCGTTGCTGCTGATCCAGTACCCGGACGTGCCGCTCGCGCCGAGGGCGACGGCGACGTCGACGGAATACGCCTCGCCGGGAGCGAGGGTCGTCTTGCTCGGGGTGCCCGTCACGGTGCCGGAGGGCGTCGCGGAGTGGCAGGTGGAGCAGGCCGACTTGTAGCTGGGCAGCGCCTGGGCGGGGCGAGCGACTGCGGCGGTGAGCGCGACGGACGCAACGGCGGCGACCACGGCTACGAGGTGGAGCGGTCTGGGCTTGATCATGGGCTCTCCTGACTTCGGGGACACGATCTGTGCGACCTTTGCATGCGTTTCGCGCTGGCGAGCGCCTGAACACACGTAAGACGGTAGAAGTAGTCCTGTATTGGGTCAACCGGCGCGCCGGTTTGCCTCGTTAAGGCTCGTGAAGGGCGGATGAAGGCGGGTCGACGGTGGGCGGAATAGGATGGCTCTGATGAGTGAGAGACCGACGATCTACGAGTCGGCGGCGCGCCGGCGCAGGCGCCGCGTGCGTGGCGCCGTCATCGGCGCGCTAGTCGCCGTCCTCGCGATCGCGGCTGTGGCCGGAGGCATCGCGCTGCTTCTGCACGACGGCGACGAAGATGCGGCCGCCGGGACGGCGAGCCACTTGCCGTCGCCGTCGGCGCCACCGGCGCCGCCGGCCCTTCGGTTGTCCCGTCTCCGCGACGTCGAGGTGCATCGCGGCGAGAAGGCGACGATCCGCTACCGCGTTCTCGGGCCTTCGGGCGCGCAGGCCGCGGTGATGCTCCTCGTGACGGACGCCGCCGGCCGGCAGGTGAAGACCCGGCGGCTGACTGATGCGGCCGCAGCCGGCCAGTGGCTCGAGGCGGTCGTGCCCGTTGACCTCGAGCCGGGCCGCTACACCTACGGATTGCGGCTCGGCTCGTCTGCCGGCGCCGGCGTCACCCCATCGCCGGGCGCCTCCTCCGCGAGCCCGGCGCCCGGCGCTTCGGCGTCCGCCGAGCTCGTCGTGCTCAAGCCGCTCCCGCCGGGCTTCCCCGGCATGAAGGCGGTCGCGGCCGCGAAGGAATGGATCGCGGGCCGCGACGGCGACGTGGCGTTCGCCGTCGTGGACACCAACGGCGAGGACGCCGGTGGGTACCGCGCTCACGAGCCGTTCCAGCTCGCGAGCCTCTCCAAGGCGATCATGCTGGTCGCCTCGCTGCGCGAGGACCCCACGCCGGACGCGGCCACCGAGGCGACGCTGACGAAGATGATCACGGAGTCCGACAACGGCGCCGCGTACACCATCTACGGCCAGGTCGGCTCGAAGGGCATGCGCAGGGTCGCCAAGGCGGCCGGCATGCGGGACTACGAACAGGGAGAGGGCTGGGTCGACACGCGCGCGTCCGCGTGGGACGAGGCTCAGCTGTTCGTTCAGCTCGAGGCGCTGGTGCCCGCCGCGGGACGGAGTCTCGCGCGGCGGCTGCTCTCGAGCATTACCCCCATCCAGCGCTGGGGGATCCCGGCGGCAGCCGGACCCGAGGGGTGGACCAGCTACTTCAAGAGCGGCTGGCTGGGCATGGACAACAAGCTCATGGTCCAGGCGGCGTGGCTCGAGAAGGGCAAGAAGCAGTGGGCGCTCGCGGTGATGAGCGACGAGAACCCCACGCGCTCCGATGGCTGGGACACACAGAAGGGCGTCACGGCGCTTCTGCTCGGTCAGGAACCCACGCCGGCGTACCTGGCCGTCGTTCTGGAGTGACCGGCGTAGCCTGGTCACCGACGGGTGTTCCGGAGGTTCACCCGTCAATAGTCGACGTCAGCTTTCCGGGTACTCGATCGCCTCGATCGTGAGCTGGATGTTGCCCGCCGGCCGGCGCCACAGCACCGACTTGCCGACGCGCGCCTCCAGCAGCGCCTCCGCGAGCGGCGAGACGTAGCTGATCTTGCCCTCTTTGAGGTCGGCCTCGTCCTCGCCGACGATGGCGAACGTGCGTCGCTCGCCGCCGGGCTGGCTCACGGTGACGGCGGCCCCGAAGGCCACTTTGCGCCGCGGCTGCCTGGCCAGGTCCACCGGGACGGCGCTCTCGAGCCGCGCCGTGTAATACCGCAGGTCGCGGTCCACGTACGCGAGCTCATCGGCGGGGTCGTCCCCGTCCAACAGTCCCAGCCGGCGTGTCTCGAGCTCGCCCACGCGGGTCTCGAGCTCACGCAGACCGGCGGGCGTCACGAAGTTCTGATGCTCACTGATCTGACGCTCGGGAAGACTCTCGGCGGGCGCGCCCTCGTCCGGTTCCTTGACGAACGCTCTGTTCATTGCGGACTCCGATCGGGGTTACATCTAGTGTTCCCTTCGACGGCCCGGTCCGCACTCCCTCGCGATTGGGTAGATACGTGACGAGACGAGACCGGGGCACGACCCCGCAACCACGATGGAGGGTGACGATGCTGGACCAGCGCATGCAGGACGCATTCAACAAGCAGATCAACTGGGAGTTCTACTCGGGCTACCTGTACCTGTCCATGGCGAGCAAGTTCGCGGACACCGGCATGTCGGGCGGCCAGAGCTGGATGACGGTGCAGTACCAGGAAGAGCTGGCCCACGCGCGCATCATGTTCACCTACGTGCTCACGCGCGGCGGAAGGGTCCTGCTCGAGGCGATCGAGAAGCCGGAGGCGGACTGGCCGAGCGGGCTGGCGATGTTCGAGGAGGCGCTGGCGCACGAAGAGGGGGTGACGGCGCGCATCCACGACATGGCCTCGCTGGCGCTCGAGCTCAAGGACCACGCCACCTACAACTTCCTGCAGTGGTTCATCGCGGAACAGGTCGAGGAAGAAGAGACGGCCATGGACATGGTGCAGAAGTTCAAGATGGCCGGCGAGCACCCGGCGGGTCTGTACCAGCTCGACAAGGAGCTGGCGACGCGCGTGTACGCCGCGCCGTCTCCGCTGGTGGCGCTGGACGCCGCGGCCGGCGCCTGACGGCGCCGCCGGCCGGCGCGCGCCTCGCCGGCCGGCCTACAGGGGCCGGACCATGAGCAGGCAGGGATCCTCCGGCCCCCAGACCTCGGGGAGCACCTCGAGCGGACGGAAGCCCGCCGCGGCGTAGAAGGCGCGTGTCGCCGTGTAGCCCGGGTCCGGGTCGCTCGGCGCGAGCGTCTTCACGTGCAGCAGCGAGTAACCTTCGGCGCGGGCATACGACGCCGAGCGCTCGACGAGCGCGCGGCCGGCCCCGCGCCGGTGCCAGGAGGGGAGGACGCCCATGACGTGGATCTCCAGGGCGTCCTCGCTGGTCTCTCGCAGCGTCACGAAGCCGAGCACCTGGTCGGGCCGGAATTCGCGGCCGCCGCACGCCGGCCTCGCCACGACGACCACGAACGTCTCGAGTTCGTCGGCCGCGCGCACGTAGTCCTGGAGCGCGGCCTCGATGCCGAACCAGCCGGGGAGGGCGCGGAGGATCCGCTCGGCTGCCTCGCCCTGCCCGAACAGCGGCCCGCGCACCGACAGCTGGACCTCGTCCGCGCCGCCATCCCTTCCGCTCACGCCGGTCTCCTGCGCCCGGTGGGGCTCAGGTCACGTCGCGGCGCAGCGAGATGAAGACCGCCGCGACGCTCACGATGGCGATGTAGGCGATGCTGACGAGGAACGCCTCCGGACGGGTGAGCGCGCTCTCCGTCAGGGCCTCCATGCCGTCGCCGGACATCTGCGCCGCGCTCACCTGGTTGAACACGACGAACGGCAGCCAGTTCCCGACGGCCGGCTTGAGTACGTAGATGATGTTCTCCACGAAGAGCGCCCAGATGAGCGTGCCGGCCACGGTGATGATCTGGGCGCGGATGAGCGCGCCCAGGGCGACGCCGAACGTCGTGACGAGCCCTGCGACGACGAGCTGCCGTGCGTAGTCGCCCAGCGTGGAGCCGCCGGTGGCGTCGATGTCCACGCCGCGTATCGCGCCCCCGATGAGGATCGCGACGTAGACGAGCGCCATGGCCACCAGCATGGTCACCATGCCGACCAGCAGGTAGACGACCAGCTTGACGACCATCACCTGCCAGCGCCGCGGCGTGACGAGGTACGAGTACGTGATGGTGCCGTGCCGGTACTCGTTGGTCATGCCGAGGATGCCGAACACGAGGAGCACCAGCGGCACGAGCGCGCTGGCGGTGGTGAGGAACTGGGTGATGCCCTCTTCGCCGAGCCAGTCCTTGGGCACGAGCGCCAGGATGAGGACGAGCGGCACGAGCGTCACCACGAGGATGACGATGAAGAGGCCGAGGGCCGTGCGCGTGCTGCGCAGCTTGAGCAGCTCGGCCCGGGCCAGGGCGATCACTGCTCCCTCCTCGTGCCGGCGATCTGCAGGAAGAGCTCCTCGAGACTCGGCTGCTCCGTCAGGAGTTCGTGGAGGGCGACGCCTTGGGCGTGGGCGACGTCGCCGACCTCGGCGGCGGAGGGCCCGCGCACCGCGAGGGCGTCGTTCAGGCGGTTGACGGCCGCGCCGGAAGAGACGAGCGCGGCCTCCAGCTTCTCCGCCTGTGGCGAGCGCACGCGCACCACCGGCTGTGTCGACGCCGTGAGCTCCCGGATGGGGCCCTGCGCCAGCAGCTGACCCTTGCTCATGATGAGGATGTCGTCGACGGTCTGTTCGACCTCGGCGAGCACGTGGCTGGAGACGAGGACGGTGCGGCCCTCGCTCGCCAGCTTGCGCAGAAACGTGCGCAGCCAGAGCATCCCCTCCGGGTCCAGCCCGTTGGCCGGCTCGTCGAGGATGAGCACCTCGGGGTCCCCGAGCAGGGACGCGGCGAGCGCCAGACGCTGCTTCATGCCGGTGGAGTAGCCCTTGACCGCCCGCTTGGCCGCGCCCTCCAGCTCGACCATCTCGAGCGTCTCGTCGACGCGGGCGTCGGGGATGCCGGCGCCCGCGGCGATCACGCGCAGCGCGTTGCGTCCGGAGCGGCCCGGGTGGAAGCCCGAGGAGTCGAGGAGCGCGCCGACCCTGGCGGCGGGCGCGCGCAGCTCCCGGTAGCGGTGGCCGAGGATCGTGACCGATCCCGACGAGGGCCGCACGAGGTCGAGGATGATGCGCAGCGTGGTGGTCTTGCCGGCGCCGTTGGGGCCGAGGACGCCGGTGATGGTGCCCTCCTCGATGGCGAAGCTCACATCGTCGACGGCAAGGACCTTCTTGCCGAAGCGCTTGGTCAGATGCTCCGCTTTGATGACGGACATGCAGCCTCCAGGTCGGTTCGGGCGCGGAACGCCCTCACGGAGTCTATACGAGGAGCGCGGCTCCCCCTGCGTGCGGCCGCGCGGGGCGCCACTACCGCAGGGATCTGGCGTACAGCTCCCAGTACCCGCTGCGATCGTCGGCCCAGTACACGGTGCCCGCGACGATCACCGGGCTGGCCTGACGGCTGCTTCCGGCGCTGACGGTGAAGGCCCTGCCGGCGTCGAAGTCGTACGCCCATACCTGCGGACCGGTCTTGTCGCGGGCGGTGACCCACGCCGCGTACCGGCGACTCAGGGAGAGGGACGACACGGAGCCGACGACCCGGCACAGCACCGTGGAGCGGCTCGAATGACGGTCCCAGGAGACGACGACGGTCGAATGCCGGCCCCTTGGGGCGGACCAGAGGACGCGGTCGCGGTCGATCGCGACCGCGGAGCCCGCGGCCGCGAGCCTGTTCGCGGCGCCGCTGTGGTAGGAGCCGGCCCACACGGCGCCCGTCTTGCCGGGCCCCGCGATCCAGGCGGCCCAGCTGCCCCAGGCGGCGATGTCGCGGACGCTTCCGTCGGCGGTGGTGGAGTACTCCTCGTCGGTCAGCGAGTTGCTGCCGCGGATGGCGTCGTCGCTGCCTGCAGCGTCGTCCTCGATCCAGAGCACGCTCTCGCCGGCCACCACAGGGTCGCGGCCCGTCTGGGCGACGGTCCAGCGGCGCGTGGTCGACGAGTCGAAGGCCTCGATGCGCGGCGGCCCGTCGCCGCGGCGGCCCGCCCAGGCAGCCCAGGCGATCAGGTCGCCGGACGCGCCGGGGAAGCCGGCGGCCTTGCCGGTCGCCGTACGGCCGAGCACGCGCTCGGTGGCCTGGGTGCGCACGTCGTAGGACCACAGGCCGGCGACGGCGGGGCTGGGATTCCGTTGCTCCCAGAGCACGGCCGTGCCGGTCGTGGCGAGCCCGAGGGCCTCCTTCGGCCAAGGCAGCGATGCGACCGGGTGTGCGACGCCCGCGGGCGCCCTGGAGGACTCCGCCGAGGCCTGCGTCGGGCCGGGCAGGACGCCGGTGCTGTACGCGAAGAAGGCCGGCACGACGGCCATGGCGACGAACGCGGTCACGACCACGAGTCTCAGTCTCATGGCTCCCACCTCCCGGCGGCTCTGCAGCCGCCCCGACTGCCCCGGCATGCCGGCCCACACGCGGCACGCGCCGCTTGTCTTCCCCGTGCAGACCGTCCAAAACGCACGGCGCCGTTCAGTCGTGTTGCCGGCGCCATCCGATATCAGCAGGGAGCCGCCGGGAGATGAGTCGCCCGCCGGCTAGGCTGTCTCGGCGCCGGACGAGAGCCGGTCGAGGGTCCGCCGGGTCTCGTCGTCCAGCGTGAAGGCCGGGTCGGCCGCCAGGATCTCGGCAAGCCGGGCGCGCACGCGCTCGAGCAGCGTGAGGCCTCCTGCGGCGGACCAGCGGTCGTAGGTGGTCTGGTCGATCAGGGACGCCCGCCAGAAGTCCCGGAAGCGCCGTCTCGTCATCTTCGTGCCCAGGTGGTTGCCCCCGGGTCCCACGGCCTCGACCTCGGTGAGCGCCAGGGCCTCGTCGTCCACCGGCAGCTCGGCGAGGAGGGCTCGGGCGTACCCCGCGACCTCGTCGCCGAGAACGAGCCCTTCGAGCGCGCTCTGCAGGCCGCTCTCGAGATAGCCGACGTCGTGGAGCAGCGTCGCGCGCGAGAGCGCTCCCATGATCGTGGCGATGCCGACCTCGAGCGCCCACTGCTCGTCCAGGGTCTTGCTGTCCGAATGGCCGGCGTAGTGCCAGCTCGGGAGGCCGTACCAGCGGATGAGGTCGAGCTGTGCCTGGTTACCGAGGAACACGCCCGGGGAGTTGTACACCTCCACCGCCGACTGCATGTTCATGACGCCGGTGCCCACGCCCATGACGAACGGCGCTCCGGCCTTGCCCAGCTGGTGCACGACCAGGCCTGCCAGCACCTCGGCGTTGGCGACGGCCACGCAGGCGGAGAGCGATGCCGGCCCTTGCGCGCCGGCCGAGACCGACGGCGCCAGCACCAGCGGGACGTCGAGCTCGGCGCAGGCGAGAGCCTTGCTGCAGCAGACGTCGTCGAGCATCAGCGGCGGCGAGCTCATGGCGAGGCAGGCGAAGCTGCCGGCCTCGCCGGCCGCCGCCGCCATCGCGTGCATGGTGTACAGGGTCTCGCCGCCGAAGGGGCTCGAGACCACGATCGGCTTGCGCGTGCCACGCAGCATGGCGCCGAACTGGACGACGTCCACCACCTCGTTGGCGACGTCGTCCGGCAGGGCCATGCTCATCACGAAGTCGACGTTGGGCAGCGCCTCGGCGACGCGGGCGGCGGCCTCGACGTCGGCGAGGACGGCGCGCCGCCGCCGCCCCGTCTCAGAGTCGGTGACGTACAGGCAGTCCGGCCCGCTGCCGAAGTAGCCGCCGCCGTCCCGCAGCTCGAGCGGCGCCGTCTCGCCTCCGCGCGGGCGCAGCGTCCAGGAACGCGGCGCGCTCGCGACGGCGTCCTCGACGAGAGCGGCCGGCAGGCGCACCCGGCGTCCCTCCACCGAAGCGCCGGCGGCGGCGCAGAGCTCGCGGGCGCGGTCGTCCTTCATCTCGATGCCGGTGCGTTCGAGCAGCGTCAGCGACGCCCGGTGCACGCGGGCGCAGGCGTCGTCGTCCCAGACCCTGAGTGTGACTTGGTTCACGGTGATCCCCTTCGCAAGTGGTCGTCCAGCGGTGGTAGTGCGATGAGTGGCCGCCGGGCTCGCGCGCTGCGCGCGACCCTCCGGCGGCCGGCCCTGCGAAGCGTCAGCAGGGTCCGCGTTCGCGGAAGACCTTGAACCAGAGGCCGCCGAAGTAGCGGCCCGGGCGGGCGTGCCGGAACAGGCTGTGGGCGGCCGTGAACTGCTCGCCGTGCAGACGGCACGCGGCGTGACGACCACCTGTCTCGATGACGAACCTGCGCCCCACTCGCCGCTCCTCCGGATCGGGCGCACGACCGTGCGCCCTCGCCAGTAGACGCTACCGGCACCGAGCGAGTCAAGACGGGCCTCGCCGGCGCACACATCCCCCCGGGCGCCGGCCCTCGTCAGCCTGTGGCCCCACGAGTTGCCATGCGCCGCCGCAGGGCGGACGATGGATGACGATGCTCAGGTTCTGCGACAAGTGGTGGATGACGGCCGGTCGCGGCGCGATCGCGGCCGTCTTCGGCCTCGCCGTGCTGTTCCTGCCCGGCCTCGACCACCGCACGCTGGCCGTCGCCCTCGGCGTCTTCGCCTTCGTCGACGGCCTCATGCTGGCCGCCCTCGCCGTGGTGGCCCGCCACTCGCTCGACCAGTGGTGGCTCGTCCTCGTCGAGAGCTGCGTGAGCTTCGCGGTGGCCGCGGTGGCGCTCGTCTGGATGGCCTACGACGCCTTCAGCCTGCTCCTCCTCCTCGCCACGTGGGCGGTCGTGACCGGCGTGCTCGAGGTGGAGGCCGGCGTGCGCCTGCGGCGGCTGGCCGCCGGCGAGCCGTCCCTGCTCGTCGCCGGCGGCCTCTCGCTGGTACTCGGCATCGCGCTGGTGGCGCTCTCGGAGGCCGATGTGGCGTACATCACGGCGTCGATCGGCTGGTTCGTCCTCGCCTACGGCGGGGCCCTGGGCATCGTCGCCCTTCGCTTGCGCCGCCTCGCCGCCGCGGAGCGCGAGTCCCGCCGCTAGCCGCGCGCCGGGCGCGCCGGTCCGGCGCGCGTCACTCCGCGGTCAGCGTCTTCTCGAAATACAGGACGGTGCCCCGCGTCGCGCGGAAGCCGACCGACTCGTGCAGGTGCATCGCCCCCGTGTTGGCCGCGTCGACGCCGAAGTAGGCGGTCCGCACGCCGCGCTGAGCGAGCTCGGCGCACTCCCGAAGCATCAGCGCTCTCGCCAGGCCACGGCCGCGCCACGGCCGGCGCACGAAGAGCTCGCCCATGTACCCGCCCGCCGGTGTCTCGATGGCCTCGATGCCGCCGGCCACCTCGTCCCCGTCCCAGGCGACGAGCCACAGACCGAGGTCCTGGTCCTCGTCGCCGAGATGGGATCGCACCCAGTCCTCGAAGTCCGCCTCGCCAGGCCCGGCGTGGTCGAGGAAGCCTTCTTCGTAGGCGGCGTGGACCGCGACGTCGTCGACGCCGGGGCGGAAGGCGACGACGCTTATCCCGGGAGGCCAGACCGGAGCCTCCAGGCTTCCGCCCAGATCGCGCTCGAGCCGCACGAACGCAGCCGTCCTTTCGAAGTCGTGTCGCGCGTACAGCTCGAGGAGCCGGGCGTCGCTCTCGTGCGCCCATACGCCGAGGGTGCCGTCCGCCGGCGCGGCCTCGCGAACCAGCGCGGCCGCCCGCGCCTCGCACAGACCGAGCAGGGACTCCTCCACGTCCAGGCCCCGGTGAGCCGGGCCGACGATCAGTTCCGCGACGATCCCTGCGGGCGGCTCTTCGACCCAGCAGAGTGCGTAGCCCACGATCGCGCCCTCTTCGCTCTCGACGACCCAGGCATCAGTGTCCAGAGTGAGTCGCGGCAGGGTCCACTCTTCGCGGATGCGGCCGGCCGTGACCTCCGACTCTCCGTGTCGCGCGATGTCGACGGCGCGCTTGAGCGCGGCTACGGCTTCGGCGTCGGCCGGGGCCGGCGGCCGCACGGTAGAGCCCGAAGGCGGAAGCGGATGTGGGGAGGAGGTGTCCATGGGCGGCGGGGGATGTCCGCGATTGTACCGCCGGGCACGTGCGCCCGGCGGCAGTCGCGAACGCGGGCCCCCGCCCGCGCGTCTCCGCGTGCAGACGACGGCGCCGACCTCGGCGCCGGGGGGAGGTGTGCTCATGAGACACACGACTCGAGCGCTGACGGCTCTGGCCGTCCTCGCGGTGCTCGGGGCAGCCGTCGTCGGCGGTTGCGGGGGTGCGACGACAGCTCAGCCGGCTTCGCCGTCGCCCTCCGCCCCGCCATCCGGCGCTGCCGACATCACCGGTGTCGTCAGCGACCTCACGCCTGGTTCCGACGCACAAACGGCGAGCTTCCTGGTGGTCGCCGACCCCGACGTCAGGAGCTCCGTCGACCGCGCCTGGGTGCGCGTGACGGGGGAGACCACCATCTGGGCGCCGGCCGGCGAGGACAGGACGGAATTGACGATCGACGATCTCGCCGAGGGCCTGCGCGTCGCCGTGCGGTTCTCCGGCCCGGTCGCCGAGTCGTACCCGGTCCAGGCCACGGCGGGCGACGTCGAGATCCTCACGCCCCTGGAGTGACGGGCGCGGTCGCGCCGCCCCTGGCGGCGGTCACGCCGTGGCGGCGCCGGCCGTGAGACCCGCTCTGCGGTCGCGTCCGGCGCGCACGGGCACCTCCGCGACCGGCCCGGCAACGACCGGGGCCGGCGCCGGGGTCAGCGCCTCGGCCGGCGCGCACGCTGCCGCGTAGTCGCGCCAGACGCGCCGGCGAAGACGTGCTCTGCCGGCGTGCGCACGGCGCCGCTCGAGACTCTCCCGGCAGGTCGTCGCGAGGACGGCGACGGACAGCAGCACGACGGCGAGCACGACGGCGACGACTGCGAGCTCCATCACCATATCTTGCAGCAGGAACATCTCACGCCTCCGCATGCGACGTCCTGGGCAGACGTCTCCAAGGGGGAGAATAGAGAGGAGGTCGTTAAGTCCGCGTGCAGCCGGAGGGGCTCACCATAAAGATGTCGTGAAGACCGGCAGATGCGTCAGCCGGCCGGCGACGGCGGGACCGTCAATCTGAATCCGACGCCGGGCTCGGTCACGATGTACTGCATGCCGTCGGAGGAGCGGCCCAGCTTCTTGCGCAGGTTGCTCACATGAACGCGAAGCGTCTGCGCGTCCTCAGCCCACTCGGGACCCCACACCTCCCGCAGGATCATCTTCTGCGTCACCACGAGGTCCGCGTTCCGGGCGAGGCAGGCGAGGATGTCGAACTCCGTCGGCGTGAGCGCCACCTCTTCACCCGCCCGTCGCACGAGCCGGCGGGCGATGTCCACCTCGAGCTCCCCCGCCGTCACCACGGGAGGAGGCGACGTGAGCGCGGCGGCTCGTCGCAGCAGCGCCCTGATCCTGGCCAGCAACTCCCCTGCCGAGAAGGGCTTGGTGAGGTAGTCGTCGGCGCCCTCGTCGAGCGCCAGGATCTTGTCGGCTTCGTTCGCCTTCACGGAGAGGATGAGGATCGGCGCCGTCATCCAGGTCCGCAGCTCCCGGCACACCTCGATGCCGCTCCGGTCGGGCAGCATGAGGTCCAGGACCACGAGGTCGGGCGGCGCGTCGATCGCCTTGAGGAGAGCCTCCTCACCGGTCGCCGCCATCTCGAGGACGTAGCCGCGCGACGAGAGGATGGAGCGAAGCGCGCGGCGGATCTGCTCTTCGTCGTCGACCACCAGGATCCGCGTCGGCCGCTGGGCAATGCTCATGTCGCCTCCTGAAGGGGTTCGTCATCGTGCGAGGACAGCGCGATGACGAATCTGGCGCCGCTCGGGCTCGCGTCCTCCACGCGGATCCATCCTCCGTGGCTGCGCACGATCTCGCGTGCGATGGCGAGGCCGAGCCCCGTGCCGGACGGCGCCCGGCCGCCGCTGCTCCGGCCCCGGTAGAACTTCTCGAACACGGCCTCGTGTTCGCTGGCCGGGATCCCCGGGCCGTGGTCCTCGACCCAGAGCCGCACCCCGTCGTTCCATCCCTGCGCCCCGATCGTCACGATGCCGTCGCCCGCGTACAGGAAGGCGTTCTCGAGGAGGTTCTGGATGACGCGCGTCCACTGGACGAAGTCGACCTCCACGATGGGGGTCTCGTCCGCGAGGTCGATGACGACGCGGCTGCGGAGGTGGGCGGGCAGCGTGTCGATGCCGGCAGCGATGATGTCGCCGAGATCGTACAGCTCGCGCCGGGGCTCCCAGGCGTGCGCCTCCAGCCGGGAGAGGTCGAGGAGGGCGCCGATACTGTTGTTCAGGCGCGCGACGTCTCCGACGATGGCGCGGAGCTCGTCGCGGACGCTCTTCTCGTCCCAGTCCACGTCCGACTCCAGCAGGTTGCTCACCGTCGCGGTGAGCGCGGCGAGTGGGGTCTTCAGCTCATGCGACACCGACGAAAGCAGAGTGGACTTGAGCCGGTCGGCCTCGCGCTCGGCCGCCGCGAGGGAGGCTTGCTCCTGAAGGCGCTCGCGCTCGAGGAACGCGCCGACGAGGTTGGCGAGTGACGTGATCAGGCGCGCCTCCGACGCGGAGTAGGCGCGCCCTTCGGGGCGCGGGGCGACGGTCAGCAGGCCGACGACCCCGGAGGGGCTGTGCACCGGGACGCTCAGCCCTCCGTCATCACCGGCCCACGCCTCCTCCCCGGCGGCCGACGAGGGCACGCGGCCGGCGCGGAGGATGGCCTCTCTCGCGCGCGCCGCCTCCGGCTCCTCGTCGTCGTGAGGGCGCCCCTCGCGATAGGAGCGCAGCTCCTCCCCGTCCAGGACGAAGAGAGTCGCCACGTCCGCGTCGAGCACCTCGACCGCTTCGGCGAGACAGGTCCGCGCCACTTCTTCAGTGGACGTCGACGAGACCACGGCGGCGCTGAGCCGGTTGAGCGCCGCGGTCTCGCGCTCGCGCGCCAGCGCCCGAGCCTCGCGCTCTCGCATCCGTCCCGCCTGGAGCCCGACGATCACGCTCACGATCAGGAAGGCGACGAGGGAGAGCCAGTCCTCGGCGGCGTGTACGGCCAGCGTGTGGTACGGCGGCAGGAAGAAGAAGTTCCAGGCGAAGAAGGCGAGCACGGCGGCGACGACCGCCGGGACGGCGCCCGCGACGCTCGCGACCAGCAGCACGACGAGCAGGTAGAGGAGGGCCCACTGGCCCTTGGCGAAGGCGCCACGCCCAAGCAGGAAGAGCGCCGTGGAGAGCGCGACGGCCACCACGGCCGTGATGTACCCGTGCCGTGCAAGAACGTTTGTCAGGCGGGCGGTGATCCCTGATCCTCCTCGGACAGACCGCTCGGATTCTACTCCTGCGTCCTCGCTCGACCGGAGGCCGGGCTCAGCCCGTGTGCATGAAGTTGATCACGTCGCCGTCCTGGACGACGTACTCCTTGCCCTCGGTGCGCAGCAGCGCCTTCTCGCGCGCGGCGTGGAACGACTTCAGCTCGATGAGGTCGTCGATGTTCACGACCTGAGCGCGCACGAAGCCATGCTCGATGTCGCTGTGGATGCGGCCGGCGGCCTGCTTGGCGGTCCAGCCCCGGGGCAGCTGCCAGGCGCGCGACTCGCTGCTGCGGAAGTCGCCGGTGAAGAAGGTGATATAGCCGAGCACCTCGTAGGCGGCGCGCAGGACGACGTCGAGCGTGCCGGCGTCGTCGGCGCCGAGCTCGGCGCGGAACTCGGCCGCCTCCTCGGGCTCGAGATCGGCGAGCTCGGCCTCGAGGCGCGCGGCGACGGCGACCACCTGGTCGCCCCGGTCGCGCGCCCACTTCACGAAGTCCGCGTGCTGCTGCAGCGCGGCCGCGGCGCTCTGGTCGTCGTCGGTGTTCAGGACGAACAGCACCGGCCGGTCGCTCACGAGCGCGAGCTCGCGGAACAGAGCCTCGTCGCCGGCCGCGCGCTCGATGCGCTTCGCCAGCTTGCCGTCGAGCAACTCCACGTTCAGCGCCTCGAGGACCTCGAGCTCGTGCTTCGCCGCCCTGTCGCCGCTGCGCGCCGTCTTGCGGGTCTTGTCCAGGCGGCGCTCCACCAGCTCTACGTCGCTGAGCACGAGCTCCGTCTCCACGAGATCGACGTCGGCGCGTGGGTCGAGGGTGGGGCGGACGTGCGCGACCTCGGGGTTCTCGAAGACGCGGATCACGTGCGCCACGGCGTCCACACCGCGGATGTCGGCGAGGAACCGGTTGCCGAGGCCCTCGCCGCGGCTCGCGCCCTCGGCCAGCCCGGCGATGTCCACCACGTCGATGGTCGCGTTGACCTTCTTGGGCGTCTCGAGCACCTCGTCCAGCCGGTCGAGCCGCGGATCCGGCACGGCCACCACGCCGAGGTTGGACTCGGCCGAGGTGAACGCATACGCGGTCGCGGCGGCCTGCGCGTGAGTCAGCGCGTTGAACAGGGTGGTCTTGCCGACGTTGGGCAGACCGACGATGCCGAGCTTCACGGGCGCCTTCCCAGTTTGCTGGTGAGCAGGGTCTCGAGGAGGAGGGACATCTGTCGCAGCTGTTGCCGGACTCTCCCCGGGTACTTCTTGTCGACGTAGGCGACGGTGTCGCGCGGAGTATGCCAGATGGGCGGCCCCGAGGCGGTCTCGGCCACGCTGCGACCCTTGCTCGCCTCCCAGGACACGGCGCTGAAGATCGCCGTGGCCATGTCGGCGTTGGCGAACGGGAGGTCGTCGGCCGGCGCCGCGACCGTGCCGGCCGGACGGCCGGGCGCCTCCGGGCTCGTGACCAGCGGGACGCCGAGGGAGTCGGCGGCGCTGATCGCGTCGTCGCGCAGCCACGTGGGGCCGCCGAAGCGGCTTGCGACGGAAAGGTCGTCTCCGCCGGCCGGCGCGTCGAGGTCGATCATGCCGATGGTCGCGCGCCGTTCCACGTCGCTCATGCCGCGCAGGAAGTACTGGGCGCCGAGCTGGCCGTCCTCCTCGGCTCCGAACGCCACGAAGACGATGGTGTACGGCGTCGGCACGTTCTTGATGCGGCCGGCGACCTCGAGCAGCAGGCCCACTCCGGTGGCGTTGTCGAGGTAGCCTTCGCCGACCGCGACGGAGTCGTAGTGTGCGCCGACGATGAGACGCCTGCCCGAGTCGCCTTCTTTGAGGGCGACGACGTTGGCCGAGTGGATGCGGCGCCCGCCCGAGCTCGCGATGAACTCGTCGGTGCGCGGGAAATAGCCGTACTGCTGGAACGCGCCACTGATGAACTCGCGCGCGTGGATCTCGCCCCAGGTGTCGGCGGGCCGCTTGCCGACGCTGCGCGCCAGGACCTTGGCCGTGGCGTAGGCGACGCCGCCGTGCGGAGAAGAGGACACGGCGGCCGACGGCCGTCCCACCTTGGCGGTGGTGCCGGAGCAGCCGTTGAACGCGCCGGCCGCGGCGAGGCCGACGACGAGGACGAGGACGGCGGCGCCGACGACGGCGAGCTGGCCGCCGCGTGTGCCCAGGGCGCTCACGTCACACCGGCGCCGGGACGAGGAGGACCCAGGCGGCGCCGAACACCAGGCCGTAGGCGAGGCCGCCGAGCACGTCGCCCAGGTAGTGCACGCCGAGGTACACACGGCTGAAGCACAGCACCAGGACCAGGGCGACGAGCGCCGGGATCCACTGCGGGTAGAGCATGCCGAGCGTGAACGTCCCGACCACCGCCATGCTCGCGTGCGAGGACGGGAACGACTTGCTCAGCGGCAGCGGGATCTGCTCCGGCTGGGTGGGGTCGGCGACTGGCGGCCGCGCACGGCCCACGAAGTGCTTGATCACGAATCCGGTCATCTCCACGAGTGTGACCGGCGCCGCCACATACAACGCCTTCCACAGCGGATCGGCGGCGCCGAAGAGCCAAGGTACAAGACAGAGGACGTACCACAGCACCCCGTAGTTCGCGGAGAGGGAGAGCCCCCCGAGCGGCAGCGTGAACCAGCGCGGGTGCGGCCAGTCGACAGCAGCCCGGCGCGACAGGGCGCGGTCGAGGCGATCAAGGCGGCCGGAGGATGGCGGCACGGCGTCTGTGGAGCCGGGGACGGAGGGCATGGGAATCGGCGTCTAGTATACTAGCCGCCTGCTCCCGCCCACCCTCTTCCCAGGGACGTCTCCGATGCGTACAACGGTCATCGTCACAGCTCTCGGCCCGGACAGCCACGGCCTGCTCGCCCAGGTCGCGACGACCATCGCCGAGCAGAACGCCAACGTCGACGACGTGAGTCAGACGGTCGCCAACGGCATGTTCACGATGATCATGTTCGTCTCGTTCGACCAGGGGGAGACCACCATCGCGGAGCTCAAGGACGCGCTGGAGGTCACGGGCGACCGGATCGGGCTGCAGATCAGCGTGCAGCACGAGAATATCTTCAAGTTCATGCACCGCGTCTAGCGGGGGCGGCTGTGGTCTTCATCACCGCCCAGGAGATCCTCGAGACCGTGAGCATGATCCGGTCCGAGAACCTCGACGTCCGGGCCGTCACCATGGGTATCTCGCTGGTCGACTGCGCCGCGGGTGAGCCGCGGCGTACGGCCGAGCGCATCCACGCCAAGATCGTGCGCCGCGCCGGCCGGCTGGTCGAGGTCGCCGCCGAACTGCAGGAGAAGTATGGCGTGCCGATCGTGAACCGGCGCGTCTCGGTGACGCCGATCGCCGGTGTCGTCGGCAGCGACGATCCGGAGGCCTACCTCGAGGTGGCGCACGCGCTCGACGCGGCCGCCGACGAGGTCGGGATCGACTTCCTCGGCGGTTTCAGCGCGCTCGTCCAGAAGGGCTTCACGCGCAGTGACACCGCGCTCATCGAGGCGATCCCCGACGCCATCGGCAGCACCAACCGGGTGTGCTCGTCCGTCAATGTCGCGTCCACGCGCGCCGGCATCAACATGGACGCCGTGCTGCGCATGGCAGACGTGCTGCTCGCGGTGAGCAAGCGCACCGCCGAACACGACTCCATCGGCTGCGCCAAGATCGTCATCTTCTGCAACGCGCCGGAGGACAACCCCTTCATGGCCGGCGCGATGCACGGCAGCGGGGAGGCGGAGTGCAGCATCAACGTCGCCATCTCCGGCCCGGGCGTCGTGCGCAACGTCGTCGCCGCCAACCCGGACGCTTCGTTCATCGAGCTCGCCGACCTCATCAAGCGCACGACCTTCAAGATCACGCGCGTCGGCGAGCTGATCGCCCAGGAGGCCTCGCAGCTGCTGGGCGCCGAGCTCGGCATCATCGACCTTTCGCTGGCGCCGACGCCGGCCGTGGGCGACTCCATCGCCGAGATCCTCGAGAGCATGGGCCTGGAGGCGGTTGGCGCTCCCGGCACGACCGCCGCGCTCGCGATGCTCAACGACGCCGTCAAGAAGGGCGGCACGATGGCCACGTCGTCCACCGGCGGCCTCTCCGGCGCCTTCATCCCGGTGAGCGAGGACGGCGCGATGGCGAGGGCCGCCGCCGAGGGCAACCTGTCCATCGAGAAGCTCGAGGCGATGACCGCCGTGTGCTCTCTGGGCCTCGACATGATCGTCGTGCCCGGCGACACCTCACGCGACGCGCTCGCCGGCACCATCGCCGACGTCATGGCCATCGGCATGATCAACTCCAAGACCACCGGTGCCCGCCTCATCCCGGCGGCCGGCAAGCAGGTCGGGGAGTGGGTCACCCTGGGCGGGCTCTTCGGCGAGGGGCCGGTCATGAAGGTGAGCACCGCCGGCAACAGCGCGTTCGTGCGGAGGGGCGGGCGCATACCCGCGCCTCTTCAGAGCCTGACGAACTAGCGAGACGCCTCGCCGGCGGAGGGAGCGGCTACTCGCTGCGGATCTCGTCCATCATCGCCCGGATCCGCTGCGCCGATTCGTTCATGCCGAGCGCCCGCGAGACCTTCTCGGCCTCCGTGAGCTGCAGCACGGCGTCGATGGTCTGACCCCTCTTGCGGAAGTCGGCCGCCTGGTCGATCTCGAACGTCACCAGCTCGGTGAGCATGCGCCGCACGTCGGGATCGTCCAGGTCGACCATCTTGCTGCTCGTGGTGACGATGATGTCCGAGAGCGGCACCAGGCGACCGCCTGTGCCGGACTCCTGTGCCGCCACATCGCCGGCGGCGTGCCCGCCCTCAGCGGGCCGCGCGGGCTGCGTGGCGGCCACCTGGTCGCCGCTCTCCCCCTCGGGGGCCGGGGGTGCGTCTTCGGGGGGGAGCAGCGCCGTCTCGTCCGGCCGCAGCTCACCCGTGATCTCCGCCTCGTCTTCGTCGCGACGCGCCGGTTCCGCCCGCTCGTCACGCAGGTCACTTGTGCGCACGCTGAGGTCCGGGCCCCAGTCCAGTCCGAGGCCTCCGGGCTGAGGAGCCCGTTCCGGGACGCGCTCGGCGGTCGCGGCGGCGGCGCGCTGGGCCGCGGCCGCGCGCTCCATCGCCGGGTCGATCGTGATGTCCTCCACGGGCTGCTCGGCCTTGCCGAGCACCGAGAACGTGTCCTGCGGAGCCCCGTCGAGGAAGGAGCCGCCGGCAGGACGCGCCTCGTCGTCGGGCGCATCGCCGCGCCGCCTCGTGACGACGAGAGCGATGATGAGCAGGAGCACCGCAACAGCTGCGACAGCGATCCCGATGATCTGGACGGTCGTCATGGAGTATGGGGTCCCGGGTAGTCCGTGCCTGGCCGGTAGACGTTTTCGTGTTCGCCTCTATCATTCCCTGCCCGGCGTAGAATGGCAGGGTGCTTGCACCTGACCTCATCGCGGCCACGATGGCCGAGCTCGGCGAGCCCCCGTATCGCGCTCGCCAGGTCTACGAGGCGCTCTCCCGGGGGCTCGTCACGGACTTCGCGGCCGTGACGACGCTGCCGCTGGCCCTGCGTCAGGCGCTGGCCGAGCGGCTCTCGCCCGTGTCCCTCACCGAAGTGGAGGCGCGCGTCGCACCGAAGGGCACGGCGCGAAAGACCCTCTTCACGACGGCGGACGGGCATCCCGTCGAGGCCGTTCTCATGCTGGTCGCCGGGCGCGCCACCGTCTGCGTCTCGACGCAGGTCGGCTGCGCCGTGGGCTGCGCGTTCTGCGCATCGGGGAGGCTGGGGCTGCGCCGGGACCTCACGGCCGAGGAGATCGTCGACCAGGTCCTGCACTTCGCCCGGCTCCTGCACGGCGACGGCGACAGGCGGATCACCAACGTCGTCTTCATGGGGATGGGCGAGCCGTTCCACACCTACGACGAGACGCTTCGCGCCTGCCGCCTGCTCAACGACCCGGACGGCTTCGGGCTCGCCGCGCGCCACATCTCCGTGTCCACCGTCGGGGTCGTGCCGGGTATCGACAGGTTCGCCGCCGAGCCGCTCCAGCTCAACCTGGCGGTGAGCCTGCACGCCGCCACCGACGAGCTGCGCGACAGGCTGGTGCCGCTCAACCGAACGTATCCGCTGGACCGGGTGTTCGCCGCGTGCGACCGGTACGTGAAGGCGACGCGGCGCAAGCTGCTCTTCGAGTACGTGGTGCTGCGAGGTGTCAACGACACGCCGGCGCAGATCACGGCGCTGGCGCAGCGCCTGCGCCGCCCGCTCTACCATCTCAATCTGATCGCCTACAACGAGACGGGGGGCGCATTCACACGCCCCGTCGCCGGCGAGATCGAGGCCATGCGCGACCGCCTGGAACGCATGGGCGTGAGCGTCACGGTCCGGCACTCCCCCGGCGGTGACATCGAGGCTGCCTGCGGACAGCTCGCGCTGCGTCACGAAGGCGGCTGACGGAGGCCTCCCCGATGCCGCCCCGGCGGCGTGGTCAGATCCGCGGCAAGGCCGCGCGGTACTCCGCCGCCGCGGCCTCCGGGGCCTTGGTCACGAGCGCGATGTCGGTGCCCAGCTCGAATCCCGCGAGCGTCGAGGTTCGCGGCGCGAACTCCAGGTGCCAGTGGAACGGGCCGCGCAGGTCCGCCGGCGCCGTGTGCAGCCAGAAGTTCAGCGGCGCGCCGCGGATAGACGTCTTGACCGCAGCCAGGACGCGGCGCAGCGCCGGCGCCACGACGGCCGGGTCGGCGGCGCGGAAGTCGGCCGCGTGCGCGGCAGGAGCCAGCCACAGTTCGCCGTTGAAACGGCTGGCGGCCGGCACCCAGGCGCCGACGGGGCCGTCCAGGACCAGCCGGTCCCCGGCCTTCTCGAGTCCGTCGCACACCACGCACGTCCCGTAGCGGTTGCGGTACCGCTCTGCCTCGACGAGCTCGTCGAGCAGCAGCGGCGGCACGACCGGCGTCGCGAACAACTGCTCGTGCGGGTGCTCCAGCGAGGCGCCCGAGCCGGCGCCGACGTTGCCGATGAGCGTCGCGGCGGCCGCGCCGCCGTCCAGTTGCGCGGCGATGCGGCGCTGCCACATGCCGAGGACCTCGGCGAGCGTGCCGTCGGCGAGGTCCTCGAGCTCGGCCTCGTGGCCGGGGGCATGCACGATCACCTCGTGCCGCCCGGCGAGCGCCGGGTACTTGTTGGGCACCACGCGCACGCGCCAGCCTGGGCCGTCGGGCTCGCCACCGGCGGGACGCAGCGCGTCCACTTCCGGCGGCGTCAGCGCCTCGTTGCCGGCGCAGAAGGGACAGGGCGGAGCTGCTGCGTCTCGCCCTGCGGCGTCCGCCGGCCGCGAAGCCCGGGCCGGCGCCACGATGGAAAGCTTGCCGCTGACCGGATTGCGGCGCAGGTCGCCGCCGTCCGGCGTCACCGTCCGCTCCCGTTGCTCCCGGTCGCGAACTCATCGCGGCCGCGATGCTTCGCCGTGTACATGGCCGCGTCCGCGCGCGCGAGCGTAGCGGTCTCGTCCGGGTCGTCCACGGCCACGAGACTGCCGCCGGCCGAGACCGTCACGCGAAGGCCCGCGTCTTCGGCTGCCGCGAACCGGGAGTCGTGGATGAGGCGCACGAGGCGCCGTCCGTACACGGTGAGGTCGTCCGCGGAGGCGAGGCTGCAGATGATCACGAACTCGTCGCCGCCCTGGCGCGCGGTGATGTCCATCTCACGCACGTTGTCCGAGAGGATGCCGGCCACGAAGCGGATCGCCCCGTCGCCCGCGGCGTGCCCGAGACGGTCGTTGATCTCCTTGAGCTCGTCGATATCCATGTGGATGACGCCGTACCTGCGCCCCAGCCGCTTGAACATGGCGAACTGCTGGGCGAGCGCCGCGTCAAGGTACCGCCGGTTGAACAGACCCGTCAGCGGGTCCGACACGGCCGAGTCCGAAAGCTCCTGGATACGGCCGGCGAGCTCCTTGCCGGCGACGCTCTCGAGCTCCCCGAAGATCTCGACAGCATGACGCCGCCCCTCGATCTCGAAGACGGCCGTCTTGACGTAGACGGCGAGGCGCTCGCCGTCCTTGCGCTTCAGGAACACCTCGCTGATCGAGCGTTCCTCCCCGTTGTCGATGCAGTCTTGGAGAGGGCAGCCCGAGAGGCAGAGTCGGGCGCCCGTGAGGTCGGTGTGGACGAGGATCTCTTCGCTGCACCGGCGGCCGACCACGTCGTCGGCGGCATACCCGGTGATGCGCTCCGCGCCCGCGCTCCAGTAGACGATGGTGCGGTCGGGACCCGTCACGTACACGCCGTCGCTGATCGCGTCGAGGATGTGTCTGAAGGCGCCGTCTATGCTCTGCTCACCGGCCACGCCGAGTCAGTACCCGGAGAGGGAAGCGCTCAAGCTCGGAGAGAGGTGGGCCGTGGCGCCTCGCGGCGCCTGCGTCCACTATTGTCGGGTGCACCTTCGGAGCACCCGACGGTAAGTCCACTGCGGCGCCTTCGGCACCTGCGCCGCTTATTCGGAATCCAGGGAGGCGTCGAGCTCCTGCTTCGTGTCCGTCTCGCGAGAGCGGTACAGCTGACGCGCGTCGCGCAGGTGCTCGCTGCTCTCGTCGAGGACCGCGGCCATCTCTCGCCAGAGGCACACGTCCTTCTTCAGGTACTTGCTCTTGATCACGTTGCCGCACTCTTCGCCGAGCGGGCACGCGTAGCAGACTTCGTTCTCGATGACGTTGCGCGTCTTGCGGGCGCGCTCGCCTTCGTCGATGCGCCGGTAGGCGTCGAGCAGGAGCCCTTGGACGTCACCCTCGATCGCCACCTGGAAGCGCGGCATCAGCTCGGGCTCGTCGTAGAGGAACACGCCGTTGGTCCAGTGCGCCAGCTCGAAGACCTGGTCCAGCGTCTGCCGCTCCATGATGTGGCGGATCTCCTCGGTCGTCGTGTAGCCCTTCTCGATGAGGCGCTGGCCGAGAGGCTTGAACTTCTTCTGGTCGTGTGAAAGGCCCGCGTCTTCCATCAGCGCCTCGGCGAGCCGCTGTTCGCTGAGGCAGCCGGCCTTGACCAGCCGAGTGCCGAGCTTCTCGTCGGTGATCGGCAGGGAGATGGCCTCGACCCGACCGGTCACCAGGTAGATGAAGCCGTACTCCTCGAAATCGCGGACCTCGAGCACGCCGGTGGAGGCGCCCTGCGCGAGGAACTGCAGGACGCCGGCGAGGTGGAACCTGTGAATGGATCCTTCGAGCAGCATGGTCACTCTATCGCCGGACACCGGTCACAGTAGCCCATATCGGCAACGTTCAGGCTTTCGTGAGTGTGGGGGGAGACGGGGTCCGGGTCCCGGGGCCAAATTGACCCGGCCTCCGCCGCGCCGCTATACTCTGCGTTCTGACTATCGGCGATCGTGCGAGGAAGCAGTGAAGAGGACCTACCAGCCCAACACCCGCAAGCGCAGCAAGACCCACGGCTTTCGCAAGCGCATGAGCACGCGCGCGGGTCGGTCGGTGATCAAGAGCCGCAGGCAGAAGGGGCGCAAGCGCCTCTCCGCATAGCCGCGGGCCCTGATGGCCGCCAAACGCTCCCGCCTTTCTCGCTCCTCCGACTTCCAGCGCATCTATCGGCAGGGGAACTCGACGGCCTCTCGCTTCCTGGTGCTGTACTGGTTCAAGCGCCCGGCCGAGCCGGGTGACGAGGGGCCGCGTCTCGGCCTCTCGGTGTCGAAGAAGCTGGGCGGAGCCGTCGTCCGTAATCGCATCAAACGGCTGCTACGCGAGGCCTTCCAGGCCAACGCGGGGCAGCTTGCCGAGGAGTACGATCTGGTCGTGATCGCGCGCCTGCAACTCATCGAGCTCGTCACCCGCGAGGGCGACGGCGAGAAGGGCCTGGTGGCCGGAGCCGTGCAGGAACTGCTGGATCGCTCCGGCCTCCTCGCGGCAGGACGGGCATGAACCGCGTCCTCGCCGGCGTCAACGCGGGGCTGAGCGCCGTCTTCATCGGTCTCATCAGGGTGTACCAGTACACCCTCTCGCCCATGCTCGGGCAGCGCTGTAAGTACTACCCGTCGTGTTCCAACTACGCCATCGGCGTGCTGCGCGAGCATGGCCCGATCAAGGGCATCGGCCTCGCGAGCTGGCGTCTGCTGCGCTGCAATCCCTTCAGCAACGGCGGCTACGACCCCGTGCCGCCCGGGCACCACGGCTGCGGGCACGACCACGTCCAAGAGAATGTGAGCGCACGTGTATAACCTCCCCATCCTCTCCCAGCTCATCCTGCTGCTGCACTGGGTCCTCGTCACGATCAACGACTTCCTGTCGGGGCTCGGACTCGGGTACAGCTGGACCTGGGGTCTGGCCATCATCGGCCTCACGATCATCGTGCGCCTCATCCTCTTCCCTCTCACTTGGAAGCAGTACAAGTCGGCGCAGCAGATGCAGATGATCCAGCCGCAGATCAAGGAACTGCAGAAGAAGTACAAGAGCGACCGCGGCAAGCTCCAGGAAGAGACGATGAAGCTCTATTCGGAGCACCGCGTGAACCCGTTTGCGTCGTGCCTCCCGCTGATCCTGCAATTGCCGGTGTTCATCAGCCTGTACGCAGCCATCAAGGGCCTCGGACCGCTCTCGGCGCCCGCCTACCAGGCCTCCGTCGAGGCCCTGAACCAGGCGCCGTTCCTGTGGATCCCGCACCTGGGATTCCCTGATCCGTATTACATTCTCCTGATCCTGTACGTGGTCACGCAGATGATCTCGACCGAGCTCATGGTGGCCACGCAGAGCGACCAGACGCAGAAGTGGATCATGCGCGCGATGCCGATCGTCTTCGTCGCGTTCCTCTTCAACTTCCCGGCGGGTCTGTTCGTGTACTGGGTGACGACGAACGTCTGGACGATCGGCCAGCAGCTGGTCATCCGCAAGACGATGCCCAAGCCCGAAGAGCTCGCGGCGAAGGCCAAGGCCAAGCCCAAGAAGCGCAGCCGCTTCATGGAGGTCATGATGGCGTCGCAGGGCGAGGCCATGAAGCAGCGCGAGGAGAAGATGGCCAAGAAGGGCGAGGGCGGTGGCGCGTCCAAGCAGGGCAGCGTCGCGGCCGGCAAGAAGCCCGCGCAGGGCGGCAAGAAGCCGCCGCCCGGCAAGGTCAAGCGGAAGCAGGCGCCCGGTGCCAAGCCGGCACAGTCCGGCGGCGCCAAGCCCAAGGGCGGCTCCGGCGGCCAGCAGGGGAAGACCCGGCCGGCCAGCCAGCAGCCCAAGAAGACTCAGCCGGCCGACAAGCCGGCAGGCGGCGCGCCGGACCAGGGCGGCGACGGAGGAACGACCACGAGCGCGGACGGTCCGGCGGAAGAGTGACGCCGCCGGGGCCGTCTACGCCTTTCCCCACCCGACCAGGGAGCAAGATCGATGGAAGAGCCTGACGACCTCCAGCCGATCGACGAAGACGAAGAAGAGACCGAGTTCGCCACCATCGCCGGCGGGGCCACCGTCGAGGAGGCCAAGCGCACGGCGCTCGAGCAGCTGCGCAAGATCGTGCCCTACGTGAACCCCGAGGACGTCGAGTACATCGTCGTCGAGGAGGGCAGCAAGGGCGGTCTCTTCGGCCGCGGCAAGATGCTGGCCCAGGTCGAGGCACGCCTGTGCCCGTCAGAGGAACGGGTCGAGGCCGACCTCCCCGAAGGCGCCGAGACGCTGCGCGAGTTCGTCCAGACCACCGTCGACCTCATGGGTATCGAGGCACACGTGGGCGCCAGCGAGACGCCCGAGGGGGTGCGCGCCGAGATCAGCGGCGACGACCTCGGGCTCCTCATCGGCCGGCACGGCGCGACCATCGACGCCCTGCAGTACATCGCCGCGATTGTCGTCAACGGTGACCGCCGCGAGCGCCGCCAGGTGATCGTCGACGCGGAGGGCTACCGCGACCGCCGCGCCGCCGCCCTCACGGCACTGGCCGATCGCACGGCGCAGAAGGTCACTCGGGAGTCGATGAGCATCGCCCTCAAGCCCATGACCGCCGCGGAGCGCAAGGTGATCCACCTCCACCTCAAGGACCACCCGCGCGTCGAGACCGTGTCGGAGGGCAACGAACCCTTCCGCGCTGTCGTCGTCTCTCCGAAACAGCCGTCAGTCTGAGCTCAGCGGGCATCTCTCCTTAAAGGAGGGCTGCCTTTCCGCCGAGAAGATGTGCGGGCGCGGTCAGCGCGCCAAGCAGACGACAGGAGGGATCCTATGCGTGCCATGAACCTCGGACGCGGAGCCGTGTGGCTCCTCGCACTGGCGCTCGTCCTGGTCGCCGTAGCGGGGTGCGGCGGCAGCGACGAGGCGTCGACGGCCAGCTCGGCCGTCGCCACCGCGGCCTCCGGCCAGTCGGCCGACCAGATCGTCAAGGACAGCGAGGCCAAGATGGCGACGGTGACGAGCGCCTCGTTCGTCGCCGACTTCGGGCTCAAGGTGCAGGGCGACACCGCGAAGATGACCGACCCGACGGCGAAAGCGCTGCTCGCGCAGGGCGTCACCATCCACGCGGAAGGCGCCAGCGGCAACGATCCCACTACCGTGAACATGACGATGAGCCTCGGCATCGCCGGGCAGAACCTCGAGTTCGGCATGATGAGCGAGGGCAAGGAGTCGTGGCTCGAGTATCAGGGCACGTGGTACGCACTCGACGCCGAGAACGCCAAGTCGCTCGACAAGCAGGCTCAGACCGGCGCCGCACCTACCGAGCAGCTCAAGAGCATGGGCGTCGATCCGTCCACCTGGGGCACCGAGTACGAGCTCGCGGGCACGGAGGACCTCAACGGCATCGAGGTCTACCACATCAAGGCCGTCGCCGATCCGCAGAAGCTCGTCGAGTCGCTGACCAAGGCCGCTGAGGACCCGACGCTCCAGGACAAGCTCGGCGGTTCGGGGAGCGAGCTCGGTCAGCTCAGCGAGGGCCTCACGCAGAACAAGGCGCAGGCCGAGGAGCTCGGTAAGACCCTCAAGGACGCGACTGTGGACTACTGGATCGGCATCGACGACCAGTACATGTACAAGGCCCAGTTCGGCGCGTCCATGGACACCTCCGGCCAGAAGGACATGGAGGGCGTCACCGGGATGATGATGAACGGCAGCGTGAGCATGAGCGCCTTCGACGAGCCGGTAGAGGTCGAAGCGCCCAAGAACGCCGAGTCGTTCGAGAAGTTCATGAACCAGCTGTTCGGCGGCATGATGGGCGGCAGCAGCGGGATGACGCTCTGAGATGAGGCGTGAGGCGGCGCGGGATGCGCCGCCCGGCCGAGGAACGAGAAGGGCCGGGGCCGCCGCGAGGCGGCCCCGG
>CAIYOD010000075.1 GCA_903927755.1 uncultured Thermoleophilia bacterium | reverse complement strand
GTTGCTGCGGCACGGCTGGCGCACGTTCGCCGACGGCCTTGCCGACGTTGCCTCCGACCCCCGCATCGGAGATGCGGGCGACAATCTCGACCAGCAGTTCTACAGGTCCGACGGGCTGCATCTCGGCAACGCCGGCAACGCGGTGATGGCCGGCGTCGCGGCGCCCGTCCTCGAGGAGCAGCCCTGGCTGTCGTCGCGCTGCGAGGTGCGCTTGCGAGAAGCCGACGGTGAGTGGGGAGACTGGCGCCCGTACGCGGCCGCAGTCACGGTCGAGCTGTCGGAGGGGGAGGGCCCGCGGCTGGTGGAGGCCGAGTACCGGCTCGACGGCGGTCGGCCGGTCGCCGCCGCCGCCGACATCTTCGTCGACACGGTCAGACCGACGCCGCTCGCTCTGCGGGACGTCGTCGCACGCCGCCGAGGGAAGGTGCGGCTGCCCTTCCGCGTCGACGACGAACAGCCGTGCGGGCCCACGTGCAGCGCCGTTGTACAGGTCACGACGCCGGGCGGGCGGGTGCTGCGGACCTTCGTCCGCCGGCTCCTGCCGGTCGGCCAGGCAGCGTCCATCGCGTTCGCCGGGCTTGGCAAGGGCAGCTATCGCTACGTCGTCTGGGCGCGCGACGCCGCCGGCAACCCGCAGGCCTCCACGGGGAGCGCCCGCCTGACGGTGCGCTGAGGCGCCGGCCCCAGAACGTCGCCGGCGCTGAGAGCTGCGGGCCAGAGAACGTCGCCGGCGCCGAGGGCCGCCGGCCGTCGGACCTCTCCGCGTTCGCTCAGCCGCTCTGAGCCAGCACTTCTCGCAGAGCGGCCTTGGGGTCGTCCACCACGGGCGCGCCGTGCGCCAGGCACAGGATGCCGAACGGGAGGCTCAGGAGATGCTCCACGCTCCTCCGCGTCGCCGCGGGGTCCTCGTGGAACGCCGGATCGATGAAGTGCAGCGCGCCGCTCGCGTCGCCGCTCACGAGATCCGAGCAGAAGAGGATCCCCGGGTCGCCCTCGGAGATGAACGAGTAGTGCGGCCACTCCGGTCCGGGCGTGCGGAAGGCGCGGAGGCCGCCCGGCAGGCTCTGGCCGTCGGCGTACGTGTGGTCCGGCGCTTCATCCGCGGCCGCCGCGTCCTCCGGCAGCCAGACTTCGGCGCCGAGCTCCTTACGGTAGCGCCACGCGGCGCGCTGGTGGCAGCGGGCGGTGAGCAGGATGGCGGTGGGACGCGGCAGGGCGCCGAGAGCCGCGTCGTCCAGTCGGACGGGGTCGATCAGCACGCAGCCCTCTCGCGTCAGCAAGGCCTGCGAGCTCGAGAGGTGGCCGCCGATGTTGCTGTTGCTGATGCTCCAGGTCCAGAGGCCGGGGGCGACTTCCTCGGCTGCTGCTGCGATCTCTCTCGGTTCGGTCATCGCTCCTCCTTGGGATGCGCCGGGCGTCCGCGGGTCAGCGGGCGCCGACCCGGGCGTCGACGTAGCGCAGGATGGCCGCGGCCTGGCTCGCTCCGTCGAGGCCGGCCTCGGCCAGCACCACCTCGCCCGGGCCGCTGCCCAGGTAGTGTCCCTTGCGGAAGGGGTAGAGGCTGGCGCCGCGGCCGGCGTCGCTGGTCACCCAGCGATAGAGCGTCGGCAGGGTGAAGCCGGTGATGCCGATGGCTTCGGCGGCGCGCGCCTCCGGCAGGATCGCGCGCCGCTCGTCCGCGGGCAGCAGGTCGAAGAGCTCGGCGCTGGCGACGTAGTAGACCAGCGCGTCGACGCCCTTCTCCTCCAGGATCGGCAGGGCCTCCTCGACGAAGGCGTAGGCGACGGCGCTCTCCTGGAGCATCACGGTCACGTCGGGCGACTCGGTCGCGCGCAGCGCGTACACGCCCGTCACCGCCGCCTCGGCCGGGGCCAGCCCGAGCGCCGGCCGGTCGAGCACTTGCTCCGTGGGGCGGGTCACGAACATGGAGATGACCGCGGGCCGCTGCGCCAGCGCGGCCGCCGTGAGCGTCCAGATCTCCTGCGGCTCCCACGGCGTCAGCGAGATCGCCGTCCCCTTGGGGAAGTCCTCCTGGAGCAGTTGCAGCGGCTGCGGATCGGCGTGCGTGGGGCCGTCCTCACCGGTCTTGAGGCCCGCGTGCGCGCAGACGAGGATCATCGGCTTGTAGGGCTCGCCGGAGACGGCCTTGCGCGCCTGGGCGCCGATCGCGTGCAGGCGCGCCGCGATGTGGCTGAGCGGCGCCATGAACGCCCCGTACGATGAGCCGACGCCCAGGTCGTGCCCGTAGGCGGTGATGCCGCTGAGGACGCCGGCGATGCCGTCCTCGCAGATGCCACCCACCGAGAGCAGGCGGGCGTCGATGTTGGCGTGGGCGTTCCAGAAGCCGCCCGGGAAGCCCGACGCCACGGTCGAGATGCTGGTGGAGCCGGCGAGGTCGGCGGCGGCGACGAGGAAGGCTCCGCCGCTGGCACTCTGCAGGTGGAGCAGCGCCCGGCCGAACTCGCCGCGCAGCGTCGTGAACGTGCCGGGCTCGAGGCGCAGCGCCTCGGGAGTTGCCTCCGGCGCCGGCGCCATCTGCGCCGCCGCCCCGGCGAGCTCGTAGACCTCGTCGACGCGCGGGGCTCCGGGCCTGGGGGCCCGCTCGCGCGCCTCGAGCCGGTCGCGGGCGGCCGCGAGCCGCTCCGCCAGTGCGGCCGCCATCGGCAGCTGCGCGTGCACCTGCGAGCGGATCGCCTGCAGCGCCGTCCAGAAGCACTCCTCGCGGACCGCCGCGCCGTCGGCGCCGGCGCAGCGCTGCTCGCCCGGCTCGCAGGTGGGCAGGTCGAGCTCGGCGCCGGTGGTGCGGCTCAGCTCCGCGAGCGCTTCGTAGAAGCCCTCGGAGCAAAGCTTGTGACCGGCGCCGTGGCTGGCCTTGCCCTCGACGCCGTAGCGCCAGCCCTTGTGCGTGTGGTAGACGATCGCCGTGGGCTGGCCGGTGTCGAGCGTCGTCGCGTGCCGCTGCGCGGCGACGACCTGCTGCACGTCGTGGCCGTTCGGCACCTCGATGACGTTCCAGTCGTGGAGGTAGAAGAGCTCCCGCGGGTCCCACTGCACGTAGTCGCCGGGGACGACGCCCTCGCGGCAGACGTGGTCGCTGTCGATCGAGGCCTGGTTCCAGTCGAGGTGCACCACGAGGTTGGCGAGGGATGCGGTCCCGGCCGCGGCGAGAGCTTCGCTCACGCGGCCGGGCGTCAGACCGCCCTCGCCCTCGACGATGTGTACGCGCGGGGCGTCGGCGCCGTAGCGGTCGGCCGCGCCGAAACCCAGCCCGACGGAGCTGGCGACGCCGACGCCGGAGGCGCCGGTCGCCAGCTTCACGAACGGAGTGGCCGGCGTCGGGTGCCCGTCGAGCGCCCGGGCGCCGAACCGGCGGAACAGCGGCGTCGCCGTGATCGGGTTCCGTCTGAACCCGAGCAGGTCCTCCAGGCGGAGGCGCTGCTCCAGGCTCTGGGGCAGCAGCGCCGGATCGGCCACCGCCGCGACCTCGTCGCGCAGCGCCCACATCGCGTACAGGCCCATGGCCTTGTGGCCGGCCGAGTAGCTGATCAGGTCGGCGTCCGGCCGGTCGGGGTCGCCGAGCTCGTAGTCGAGCGCATCGAAGAGCAGGGCGGCGACGAAGCGGCCGGAGGAGATGGAGCCGCCGGGGTGGCCCGACGTGGGGACGTAGTTGAACAGGAGGGCGCAGAGGGAGCGGTAGAGCAGGTCGAACGCCTCGAAGTGGTCGAGCTCAGTCGGCGTCAGCGGGCCCCCGGCCGGCAGCACCTCTGAGATGTCGACGTAGGTGGCGCGCCGCGGTCCGAAGGTGAATGCCATGGTCCCCTGCTCCTTTTCTCCCGGCGCCTCCTCGCGTGCGCCGCGTTCCTGGCCCGGATTGTACGTCGGCGCAGCGGCTACTTGAGCGTGTAGACCGTGACCTCGCCGCTGTACCCCGGGCCCTTCGCCTGTGGGAACCGCTGGGTGAAGAAGATGCGGAAGTTGCCGGGCTTGAGCGGCGCGATCGTCATCGCGTTGTCGGTCTCCAGTTTGAATCCCTGGTCGTTCGGTGTCATGGAGTAGCCGAAGCCCGTACCGATGTCGACGTTGATGAGGCGCAAGGTCAGCATGACCGGCGGCTTGTCGGGGCCGGAGAGCTTCCAGCCGAGCCTGACCTTCGTGCCGAGCGGGTGCACGCCGAGGTTGAGCTTGACCGACTCCTTGCCCGACACCTCGGTCGTCACGACCTTCTGCCATTGGGGAGGCGAGCTGTCGTCCGCGGAGCCGCCGCCGCAGCCGGCGCTCGTGGCCGTCAGGACCACGAGCGCGAGCACGGCGGCGGCCAGCGGAACGAGTCTGGTCATTCTGCGCATCGGATCCCCCTCAGACCTTGACTACCGTGAAGCTGCTGGTGACGGGCGTACCCGCCTTGATCATCGCCCACACGGGGCAGATCGCCGTCTCCGAGAGCGTCAGCGCGTGCTCGACGCGCGCGGGGTCGACCTCGCCGTACACGGTGAACGCGAGGTCGATGTCGGTGATCACCGTCGGGTGCTCGTCGCGGCGCTGCCCGCGGGCCGTGACCTCGACGCGGTCGACCGGCTGTCCGTCGCGGCGCAGGAGCGCGGCCACCGAGCTGCCGCTGCAGCCGGCGAGGCTCGCGAGGAGGAGGCGCAGGGGTGTCATCCCCTGAAGATCGTCATCCCCGTCACCCAGCGGGTAGTCGACGCTCACCTCGTGCGCGCCGTCGCTGATCGTGAACGCCATCGGGCCTTGCTGCACGGCGTGGACGGTGAGTTCGGACGGCATGGGTGACTCCTTCGCCGGGTGTGCCTGACGAGTGCATTCTCTCAGCCTCGACCACGGTCTGTCGCCCCCCGGCGTCGATTCGGACTATTCTGGCCGACCGCGGGAAAGCATCTTGCGACCGTCCCTCGACAAGGAGACCGCCGTGATCGACGTCGTCATCTGGTCCGACATCGTTTGACCGTGGTGCTACGTCGGCGCGTCGCGCTGGCTCAAAGCACTGGAGGAGCTCGGCGATGAGGCCGCCGGCCTGAGCTGGCGCTTCGCCGCGTTCGAGCTGGATCCCACGGTACCGCCGGAGGGTATCGGACTGGCGGAGTACCTGGAGGGCAAGTACGGCCCCGGCGCGCTCGAAGGCATGGCGGGGCATCTCGGCGATGCGGCCGCCGCCGACGGCCTGCCGCTGCTGGACCTGCGCACGCTCGAGCGGCGTCCCAGCACGTTCCTGGCCCATCGCCTGCTCGCCGGCGCGCTCGAGGAGGGCGAGGACGAGGAGGGTGACGTCGTCCGGCGGTCGCTCCAGCAGCGCGTCGGGCTCGGATTGCTCGCCGCCTACTGGGCGCGCGGGGAGGATGTCGGCGACCGCGAGGTGGTCGAGAGGATCGGCGAGGCGGTCGGCATGCCCGCGGAGCGGGTCGTGGCCGCCCTGGACGACGACCTCACCGCGACGTCGGTCCGGCTGGAAGAGAGCCGGGCGGCCGAGCTCGGCATCCGCGCCGTCCCGACGTTCGTGTTCGGCGGGCGCATCGCGGTGAGCGGCGCCCAGCAGCCGCAGGCACTCGTGGACGCCGCGCGACGCGTCCTCACCGGCGCCTGAGGGGCCATTCCAGCGGCGCCCGCGTCCGCCGCGGCGCGCTGCCGCCCGGCGATCAGCTCCTCGATTGTGGCCCGCGGCGCACGAACGTATCATTGGCCCTGTGAGAGACGCTCCGCGAGGGGCGCCGGCAACGAACCGTCCGGTCCGGGCCCTCCACTGCTGCCGCTGGAGGGAGGCAGTCGCCGAGCCAGTGCCCGCACCGGTACAGAGGAGGCCGCATGACCGACGCCGCCGTCGCCGTGGCGGGTGCCTGGACCACCGACCCATCCATCCTGCCCGACGAGCTCCACGGCGCCTTCCGCGCCGTCATGGGCTGGGGCGGCATGGCCGTGTGGGACGACTCCGTCGACATCGTCGACCTCACCCGCGAGTACGCCCGTCAGACCGTGCAGGAGTGCTGCGGCCAGTGCTTCCCGTGTCGCATCGGCATGCACGAGGTCGGCGACATCCTCGAGGAGATCTGCGAGGGCAACGGCACCGAGGAGCGGCTGCGGCGCGCCCACGAGCTCGCCGAGCACGTCGCCGAGGCTTCTCGCTGCGACCTCGGCCGCTCCGGCGGGTACGCCGTCCTCGAGTCGCTCGAGCAGAACCGCGCGGCCTTCGAGGCCGCTGTCGCCGCCAAAGCGCCGATCCCCCGCGGCACCTACGCTCGCGCCGTCGTCGCGCCGTGCATGGCCGCCTGCCCGGCCGGTGTGGACATCCCGGCCTACGTGGAGCAGCTGCGTATCGACGAGGTCGAGCGCTCGTCCGAGGCCGTGCGCAAGCGCTGCCCCATGCCGGCCACCATCGGCCGCGT
Source organism: uncultured Thermoleophilia bacterium (assembly GCA_903927755.1). GTDB lineage: Bacteria > Actinomycetota > Thermoleophilia > UBA2241 > UBA2241 > CAIXSE01. The sequence goes on along the minus strand of CAIYOD010000075.1, from coordinate 20,477 downwards.
CTGCGTGCGTCCCTGCGAGGACGCCTGCCGCCGCGGCTCCGTGGACGAGCCGGTCGCGATCCGCACGCTCAAGCGCTTCGTCGCGGACAGCGAGGCCGAGATCGAGCCGCGCGTGCTGCCCGGCAAGCCGCGCGTGGCCATCATCGGCGCCGGGCCGGCCGGCCTGGCCTGCGCCTACTACCTCGGCCTCGAGGGCGTCAAGAGCACGATCCTCGAGGCTCTGCCCGAGGGCGGCGGCATGGCCGCCGTCGGCATCCCCGACTACCGCCTGCCGCGCGAGGTGCTGCGCGCCGAGATCGGCCGCGTGGAGGCCCTCGGCGCCGAGATCAAGTACAACACCCGCTTCGGCGTCGACGTGACCATGGAGCAGTTGTTCGAGCAGGGCTATGAGGCCGTGTTCGTCGCCGTGGGCGCGCATCAGTCCGCGCGCATGGGCTGCGAGGGCGAGGACGCCGGGTACCAGGGCTTCATGCCCGGCGTCGAGTTCCTCCGCGAGATCGCCTTCGGCAACGTGCCGCTCAAGGGCAAGACGATACTGGTCATCGGCGGCGGCAACGTGGCCATGGACTGCGTCCGCTCGTCGCGCCGCATCGGCTTCGACGACGTCAAGTTGCTCTACCGCCGCACCGAGGCCGAGATGCCTGCCGACCAGGTCGAGATCGTCGAGGCCAAGGAAGAGGGCGTCGAGATGGTCACCCTGGTGGCGCCCACGAAGATCATCGCCGAGGACGGCGTGGTCAAGGGCCTCGAGTGCAGGCGCATGCAGCTCGGGGAGCCCGACGCCTCCGGGCGTCGCCGCCCCGAGCCGGTCGAGGGCTCCGAGTTCGTCATCCCCTGCGACTGCATCGTGCCGGCCATCGGCCAGGTGTGCTCGGTCGACCAGTTGGTGCCGAGTCACATCGAGGTGAGCAAGTGGAAGACCCTGGAGGTCGACCCGCTCACCATGCAGTCCGCCGATCCGCGTGTGTTCGGCGGCGGCGACTGCTACACGGGGCCGAGCAGCCTCGTGGCGGCCCTCGGCGCCGGCCGCCGCGCCGCCGAGTCCATGACCGCCTTCCTGAACGGCGAGTCGGTCGGTCCGCCGCCGGACGTCCGCCTCGAGCACGCGATGCTCGAGGTCGTGCGCAAGGAGGCCGAGCAGCCGCTGCCGTTCACCGGCACCACCGAGCAGCTGCGGCCGATGGTCGTGCCGCCGGAGGTGCGCATCCAGTGCTTCGACGAGGTCGAGGGGCCGGTGAGCGCGGCCGACGCCCGGCGCGAGGCCGAACGCTGCCTGCGCTGCTATCGCATCGCTGTAGGGGTGGTGTGAGATGACCGACCCGCAGACCACTCAGGACGCCGGCGCCGTGACCGCAGCGCCGCAGATCACCATCGACGGCCGGGTCATGACCTTCGAACCCGGCCAGACCATCCTCGACGTGGCGAGCGCCGGCGGCATCGCCGTCCCGACGCTCTGCTACCTGCCGGAGGCGGGTCACCGCGACGTGTGCCGCCTCTGCGTGGTCGAGGTGGCCGGCGCGGGCAGGCTGCTGCCTGCCTGCAGCACGCCGGCCACCGAGGGCATGGACGTCCAGACCATGAGCGATCGTGTGAGGAGCTCGCGGAGATCCACGCTCGAGCTCCTCATCAACTCCGGCCGCCACACGTGCATCACCTGCGATGCCCTCGGCGAGTGCGAGCTCAGCCGTCTCGCCTACGAGTACCAGGTGGAGCCGCCGACAGAGCTGCCCGCAGCCGACGAGTTCCCATTCGCGGAGGACAGCTACGTCATCCGCGACTACTCCAAGTGCATCCTGTGCGGCCGCTGCTGGGCCGCCTGCACCGCCATCCAAGTCAATGGTGTGGTGCCTCACCCCTCCGGACGGCGCGCCGAGCGCGCAGGGGGCAAGGACTGGTATCCGCTGCCCGACCTCGAGCAGTGCGAGCTCTGCGGCCAGTGCGTGGACGTCTGCCCCGTCGGGGCGCTCACCGAGCGCACCGCCAAGGGCATCGCCCGGAGCTGGGAGTTGCAGCGCATCCGCACCACCTGCGCGCACTGCGGCATGGGCTGCCAGACGGTGGTGCATCTGAAGGACGGCGAGGTGGTCAAGGTCACCGGCGCCGGAGACGTGCCGCCCAATCGCGGGCGGCTGTGCAAGCGCGGCCGGTTTGCCGTGCTCGAGCCCGACGAGCGCGCCCGGCTCGAGGAGCCGCTGGTGCGCAAGGACGGGCAGCTCGTCAAGGCGAGCTGGGACGAGGCGCTCGACCTGGTGGCCGAGAGGCTCGGCGCCGCGGCGCCCGGCGAAGTGGCCGGCCTCATCGCGCCCATCTGCACCAACGAGGAGGCCTACCAGGCGCAGAAGTTCTTCCGCGCCGTGCTCGGCACCAACGACATCGACCACCGCGCAGCGCAGGCTTCGGGCGTCTCGCTAGCGAGCACGGCGGCGGGCGCCGGCGTCTGCTACACCTCCGGCGCCCTCACGGTGCTCGAGGAGGCCCGCGCCGTCCTCGTGGTCGGCGACGGCGAGGTGGCCGACCATCCGGTGGCCGGCACGGCCCTCCGCCGCGCCGTCAGGGACGGCGCCCACCTCATGGTGCTCGACGCCGGCCACAGCGACCTCGGCGACGCGGCCGCGGTGCGCGTGACCGTCGCCGCGGCGCAGATCCCCGAGGTGCTCAACGGCATCATCGCCGTGCTGCTCGCCAACGAGCTGCACAGCCGCCGCGAGGCCGGAGACGTGGTGCCGCACGAGCGCGAGCTCGAGGCGATGCTCGCCGCCGTCCTCCCGGAGCGCATCGCCGAGGACGCCGGCCTGGACGCGGCCACCATCCGCGCCATCGCCGCCAAGCTCGTCGACGTGCGGCCGGCCGTGGTGTGCGCCACGCTCGGCGCCACCGACGACCTGGCCGGCACCGGCGCCGCCGTGGTCAAGCTTCAGTCGCTGCTCGACGACCTGGCCGGCGCGCGCAGCGTCGCGCTGCCGCTCGGCGCCGGCAACGTCCAGGGCCTCGTGGGCATGGGCGTCGCGCCTGACCTGCTTCCCGGCGGCGACCCGGTCACGGACGCCGACGCCCGGCAGCGCCTGGCCGACGCCTGGGGCGTCGCCTCGCTGCCGGCAGAGCCGGGCCGCGCCACCGGCGAGATCCTGGCGGCGCTCAAGGGCGGCGCCGTCAAGACGGCGTGGGTCTGGGCCAACGAGGCCGCTTCGTTCGGCGACGCCGCCGACGTGCTCGCCGCCGTCGATGCAGCGGACTTCGTCATCGTCCAGGGCGCCGTGCGCGGCGACCTCGCCGAGCGGGCCGACGTGGTGCTGCCGTCCGTCGCCTGGGGCGAGGAGGACGGCACGTTCACCAACGCCGAGCGCCGCATCAGCCGCCTGCGCCGTATCCAGCGCCCGGCCGGCGCCGCGCGCCCCGGCTGGTGGGCCTTCCGCGAGGTCGCCAAGCGGCTCGGCCACGAGTGGCAGGCCGGCTACCCCAAGGCCGTGTGGGAGGACGAGATCTCCCTGCTCATCCCGTCCCTGGCCGGCGTGACGTGGGCCGAGATCGAGGAGTACGGCCTCTGCTGGCCGGCGCCCGCTCCGGTCCCGGCCTGACACACCGCGCCGGCCTCGGCCCAGCCCGGTCACCGGCGCGCGACATACGCAGCCTCCGAGCGGGGCGGCGGACCGACCCTCCGGGTCCCTCCGCCGCCCCGCCCCTCGCGTTGGGATCGCGCTTCCGGTCACAGATTCGAAGCCTTCGGCATTAACCTAGTGAAGGCCGGAGCCGTCGGGGGTGCCGTGTGGAGCGTCGGGAGACCAGGAGTGACGAAGAACTGCTGACCGCCTCGGCACGCCGCGCCGACCTCTTCGTCGCGTTCTACGACCGCGTGCTCCCCGGCCTGCTTGCCTACTTCGCGCGCCGCACGTTCGACGCCCAGGTCGCCGCCGACCTCACTGCCGAGACGCTGGCGGACGCCTATGCCGCTCGCCGCCGCTTTCGCGACCGGGGTCCGGGCTCGGCGTCCGCCTGGCTGTACACCATCGCCACGCGCAAGCTCGGGCGCTACCTGCGCCGCCGGCGCGTGGACGACGCGGCGCGCAGGCGGTTGAGCATGGAGCGCATCGAGCTTGCCCCCGACGACGTCCAGCGCATCGAGGCGCTCATCGACTTCGAGCATATCGGCCGTGAGGTCAGGGAAGCCTTCGATGCCCTGCGCACGGACCAGCGAGAGGCTCTCCGACTGCGCGTGATCGAGGGGCTCCCCTACCACGATGTGGCCCGCGAGCTCGGCTGCAGCGAGGAGACCGCGCGGGCGCGCGTCAGCCGCGGACTCAGGCGGCTGGCCGCCCAGCTGGACGGATGAGGTGACGTGATGGACCCGCAGAACGAGAACTCAGAACGCAGCACGACCAGCTTCGAGGGCGAGTTGCGCCGCCAGCTCCAGACGCTGACGGACGGCGCCGGCGGGCGGGAGCGCCGCTCGCGCCGGCGCCGCCTCCTCATCGCACTCGCCGCCGGCCTCCTGGTCGCCGTAGTCCTCGGCGGCATCGCCCTGGCCGGCGGCTTCGATTCCGTGCGCGACACCTTCGATCCACTGCGGGACACCTTCTGGCCGCAAAACGAACACGGCCAGACCTTCGGCAGCGCCGGCGTGGCGAAGTCCTACGAGGACGAGCCCGACCTCATCGCCGTCGCCTCGGACGGCAAGAGGGGCTACTGCTACAAGGCCGATCTGGACGGCCCGCCGCCTCCGACATCCCCGTCGGCGATGGACGCGGACGAGTTCAACCTCCCCGGCATGCTCGGGTACGCGATCCCCAAGTACGAGTCGGACGGGACGACCCAGATCGGCGTGTTCTGGATCGGTGGCGGGGGAGGGGGAGGGGGCGTGATGGCGGGCGGCGCCAGGTACGAGACGAGCGCCGACGTCCACGGCACGCGCATCACCACGACGGAAGACGTGGACGGCTCGATCACCATCATGAGGGAGTGGCTGGATGGTCGCACGACGGTCAACTCGGCAGCCGACGACCCAAGCCTCAGCCGGTTGCCAGCTGCCGAGAGGCCGAAGAAGTGGCGGGAGATCACCCTCTGGTTCCGCGACGACGCAATCGAGCGCCACGGTCACACCTCTTCGCCCTCCGCCGCGCCGGACTGGCTGGCGGAGGGGATGTCCGCAGCCGCTCGCGCCGCCGGCGACCCCGGTGCCGTCGCGAGGTGGACCGTCACGTACCGCCGCTGTGCGGCGCCGTTCGAGGGCGACGCGGCCCTTGCGAGCGACGAGGTGAAGTGGAGCCCCGTATGGATCGCCATCCTCCACGGCGACTTCAGCACGTGGCCGGCGCCGGCATCGGCGGGCACTGAAGCTGCGTCCCCGAGCCCCAAGGCGGGCCTCTACGAGTGGCTCTACGTCCTGTTCGACAAGGACTCGCACGAGGTCGTCTCCCATGGAGCGAGCACCCAGCGCTTCGACACCTCCATGCTCCACCTGCCGGGGCGCACGAGGCTAGGCGACCTCTGACCCCTCGCGGCGACTGGTCAACTGCGTGCGACCCCCACGCTGCGGGTAGGCAGTACGGGTCGTCACCCGCGCGGGAAGGAGCCCACCATGCTGTGCAGCCTCGCCACCAAGCTCGACCCGGGTCAGATCGGTGAGATCGAGTCGCTCGCCCAGGACCTCGGGACGCCGATCCTCGCCTACTCGTGCTACCAGGCCGACGCGGCGTCCATGGACGATGCGCAGATCGGCCGCATCAAGGACCTCGAGGACAGGCTCGGCGTCGCGCTGGTCGCCGTCAAGCAGTAGCGGACGACCGACCTGAGCGCTCTTCCGCGCGCCGTCAGCTCCCGGCGCCGTCTCCGTAGGCCCCGAGCACGATGTCCAGCGCGGTGGAGAACTGCGCCGGGTCCCAGCGCGCGATCGCCGCGACGTACTCGTTGAGGTCGCCCAGGTCCGGCGGCGCGGGCGCCGGCTCCCCGGCCACCGCGGCAGCCTCCTGAGCGGCGGCGGCCTGCCGGCCCCACAGCGTCGCGAACCCGAAGCCGACCACGCACGCGGAGAGGATGTGCAGCAGCTCCGCCGCTTCCAGTGGTGAGAGCCCCGCGTCGCGGAAGACGCCCAGCATCCCGACGGTGCCCTCGCCGGCGCTCGGTGAGTAGGCGCCGCCGCGCGCGATGATCGGGATCGCGTTGGGGTGCCGCTGCATCAGGCCGTTCAGCGCGAGCCACATGCCGCGCACCTGCTCGCGCCAGTCACCGGGCTCGGGCGGGGAGGAGGCGCCGGGCGCGCCCGGCGCCGGCGCCATCTCGCGCCAGAGCTTCTCGGCGACGCCGGCAAGGATGGCATCCTTGTTCGGAACCTGCCGGTAGATGGTGACGGGCTCGACGCCCAGGTCGTGCGCCAGCCGGCGCATGGTCAGGGCGTCGAGCCCGTCCTCGTCGATCACGACGAGCGCTGCGTCGATCACGGCCTCCGCCGTGACCGGTCCCGTCCGCCCTTTGCCGCGCGCTCGCTCAGCCATGTGCGCTCCTCGTCTCGCTCCGCGATGCGCGCCGGTCCAGAAGACCCTTGACACGCCCGTGTAAACACTGTTACGGTAACAGCGTTACAGTAACGCTGTTACCTCGACACGGTACAGCAAACGCGGACACGGCGCAACGGCCGGGAGGGACACCATGAAGGGCACCAGGATCGCACTCATCGTCATCCAGCTGCTGGTGATGCTCAACGCCTTCGGCGGCGGGTACTACGGCCTCGCCGGCGCGAAGGACATCCCCATGTCCTGGCTCGACGGCAGCCCGTTCGGAAGCTTCTTCATCCCGAGCCTGTTCCTCTTCGTCGTCATCGGCGGCGGCATGCTGGTCGCGACGCTCGCCCACGTTCGCAAGAGCAGCCTCGCCCCGTGGGTCTCTCTCGGCATGGGAGCGACGCTCATGCTCTGGATCGTCGCCCAGGTCTCGATCATCGGCTACGTGAGCTGGATGCAGCCGACGTCCTTCATCGCCGGCGCGGCCATCGTCGCCTTCGCCGGTGTGCTGCTCCGCGCCGCGCGCCGCGCCGGCGCGCCCGCGACCGCCTGACGCACGACCGCACTCGTCGCTCTCCGATGCCCGCCGGCGCCTCTGACGCCGGCGGGCGGCAGCGCGAGGATCTCCTCCTCGCGCGGCGTGAGATCGAGGAAGAGCCTCGCGGCGGCGCCCGTGCTCACATCGAGACGGCGCGCCCTGTCGCGCACCCGAGCATTCGGCGGACGAAGTCCATGCTGATCCTCCCGATCACCAGTCCCGGCGTCGACTCGCCAGGAACAACTCGACGACTCGATCAGCCTCGTCGTCACCGAGAGGGTCGTCGGGCGACAGGGCAGTCACGAAGATGGGTCCGAAGATCTGGTGCTTCGCCTCCAGCACGTCCGTGCCCTCGGAGAGACTCCCCTCGGCCACGCCTCTCTCAAGAACGCCGATGAGTCCCGCGTACTGCTGCTCGACGACCTCTCGATAGTCGGCCCCCAGGTCCCACATCTCCGCGGCGGCAGCGATGAGATGTGGAAGGGCGGCGCGGACCCGGTCGTCCGATAGACCTGCTGCAAGTGAACGTACAGCCTGGCGAAGCGCCTCCTCGAATGAAAGCTCGGGGTCGGGGTGCTCGACGACCGGGATGCACCCTCGCACGGCGTCAACGACCAGGGCGTCCCGATTCTCCCAGTGCCGGTAGATGGTCGTCTTCGCGACACCCGACCTCTCGGAGACCGCGTCGACCGTGAGCGCGTTCGCTCCCCCCTCCAGGAACAGAGCGATCGAGGCATCCAGCACGGCTCTGCGCGACCGTTCTACGCGGGGATCTGCTGCCGGTGATTGGGTCACGCCTGGTACCTCCTGCTGACGATGGCGGCGGAACGCGGGACATGTCTGTAGTACCGCTAGAAGTCGAGCGGCACTGATGCCCGACAAGGTCAAGCCGGCTCGCCAGAGCGTCGCGGCAAGGCGTGGCCGCGGCGCTCCCGGGTATCCGCGGTGCGTTCGGCAGAACCCAAGGCGTAGTGACAGCGGGCCGGGAATCATGTAATCTGATTCTCAGATGTCTGCCGAGGAGCAGCCCATGTCGGACGTGACCGTCACCCAAGTCGCCCGGAACTTCGCCGAGTACGTCAACCGCGTCGCCTACCGGCGGGAGACGTTCACGCTGGTGCGCGGCAAGAAACCACTCGCGGAGCTGCGCCCGCTGCCCAGCGGCGCGCGCCTCTCCGAGCTTCCCGGCCTGCTCGCCTCGCTGCCGCGGCTCACCGAAGCCGAGGCCGGCGAGTTCGCTGCGGACCTCGACGCCTCCCGCGATGAGCTCGGCGAGGCACGGGACGCATGGCAGTCCTGATCGACGCGAGCATCCTCATCGAGGCGGAGCGTGGCCGCCTCCACCTCGAGCCGCACGTCGCGCGTCACGGCGAGGACGAGGCCTTCCTCAGCGTCGTCACCGCCAGCGAACTGCTCCACGGCGTGCATCGCGCCGCCGGGGCGGGCGTGCGTGCCCGGCGCTCGGCCTTCGTCGAAGGCGTCCTCGAGCGCTTCCCGCTGCTCGCCGTGGACCTCGCCTGTGCGCGTGCCCACGCGCAGCTCTGGGCCGAGCTCGCACGCGCCGGGACGCTGATCGGCCCGCACGACCTCTGGCTCGCCGCCACCTGCGTCGCGCACGGACTCACGATGGTCACCGGCAACGCGCGCGAGTTCGCCCGCGTTCCGGGCCTCGAGATCGAGGTGTGGGAGGGCTGAGAGGATGAGGGCGGGATCGTCGCGGACGAACGGCGCTGGCTCGCCCTGCCCACGCGCTTCGACATCCACGAGTGGGCGATCATGGACGAGTATGCACGCGGGCAGGAGGACGCCGGCCTCTCCGGGGAGTTGAGCCGCGCGATCCACGGCCGGAAAGCCTTTCGCGTCTTCAAGGACGCCGTCTACCGCCGAGGGATCCAGGAGGACTGGTACCGCTTCCGCGACGATGCTACCGCCGACATCGTGGCCGACTGGCTCGACGTTCACGAGGTGGCCTACGTGCGGGACCTCGAGCCAACGTAGCGCGCCGTCGGGTCGCGCCTCAGGCGCAGGTAGGAGGGGGTAGGCGGCGCGGGGGTCGGAGCCTCATGCGGCCCCTCATCCGGTGCCGGATGTAGCGTCACATGTGGCATCGCATCGGGCTCCGACTCCCGAACGACATGTCCCCCGGGGTTCTCTCGCGCGGGGCTTTGGCGGTACCGGCCGGCCAGCGGCGGCGGGCGGCGGCCCTTGACAACAGCGCAAAGACGCGTGAACTTGTGACGTCGAGCACATGCCGCCGGGCCGCGGGATGAGCACTTCTGTTCGCCCCGCGGCCCGGTTTTGCGCATTTCAGTGCTGTAAACGTGCGCTGATGTTCGACATTTTGTGACAAGAAGCACAATGCTTTACCTCCGGTTGCGCCATGTCGTACAGTCGCGCACACTAGCTTGCGGATACCCCCCTAGGTTCCTTGTCAAGGGGCGACGCCCCGCCTCCCCCGGCGGACGCCTCCCCGGAGCCGTTCGCGCGAGGAGGCACGAATGGAGCAGCTTGCCCTGATCGTCCCGGGCATGTGGGCCGACCACCACGTGATCGCCGTCCGTGGCCTCTTCCGTGATGCGGAGGACATCCAGGTCACCGGCGCGAGCGCGATGGACGCGACGCTCTGTCTCGAGTACGACCCAGCGACGACAGATCCGCAGAAGATCGCCGCCCAGCTCGAGCAGGCCGGCTACGCGGTGGGAGAGGCGGCCGACGCCGCGAACTCGCCGACCGACAAGCCGGAGTGGCTGACGGCCGGTGTGCGCGTCACCGCTACGGACCCGGCCGATCTCACGATGTCGGGCGACCACCGCAAGTACTGATTGCCGACCGTTCTGTGTGCATCCTCCCGTCCACGAACCGCCCGGGCGTCCGGGCCGCACGCACGTCGCGGCCCGTGGATGCGCTCGGGTGAAGGAGTCGCCTCATGGAGAAAGAGACCACCGACGCCGCCAAGCCGGTAGCCGCGAAGAGCATCGATCCGGCCGCCCTCGAGATGCTGGCGCATGCCGACGGCTGTGGGATCGACACCGCGTTCTCGCGTGCCGACACCATGAAGCCGTGCCCCATCGGCGAGTCCGGCGCCTGCTGCCGCATCTGCTCGATGGGCCCCTGCCGCCTCGTCGGCAAGAACGCCGAGGAGAAGACCGGCATCTGCGGCGCCGACATGGGCACCATCGCCTCGCGTCACTTCGCCCGCCAGGTCGCCGGCGGCGTGTCCGCCCACTCAGACCACGGGCGCGACATGGCGATGACGCTGCGCGCCGTCGCGCTGGGCGAGGCTGCGGGCTACAAGGTCAAGGACGAGCAGAAGCTGCACGTCGTCGCCGACTACCTCGGCGTCCCCACCAGCGGCCGCGAGGTCAACGAGATCGCCCTCGACGTGGCCGATGTGGCTCTCACTCAGTTCGGCCAGCCTCACGGCGAGATCATCTACACCAAGAGGGCGACCCTCAAGCGCCAGGCGAAGTGGCGCGAGCTGGGGATCACCCCTCGCGCCATCGACCGCGAAGTGGTCGAGGTGCTGCACCGCACGCATGAGGGCGTCGACCTCGACGCCGAGAACATCCTCAAGTCGGCGCTGCGCTGCTCCCTGGCCGACGGCTGGGGCGGCGCGATGCTCAGCACCGACATCAGCGACATCCTCTTCGGCACGCCGAGCCCTCTCTCGTCCGAGGTCAACCTCGGTGTGCTCAAGGACGACCAGGTCAACGTCATCGTCCACGGCCACGAGCCGACGCTGTCGGCCATGCTCGTGGAGGCGGCGCGAGACCCCGAGCTCATCGCCGAGGCCAAGGCGGCCGGCGCGGAGGGCATCAACCTCGCCGGCATCTGCTGCACCAGCAACGAGATCCTGATGCGTTACGGCATCCCGGCGGCCGGCAACTTCCTGCACCAGGAACTGGCCGTGCTCACCGGCGCCGTCGAGGTCATGGTCGTCGACGTGCAGTGCATCATGCAGGCGCTCGGGCCACTCTCCCAACGCTTCCACACCAAGCTGGTCACGACTTCGCCCAAGGCGAAGATCCCGGGCGCGACCCACGTCGAGTTCGACGAGCACCGCGCCCCCGAGACGGCCCGCGAGATCGTGCGCATGGCGATCGCCAACTACGCCAACCGCGGCCCGGTCCACATCCCCGACTTCCACGAGCCGCTCGTGGCCGGCTTCAGCCACGAGTACCTCAACTACATGCAGGGCGGGTTCCACCGCGGCTCGTTCCGGCCGCTCAACGACGCGATCATCGCCGGCCGCGTGCGCGGTCTGGCCGGCGTCGTCGGCTGCAACAACGTGCGCGTCACCCAGGACGAGGGCATCGTCGAGATGATCAAGCGCTTCATCGCCGACGACGTCATGGTCGTGGTGACCGGCTGCGCCGCCACGGCCGGCGCCAAGGCCGGCTACCTGAGCCCCGAGATCCTCGACCACGCCGGCCCCGGCCTGCGCGAGGTTATGGAGGCCATCGGCATCCCGCCGGTGCTCCACCTCGGCTCCTGCGTGGACAACTCGCGCATCCTCACGGTGCTCACGCAGGTCGCCACGGAGGGCGGCCTCGGCGAGGACATCGACGACCTGCCGGCCGTCGGTCTCTGCCCCGAGTGGATGTGCGAGAAGGCCATCGCCATCGGCACCTACTTCGCCGCCTCCGGCGCCCACGTGATCTTCGGCGTGAGCAGCCCGGTCGAGGCCTCCAGCGAGGCCACACGCCTCATGACCACCGGCTGGGAAGAGATGGTCGGCGGCGACCTCGAGTTCATCCCGGACTGGGACGCGATGTACGCGCGCTCGCTCGAGCTCATCGACGCCAAGCGCGCGGCTCTGAAGCTCCCGGCGTACGACCCGAGCCAGTACGGCGACAGCGGCGACAGCCTCTTCTTCGCCGAGATCAAGAAGTACCTCGCCGACAAGGCCGCCGAGGCCGAGCGCGGCGTGGAGACCGTCGGCTCGCCGGTCTACCCGCTCGCCGACGGTCACTCGCACGACCACGGCGACGGCCACAGCCACGACCACACGCACGGCGATCACACCCACGGCGAGGGGGAGGCCTGATGTCACGCTACATCGCGACGAGGGCCATCCGCGGCGCCCAGGGCATGGTCCGCGAGGCTGAGGAGGCCGTGAACGCGGCCTTGGTCGAGCTCGGCCCCGACGCCCCGGTCGCCTTCACCAACACCGCCTACTACCTGCCGGTGATCTACGCGTTCACCGGCGAGAAGGTCGAGAAGCTCGGCGACCTGCCGGCGATCATCGAGCGGGCGAAGAACCTGCTGCACCCGGTCCCCAGCAACAACATGTGGCTGCCGTATCTGGGGGAGACGCTCGACAGCGGCATCGCCACCCTCTTCGCCGAAGAGGCGATGGAGGGCGCGCGCTTCGCCCGCGGCACCGAGCCGCAGGTGATCAAGCTCGACCACGCCCGCGCGGACGGCGCCCGCTTCACCGGCGGCGACCTCGGCGTGCACGGCGACAAGATGAAGCTCAACGGCCCGATCGACGACATCCAGCTGCGGGCCTGGGGCATCCAGCTCGTGGACGGGCGCATGCCCGGGTTCTGCGCGATCGTCGGCTGCGCCAAGAGCAACGAGGTCGCGGTCAAGATCGTCCGCGAGCTGCAGAGCCGCGGCATCCTCATCTTCCTCAGCGGCAACGTCAACGGGCGGAGCATCATCCACCAGTTGCAGGAAGAGGGCATCCAGCTGGGCTACGACACCTTCACGGTGCCGTTCGGCATCGACACCATCTCCGCCGTGTACGCCCTCGGGTTCGCCGCCCGCTCGGCGCTCACGTTCGGCGGCATGGACGCCGGCAACGCGCGCAAGATCATGCTGTACAACAAGTACCGCGTGTTCGCCTTCGTGCTCGCGCTCGGCGAGGTGGACGACCTCAAGTACGCGACGGCGGCCGGCGCCATCAGCTTCGGCTTCCCGACCATCGCCGACACGCGCATCCCGCAGATCCTGCCGACCGGTGTCACCACCTACGAGCACGTCGTGAGCATGCCGTTCGACGAGATCCCGGGCGCCGACGACATGGAGCGCACGGAGAAGCTCATCCAGCGCTGCATGGAGGTCCGCGGCGTCAAGGTCAAGATCGCCAAGGTGCCGATCCCCGTCAGTTACGGATCGGCCTTCGAGGGCGAGCGCATCCGCAAGGACATCATGTACGCCGAGTTCGGCGGCAAGCGCTCCAACGCGTTCGAGTTCCTGCGCATGAAGCCGGCCGACGAGGTCGAGGACGGCAAGATCACCGTGAGCGGCACCGACATCGACGGCATGGAGGAGGGCGGCGCCCTGCCTCTCGGCATGGTCGTCGACGTCTCCGGGCGCAAGATGCAGACCGACTTCGAGCCGATCCTCGAGCGCCAGTTCCACTACTTCATCAACGGCGTCGAGGGCATCCAGCACAACGGGCAGCGCGACATCGCCTGGACGCGGATCAGCAAGAGCACCTTCGGCAAGGGCTTCCGTCTGGAGCACTTCGGCAAGGTCATCCACGCGCGCATCCACGAGGTGTTCGGCAACATCGTCGACAAGGTGCAGGTGCACCTCACCACCGACCAGGCCGAGGTGGACGAGCTCATCGAGGTCGCGCGCGTCGCCTACGCCGAGCGCAACGAGCGCATCGCCAACCTCACCGACGAGTCGGTCGACACCTTCTACAGCTGCCTGCTCTGCCAGAGCTTCGCGCCCAACCACGTCTGCGTTATCAACCCGGAGCGCGTGGGTCTGTGCGGCGCCTACAACTGGCTCGACTGCAAGGCGAGCTACGAGATCAACCCCACGGGCCCGAACCAGCCTGTCGCGAAGGGTCTCGTCATCGACGCCGAGAAGGGCGAGTTCAGCGGCCCCAACGAGTACATCTACCAGAACTCCAATCAGGCGGTGGAGAGGGTGACTCTCTACTCCATCATGGAGGCGCCTCTGACCTCCTGCGGCTGCTTCGAGGCCATCATGGTGCTCGTGCCTGAGGCCAACGGCTTCATGATCGTCAGCCGCGAGGACCCGAGCATGACGCCCTGCGGGATGACCTTCAGCACCCTCGCCGGCACCGCCGGCGGCGGCATGCAGACGCCCGGCATGATGGGGATGGGCAAGTACTACCTCACGAGCAAGAAGTTCATCTCGGCCGACGGCGGCATGAAGCGCATCGTCTGGCTGAGCTCCAATCTGCGCGAGAGCATGCGCCCCGCGCTGCAGGAGGTCTGTGAGCGGGAGGGCATGCCCGACCTGCTCGACAAGATCGCCGACGAGACCGTGGCCACCACGGTCGAGGATCTCCTTCCCTTCCTCGAGGAGAAGGGGCACCCGGCCCTGACCATGGACCCGCTGTTCTGAGCCCCTGTCCTGAGCCCGTTCTCCTGACACCCGGAGGGTGCAGATGACACCAGTCGAGATCCCAGTAGAGAAGTGGTCCGGCGCCGTGCGTGAGGTCACGCTCGGCAGCAGCTACGGCGGTGGGACGCGTGGCAGCACCGTGTCCGTGGGTGGCGAGACCGCGCTGCCGTTCCTCGGCTTCGAGGGCGCCATGCCTCACCGGCCGGCGATCGCCGTCGAGGTGCAGGACATGCACCCGGCGGACTGGTCCGCCGAGCTGCAGGCGGCGTGGGGCGACGCCATGGACGACGCCGCCACGTGGGCGCAGAAGGCCGTGGAGGCCGGGGCGGACCTGATCGCCCTGAAGCTCCGCAGCTGCCACCCCGACCAGGGCGACGGCTCGTGCGAGGACGCCGTGCGCACCGTCGAGCGCGTGCTGGCCGCCGTCCCGGTGCCGCTCATCGTGTACGGGCCCGGCTCGGCCGACAAGGACAACGAGGTGCTCGTTGCCGTCGCCGAGAAGACCAAGGGTGAGCAGCTCGCCTTGGGCCTGTGCGAGGACAAGAACTACCGCACCATCGTCGCCGCGGCGCTCGGCAACGGGCACGCGGTGATCGCCCAGACGCCGATCGACGTCAACCTGGCCAAGCAGCTCAACATCCTCATCAGCGACATGGGCCTCCCGCTCGAGCGTGTGCTGATGGACCCCAACACCGGCGCCCTGGGCTACGGCCTCGAGTACACGTACTCGGTGATGGAGCGCCTGCGCCTGGCCGCCCTCATGGGCGACTCGATGACGCAGCAGCCCATGATCTGCACCGCCGGCGAAGAGGCGTGGCGCCAGAAGGAAGGCCGCGCCGAGGGCGACGTGCCCGAGGCGTGGGGCGCGCTCGCCGAGCGCGGCGTCGCCTGGGAGATCAGCACGGCGACGACGCTGCTCGAGTCCGGCGCCGACATCCTGGTGCTGCGGCACCCGGCCAGCGTGAGCGCCATGCGCGACGCCCTCGACGACCTGACGAAGGGAGCCTGAGCGATGGCCCTCAGCGGACTCCAGATCTACAAGCTGCTGCCCCAGACGAACTGCAAGGAGTGCGGGTTCCCGACCTGCCTCGCCTTCGCCATGAAGCTGGCGCAGAAGGGCACCGAGCTCGACAAGTGCCCCTACGTGAGTGACGACGCCAGGACGGCGCTCGACGCCGCGTCGGCGCCGCCGATCAAGCTCGCCACGATCGGCGCCGGCGACCGCGCCTTCGGGGTCGGCAACGAGACCGTGATGTATCGGCACGAGAAGACCTTCGTCCACCAGCCCGGCCTTGTGGTGCGCGTCAAGAGCGACGCCGCCGACCTCGCCGACGTGGCGGCGCGCGTGGCCGGCTACAGCGTCGAGCGCGTGGGCATGACGCTCACGCTCGATGGCCTCGCCGTCGAGGACGCGGGCGGGCGCGCGGCCGCGTATGCCGCGGCCGTGGCCGCGGCCCGCGCGGCCGCTCCCGGTCTGCCGCTGGTGCTCATGAGCGCCGACGCGGCGGCGATCGATGCGGCTCTGGCCGGCGGCGCAGCCGCCGAGAAGCCGCTCATCCACGCCGCCACCGCGGCGAACTGGCAGGCGATGGCGGAGGTCGCCAAGAAGCACGCCTGCCCGCTGGTCATCAAGGTCGCGGACGGCGACCTGGACGGCCTCCTCGAGCTCTCCGGGCAGGTCCGCGGCGCCGGCGTGGAGGACCTGGTCCTCGACCCCGGCGCTACGACCCTCGCCGGCGAGCTCGCCGCCGCCACCCAGCTCCGCCGGCTGGCGCTCAAGAAGGGTGCGCGGGAGCTCGGCTACCCGCTCGTCGCCGTCGCGGCGGCGCCGACGTGGCAGGCCGAGCTGGTGCGCGCCACCCAGGCCGTCGGCAAGTACGCCGGCGTCATCATCCTCGACCACTTCGAGCCGGCGATGTTGTACTCGCTGCTCACGCTGCGCCAGAACATCTACACCGACCCGCAGAAGCCGATCCAGATGGAGCCCAAGCTCTACGAGATCGGCTCCCCGACCGCCGACAGCCCGGTGCTCATCACGACCAACTTCTCGCTCACCTACTTCTCGGTGGCGGGCGAGGTCGAGGGCGCCGGCATCCCCACGTGGCTGCTCGTCGCCGACAGCGACGGCCAGTCCGTGCTCACCGGCTGGGCGGCCGGCAAGTTCGACGCCGAGAAGATCGCCAAGACGGTCAAGGGCTCCGGCATCGAGAACATGGTGGGCCACAAGAAGCTGGTCATCCCGGGCCATGTGGCCGGGCTCTCGGGCGAGGTCGAGGAAGAGCTGCCCGAGTGGAAGATCATGGTCGGCCCGCGTGACGCCGTCGACATCCCCAACTACATCAAGAACGTCTGGGGCGCATGAGCGACACTTCCACCACGAAGCCGCGGACGGCGATGGCGAGCATCACCTTCACGCCGTCCGGGGAGACGATAGAGGTGCCCAAGGGCACGAGTCTGCTCGACGCGGCGATCTTCTGCGAGCTGGACGTCCCTGCCCCGTGCGCGGGGCAGGGACGTTGCGGCCGCTGCCGCGTGCGCGTCGCGAGCGGTGAGGTCGAGCGGCGCAGCAACGCCGGCATGACCACGGACGAGATCCTCGAGGGCTGGGCGGTCGCCTGCCAGACCTACGCCGGCGAGGGCGCCATCGAGATCGACGTGCCCGAGCGCAAGAAGGAGAAGGTCCGTCCGCACGGACACGCGATCGCCGAGCCGGAGTCGCTGCCCATCACCTGCGACTACCTGCAGAACCCCGCCGTGCGGACGTTCTCCCTGGCCATCGACCCTCCGACTCTGGAGGACCAGACCAGCGACTTCGACCGCCTGTGCCGAGCTCTGACGCAGCAGCACGGCATCGAGGGCGTGCGCGCCGAGCTGCCCATGTTGCGGCGGCTCGGCAAGGATCTGCGCATGGCCAACTGGAAGGTCAGCGTGACCCTCGAGATGCGCGACTGGGTGTACGGCAGCTATCTGCCGCCGCGCCTGATCCGCATCTACCCCGACGCGTTCCCGCATGCAAGCATGGGGCTGGCCGTCGACCTGGGCACCACCTCGGTGGTCGCCTACCTGGTCGACTTCCACACGGGCCGGGTCGTCGACTCCGCCAGCGCCTACAACAAGCAGATCGCCTGCGGCGACGACGTGATCAGCCGCATCATCTACGCCAAGCGCGAGAAGGGACTCGAGCGGCTGCACAAGCTCGCCGTGGAGACCATCAACGACCTGCTCGAAGAGCTGCAGGTGCGCAACGGCATCGAGCTCTACGAGATCCACGAGATCACCGTTGCCGGCAACACGACGATGACACACCTGCTCCTCGGGGTGGACCCGCGGTTCCTGCGCGAGGCGCCGTACATCCCGACCCTGTCGGCGGCGCCCAAGCTGGTGGCGGGCGAGCTGGGGCTCAGCGCCAACATGCTCGCCCGCGTCCACATCCTGCCGTCGGTGGGCAGCTACGTGGGCGGCGACATCACCGCCGGCGTCATCTCGTCGGGCATGTACGCCACCGACAAGCTGACGCTGTTCATCGACATCGGCACCAACGGCGAGATGGTGCTCGGCAACAAGGAGTGGCTGCTCTCGTGCGCCTGCTCCGCCGGCCCTGCCTTCGAGGGCGGCGGCGTGCGTCACGGCATGCGCGCCTCCCCGGGCGCGATCGAGGACGTGTTCATCGACGACGCCACGCTGGAGCCGACGTTCCGCACCATCGACAACGCTCCGGCCGTGGGCATCTGCGGCAGCGGCCTCATCGACCTGCTCGGTGAGCTTTTCCTCACCGGCATCGTCGACAAGTCGGGCCACATCGACAGGAACGCGCCGACCCAGAGGGTGCGCGTGTTCGACGGCGTGCCCGAGTACGTGGTGTGCTGGGCGGGCGAGGGCGGCGCCCAGAAGGACATCACCCTCACGGAGTCGGACGTCACCGGCCTGCTGCGCGCCAAGGCCGCCATCTACGCCGGCTTCGAGGTGCTGTGCGCGTCCGTCGGCGTCGACCTCGCCGACGTGGAGCAGATCTTCATCGGAGGCGCCTTCGGCCAGTACCTCAACGTCGAGAAGGCGATCCGCATCGGCCTGCTCCCGGACCAGCCGGTGGAGCGCTTCCACTTCCTCGGCAACACCAGCGCATTGGGCGCATTCGCCGCCTTGCTCTGCGTCAGCGCTCGCCTGGAAGTCAACGACGTGGCGAGCAAGATGACCTACCTGGAGTTGAGCGCCGACAACACGTTCATGGACGAGTACACCTCGGCGCTCTTCCTCCCTCACACCGACCTCATCGGGTTCCCGAGCGTCAGCGCGGCTCTGGCCGCGCGCGGCAGCGGGAACGGAAACGGAGGCTGACCATGACCACCACGATCGCCGTCGCCGGCAAAGGGGGGACCGGCAAGACCACACTGGCCGGCCTGCTCATCCGCCGGCTGGCGGAGGCTCAGGCCGGCCCGATCCTGGCTATCGACGCCGATCCGGCCAGCAACCTCAACACCGTCCTCGACCTGCCGCTGGAGAAGACCGTCGGAGACGTGCGCGAGGAGACCAGTGAGAAGGCCCGCGCCAACCTGCTGGAGGCGGGCATCGCCAAGAACGACCTGCTCGACTACGAGATCAACTCGAGCCTGGTCGAAGGCGTCAACGTCGACCTGCTCGCCATGGGCCGGCCCGAGGGGCCCGGCTGCTACTGCGCCGCGAACAACATGCTGCGCCTGATCATCGACAAGATCGCCGACAGCTATCCGTGGGTCGTGATCGACAACGAGGCCGGGCTGGAGCATCTCTCCCGGCGCACGACCCGCGACGTCGACGTGCTCTTCATCGTCAGCGACGCGACGGTGCGCGGCATCACGACCGCGGGTCGCGTCGCCGCGTTGCTGGGGGAGCTCCATACCAAGGTGGGGCGGCACTACCTGATCGTGAACCGTGCCGCCCAGGGGCTCACGCCCGAGCTCGAGGCCGTCATCGCGGAGCACGGCCTGAACCTGCTCGCAGTCCTGCCGGACGACCCGGCGGTCGCCGAGTTCGACGCCGCCGGCAAGGCGCTCATCGGTCTGCCGGCCGACAGCACGCTGAGCGCGGCGCTCGAGCCTGTCGTCGCCGCCGCGCTCGCCACACCCCAAGAGAAGGAGGCCGCCGGTGCTCATCATCGGTGAGAACATCCACATCATCGCCCCGCCGGTGAAGGCGGCCATCGAGGCTCGTGACGCCAAGACCATCCAGGCGATGGCCGTGGCCCAGGTCGAGGCCGGCGCAGGCATCGTCGACCTCAACATCGGCCCGCAGAAGAAGCTCGGCCACGAGGTCATGCCGTGGATCGTCCAGGCGGTGCAGGAGGTCGTGGACGTCCCGCTCTCGCTCGACACCACCAACTTCGTGGCGATGGAGGAGGGCCTCAAGGTCTGCAAGCAGCCGGCGATGCTCAACTCCGCCTCGGCCGACCCCGACCGCTGCGACAGCGTGATGCAGTTGGCGGCGAAGTACGGCGCCAAGGTGATCGCCCTGACGATGGGCGTGGACGGCATCCCGACGACGGCCGACGGCCGCGCCGGCATCGCCATGGAGACGTTGCTGCCGGCGGCCGAGGCGGCCGGGCTCCCCGTGGCGGACATTTTCCTCGACCCGCTCGTCCTGGCCGTGAACTGCAACCAGGACGTGGCCATGGAGACCGTCGAGGCCGTGCGCATGTTCAAGATGATGGCCGATCCGCCGCCGACCACCGTGATCGGCCTCTCCAACATCTCCAACGGCGCGCTGCCTGAGGTCCGTCCGCTGATCAACCGCGTGATGATGGTGATGGCCATGGGTGCGGGGCTCGACAGCGCCATCGCCGACCCGCTCGACACGGTGCAGAACGAGTGGATCCGCATCGCCGAGCAGCACGACGACAGCACGCCCCTGGGCAGGCTCATCGTTGCGCTGTATGACGCGGTCGCGGCGATGGACACGCTCGACCAGTCGGCCGTCGACCTGGGCGACCAGGAGCAGCTTGAGGTCTGGAAGACCTACCGCATGCTCACCAACGAGACTCTCTACGCGGACTCGTATCTGCAGCTCTGAGCCGCCCGGGGGGACGCGCTCAGACATGCCGGGCGGGGGAGACGCCCGGCATGACGAAGGGCCGGGGCGGGGCG
>CAIYOD010000074.1 GCA_903927755.1 uncultured Thermoleophilia bacterium | reverse complement strand
GATCCGGCGCGACGCCGAAGGTACGAGGGGCGCCCGGCCCTTTCGTGGGAGCCGGCCGGGGGGGAGGCGGCGGCCGAGCGCCCCTCGCATGTCAGTGACCGGAGGTCACGTCACTGCTGTGTCAGCCAGGCAAGGTCGAACCGCGGCTGCGGGATCTGCCCCTGGAACCAGTTCATGTCGTGGACGACGGCCGGATCGCTGGCCGAGACGAAGTCCTGCACGAAGAGGGGGACCACCATCTCGAAGTCGTAGGCCATCTGGTTCAGCTTCACGACATCCGGCGTGGTGTCGGCCACGTCGGGCATGGCGAGAGTCTTGCTCAGCATGTCCTGGAAGCCGTCCGGCCGCTGGACGCCGGGCATGAAGATTGAGTTCTCCGAGTACGTCTCGTTCAGGCCCACCAGCACGTTGGGGAAGCCGCCACGCGTGGCGACCAGCATGATGTCGTTCCCCGGTGCGGGCTTGAAGCTGAGCGCGTTGAACGCAGCGCCATCCATGCCGTTGAGCTCGATGTTGATGCCGGCTGCCTTCAGGTTCTCGACGATCGCCGACACCATGTCCTTGTTGACGCGCGCAGCTTCATACGTGAGCTTGACGCTGACCCCGTTCGCGTGGCCGGCATCAGCCATGAGCTGCTTCGCCTTCTCCGGATCGTACAGGTGCGGCGTCGTTCCGGGGTCGGTGAGCTCGCCGATACCCTTGGCGATCTCGTACGACGGCGGCATGAAGCCCAGGCCCGTGGCCTTGGAGATGCCCTCCTTGTCGATGGCGTACTCGAGCGCAAGGCGCATGTTCTGGTCGCTCCAGATTGACTTGGAGTCCATGGAGTTGAACGAGAACACAAGCGTCGGCCCAGCCATCTGCTGCATGGTGGCGGCGCCTTGCTGGGTGAGCTGGTCGGCGGAGACGGGGTCCATGTTGTTGATGGCCTGCAGCTCGCCTGCCTTGTAGGAGGACAGCGCGGTCGTGGGATCGGGGATGCTCTTGACGTCCACGACGTCCATGTACGGCGTATCCGGGTTCCAGTAGTCCGGGTTCTTCTTGACGGTGAAGGTCTGGCCGGCGACGAACGTGTCGAGAACGAACGGGCCCGTGCCTACCGGGTTCGTCGCCATCTTGTCAGGACCCATCTCCTTGAACGCCGTGGGTGAGTAGATGGCGGCATCTCCGCGAGCCACGTTGGCGGGGAACGTGTTGTCCCACTGGGCCATCATCACTTTGACGGTCGTGGGATCGACGACCTCGACGGACTTGACGAGCGCGAACGTCGGCAACTTCGCCTGCAGCATCGCGTCCCAGCAGAACTTCACGGCATCGGCGTTGACATCGGTACCGTCGCTGAACTTCACGCCCTCACGCAGATGGAAGGTCATCGACGGCTCTTTCGGGTCCTGCTCCCAGGTGGTGGCGAGCATCGGCTCGTACTCTCCGAGCGTGTCGGTGAGCTTGTACATGCTCTCCAAGAAGAACTGCTCGTACCACTGGTCAGCCTGCATGACCATCAGCGGGAAGCCGAACTTCTGCGCCGGTTCCCCATAGTTGACGGTCATGGTGCCGCCGCTCTGGGGGGTGCCGCTCGCCGGAGACGCCGAAGTATCGCTGGACGTCGACGAGCTACCACAGCCCGCGAGCGCCAGACCGGCGACCAGGAGCACCACGAGGGCGATCCACACCACTGTTGACTTGTTGCGCATCGAAACTTCCTCCTTGTCGCACTTGTCCCCACGGATGACTGTCGTTCTCTCGCAACAGGCCGCGCGAGCGGCCGGATCACGCATGCCGGCGCCTTCGCGCCTCTGGTCGCCTACGCGCAACTAGACGCGCAGGCAGGACACTTCATGTCCCCCTCCTATGTCGCGAAGCTCTGGCGCTTCCTCGGAACAAGCCGGAATGGCTCGCGGGCAGCGCGGGTGGAAGGTGCAACCGGTGGGTGGATCGAGCGGGCTGGGAATCTCACCTTCCAGGTAGATGCGGTCGCGGTCCTGCTCCACGTACGGGTCGGGGATCGGGACGGCGGCAAGCAGCGCCTGCGTGTACGGGTGGCGGGGGTCATGGTAGAGATCGGCCGAGCTCGTGAGCTCGACGATACGGCCGAGGTACATGACCGCCACGCGGTCGCTGACGTGTCGCACGACCGAGAGATCGTGTGCCACGAAGACGTACGCGAGGTTCCCCAGCCCCGCCTGGAGGTCCTTGAGCAGGTTCATGATCTGGGCCTGCATCGAGACGTCCAGCGCCGAGACGGGCTCGTCGCAGATGATGAGGGAGGGGTCGCAGGCCAGCGCCCGGGCGATGCCGATGCGCTGGCGCTGGCCGCCCGAGAACTCGTGCGGCACGCGGTCCATCATGCAAGGGTCGAGACCCACGAGCGAGAAGAGCTCCTCGACCCGCCGCTCGTAGTCGGCCTTGCTCGAGGTGAGCTTGTGGATCCTGAGCGGCTCGCCCACGATGTGGCCGGCGCTCTTGCGAGGGTCCAGCGAACCGCTGGGATCCTGGAAGATCAGCGCCATGTGGCGCCTGATGGGACGAAGCGCCCGATCCTTCAAATGAGTGATGTCGGTCCCCTCGAAACAGACGCTGCCCGAGGTCGGCTCGTAGAGTCGAAGAGCGGCGCGCCCGAGCGTCGTCTTGCCACAGCCGCTCTCTCCCACCAGCCCGAGCGTCTCTCCTCGCTTCACCCGAAGCGTGACGCCGTCGACCGCCTTGACCGTTCCCACCTTGCGCTTGGCGATGCCCCTGAACACCGGGAACTCGACGTGGATGTCGGTCATGGCGAGGACGTCTTCTTCGGGCAGGGCGCACGCAGGAGCGTCGCACGACTCGTTCATCGCGCCTCCCCCAGGTTCACGTAGCAGCGGACGTCGTGACCTCCGCCTACAGACTCGAGCTCCGGCCACGACTCCTCGCGGCAGCGGTCGATCGCATTGGGGCAGCGGGGAAGAAACGCGCACGTGCCCGGCATGTCGATGAGGTTCGGCGGGAGCCCCTCGATCGGGATGAGCCGCGACCCGTGGCGCTCGTCCAGGCGCGGCACCGACTTGAGCAGGCCGAGCGTGTACGGGTGACGCGGGTGCGCGAAGATGTCCTTGGTCGTGCCCGACTCGACGACCCGCCCCGCATACATCACGTAGATGCGATGCACGTAGCGGGCCACGACGCCGAGATTGTGGGTGACGACGACGAGTGCTGTGCCGAGCTCCTCGACGAGGTTGCGCATGAGGCGCAGGACCTGGGCCTGCGTCGTCACGTCCAGGGCGGTCGTGGGCTCGTCGGCGATCAGCACCCGCGGGCTGCAGCTGAGCCCCATGGCGATCATCACGCGCTGGCACATACCGCCGCTGAACTGATGCGGGTAGTCTTTGACGCGCGTCTCGGGGCTCGGCGTGCCGACGAGGCGGAGCAACTCTACGGCCCGCTCCTGCGCCTCGCTCTTGGACAAGGGGCAGTGGGTGCGCACCGCCTCTTCGAGTTGCGCGCCGACCGTGAGCACAGGGTTGAGGGACGTCATCGGCTCCTGGAAGATCATCGCGATCTTGCCGCCACGTACGGCGCGCATCTCGGGCCCGTTCTTGGCGAACCGAAGCAGATCGTGGCCCTCGAAGAGCACCTCTCCCCCGGCGATCACGCCCGGCGACTCGGTGAGCTGCATCACAGCAAGCTGGCTGGCGGACTTGCCGCAGCCGCTCTCGCCGACCAGACCGACGATCTCGCGCTCGTCGAGCGTGTAGGAGACGCCGTCCACAGCCCGCACCGTTCCATTGGGTGTGTAGAAGTCGACCTTCAGGTCGCGGACCTCGAGCAGCCGGCTCATGTGCGCTTCTCCGCAAACAGCAGCGAGCCGCGCAGGCGGGGATCGAGCACGTCGCGCAGGTTGTCGCCGATCATGTTGAAGGCGAACACGGTGGCCATGATGGCAACGCCGGGAGCGATAGAAAGGAGCGGGTCGGTGAAGATGTAGGGGTAACCGTCGGCGACCATGGAGCCCCAGGTGGGGATGGTGAGCGGCACTCCGATCCCGAGGAAGCTCAGCGCCGCCTCGGCGAGGATGGCGGCGCCGATCTGCATGGTCATGAAGACAAGCACGTGGGAGAAGCCGTTGGGCACGACGTGACTGGCCATCACCCGCCAGCTGCCGGCGCCCATGCTGCGCAGCGAGATGACGAAGTCCTTCTGTTTGATGGATTGCGTCTGGGCGCACATCAGGCGCGCGTAGGGTGGGATCATGCTCAGACCGATGGCCACCACGACGTCGGTGAGCCCACCACCCAGAAGCGCCGCCAGCGTGAGCGCGAACAGGATCATGGGGATGGTCATGAGTGCGTCCATGCAGCGCATGATCACCGCCTCTGTCCACCCGCCGAAGTACCCCGCCAGCGTGCCGAGCACGACGCCGATCAGCGTGGAGAACGCCACGGCCACGATCCCGACGAGCAGCGACACGCGCGAGCCGTAGATGATGCGGCTGAGCGTGTCGCGCCCCACGGTGTCGGTACCGAGCCAGTGCTCGGGAGACGGAGGCGCCAGCCGCAGGGTCAGATCCAGCTGGTTCGGCGGATACGGAGCTACCCACGGCGCGAAGATGGCGACGATCACGAGCAGGACGACGAAGATGGCGCAGCCCATGAACAGCTTGCGGCGCAGCAGCGCCTGCACGGCGACCCTGCGCGGGCTGACGCGCGGTGGCGTCGCGGTCGCGCACACTGCCCCACTGGGCAGGATCCTCTCCGGGGTCGCGCTCATACGACCCTCACTCTCGGGTCGAGGTAGCCGTAGGAAAGGTCGACCAGCAGGTTCGCGACGATGACCGTGATGGCGGTGATGAGCACGATCCCCTGGACGATGGCGTAATCCTTGGCGAACAGGGCGTTGACGGCGAGGCGGCCCATGCCGGGGATGTTGAACACGACCTCGACGAGCACGGCGCCGCCGATGATCATCGGCACGGCCATGCCGGCCAGGGTGACCACCGGGAGGATGCCGTTCTTCACCACGTGCCGCCCGATCACGCGGCGTTCGGTGAGCCCCTTGGCCCACGCGGTGCGCACGTAGTCCTGGTGGAGGACCTCGAGCATGGCGGAGCGCGTCTGGCGAATGGCTCCGGACAGCGGACCGAGAGCCAGGCAGAAGGCCGGCAGGATCAACTGCTGGATGCTGGTCACGGGGTCGACGAAGGGGGAGGTGTAGCCCTGGACCGGCAGCCAGCCCAGGGTGACCCCGAACACATAGATGAGAACGATCCCGACCCAGAAGATCGGCGCCGTGACGCCGAGGTTGGCCACCACCAGGATGGTGCTGTCGATCCAGGTTCCTCGGCGAATCGCGGCATAGATGCCCAGCGGGATGCCGACGAGCTGGCTGAGGACGAACGCGACGAGGCCGAGATAGAGCGTGACCGGAACGGCCGTCGCAAGCTCCTCGTTAACTGTGGTGCCCTTGGTGATCGACTTGCCGAGGTCGCCGGTCAGGACGCCCTTCACCCAGTCCGCGTACTGGAGCGGGATCGGCTTGTCGAGTCCGTACTGGTGCCGCATACGATCGATCTCCGCCTGGTTGGTGATCTTGTACTTGTCCGAGCTGAGATACATGAGGATCGGGTCGCCCGGCAGCCAGCGCATCACCCCGAAGACAAGGAAGGTGACCAGGAACAGCACTATCAGCGCCTGCCCCAGGCGGCGCAGGAGATACCGGGTCACGCCACACCGCCATGCACGAGGGTCGCCGGCCGGCCGCATCTGTCGCGAACAGCCGTCACTTCGACTCGCGGACCGACTGCTCCCAATGGATGCCCCACACGTCCGGGCGTCCGCTCATGAACATGCGCTCGTGCGGCACTGGCAGGTCCCAGATGCGGGCCGCGTTGCCGCCGAGGATGAGGTTGATCTCGTCCTGACTGACCCAGTCACGGATCCCGTCGACCTGGTGCAGCGACCAACCCCACCAGTCGAGCTGATACGTGGGAACCCGCGGCCAGCGCTTCATCGCCGTGGAGTACGTGGGCGGGTCGCCGCCAGGGTTGCCGACGATGTACTGCGGCACGTGACCGTAGTCGCCGCCCCAGATGAGCTGGCTGACGCCGACGTTGGGGTCCTTGAGCGCGATCTTGTAGTACTCGGGGCACCAGGATCCTGTCTCGAGGAAGATGTTGCTGCCGCCCGGACCGATGGCGCGACCGGCGACGGCGCAGGCCTTGCGGACGAGAGCTGCGCCCTCGATGTATCCACCGATGGAGAACCCGCCATGGTTGAAGATGATCGGCACGTCCGGGTACTCCATGGAGATGCGCGTGAGCAGCGCCATGGTGTCCCACTCGAAGTTCCACGTGTAGTCGTGGAAGTCGATGGACACACCGTACTTCTGAGCAAGCTCGCAGAAGGTGCGGTACTCGTTGAGGCGCTCCTTGAAAGTGTAGACCTTCTTCTCGTCCATGTCGCGCGGCACGAACTCGCCGATGCCGATGAACTTGCCGGTCTTGAGCGCCGCCTCGACCTCGGCTGCGGCGTCGTCGAGGTTCCACTTGGCCTCGCCGCGAGAGCACTTGATGCGCAGGTTCATGTCGGAGCAGAAGGCGCGGAACTTGTCCGGATAGCGCTGGACCAGATCGGCCTGCGACTCGTTGGTGTTGCCGACCTGGCTGGGCTTCAGCAGGCACATGTTGACGCCGTACTGCTCCATGTCATAGAGCGTCAGCGGCGAGTTATCGTAGTACTCTACTTCGCCCTCCGAGAAGCTGTTGGTGAGACCACCGAAGTAGTCACCGGGAGGCGCGCCCTTGGACTTGTAGAGAGTGGTGATATGGGCGTGAGCCTCGACGACGAACCGGCCTGCTGCGCGCATTGCTCCTACGTCCTTTCTCATCCCAGCGATCGTCCCTTGACGTCTCATCAGATGAGACATATATTTCACTGCGTGGGATTGGGCGGTAGTCTGAACCTGGAAGCAATCATTGTCAAGAGCGGCGTCGTGGGCTGCCGGATTCTTCTTGACCGATGAAATGGAGGCAAGGTGGGAGACGGTGAAGATGCGGTCAACCCTTATGCTGTGCGGAGCCTCGAGAGAGGCCTTCGCATCCTGAGCTGCTTCGACATCGATCATTCGAGCCTTACGCTGGGCGAGTTGTGCCACGGCACCGGGCTCCACAAGGCCACCTGTTTCAGACTCGTGAAGACGCTCGAGGCCGAGGGCTACCTGGCAGCGGCTGACTCCTCCGGCGAGTACCGGCTTGGCGCAGCCCTGCTCCGTACGGCGCTTCTCGCGCGGTCGGACGACGCGCTCGCGCGCCTGGCTCATCCGCACCTCGTCGCGCTGACGGAGGCCACTGGGGAGACCGCGGACCTCACGACATGGAGCCACGAAGGGCCGCTCCTCGTCGACCGCAGCCTGACGAGCCGCGCGTTCCAGCCGCGAAACACGGTTGGTCAGGTGCTGCTTGACCCCTGGTCCACGCACGGAATGATCTGGCTGGCCTTCGGCACGGCGGCACAGCGCCGGCGCGCACTGGCGCTGTACGCCAGACAGGATGCGGCCGGTGCCGGTCAGATAGACGAACTCGAGCGCGACCTCGATGCCGTCAGGCGAGACGGGTACGCCGTCGACATCGGTGAAGAGCGCGGGGTGTGCGCCCTCGGTGCTCCAGTCTGGGGCGCGTCCGACGAGATGCTCGCCTGCCTCTCCGTCGTCGCTCCGTTCCGGCAGGCGCCGACCGAGACGCTGGAGAATCGGCGAATCGTGCTCATGCGCACCGCGGCGGCCCTCTCTGAGGCGCTCGGCCACCGCATCTGAGACTCCTTGGCGCCCACCTCCGCGGTCCATCGCGACGAGGCGGCCGGCTCGTTGAGGCAGCGCAGCCGGCGGCGGCCCGAAGGAGGTACCCGGCCCGGCCGCCGACCCCCGCACTTGCTTGCCCCGGGGGCAGGCTCTACAGTGGACAGTGTGACAGCGCCAACGGCTGCGCGTACCGCGGTCGCGGCGCGTGGAGAGACGGGAGACTAGGACATGCCAAACCTCGGTGCACCAGAACTCATCATCATCGCTCTGGTGATCCTGCTGCTCTTCGGCGCGACGCGACTGCCGAAGCTCGGCAAGTCGATGGGCCAGAGCATCAAGGGGTTCAAGGATGGGCTCGGCGACGTCGGCGACGACGACGAGATCGTGGACGTCAAGCGCGACGCCACGGCGGAGACCAAGGACGACGCCAAGGCCTCCTGAGCGCTACCAGAGAACGCACGACGACGGCCCGCCGCTCGGCGGGGCGTCGTCGTTAAGGCTTGCCGGGGCGCCGGGCGCGGAGACCCGGCTCGCCCGCGCGGGCGCCGCTAGCGCGGCCCGCGGGAGGCCGCCCGCGGCCTCAGCGACTCAGCAGACAGACGGCGTGGGCGGCGATGCCTTCCCCACGCCCCTCGAACCCCATGCCCTCGGTGGTCGTGGCCTTGACGCTCACGGCGTCACTGGCGACGCCCAGGGCGGCGGCCAGATGCTCACGCATCTCGAGCCGATAGCCGGAGAGCCGCGGCCGCTCGCAGACAATGGTGACGTCGGCGTTCTCGACCTTCCAGCCCGAATTGGCGAGCCAGGCGATCACGCGCTCGAGGAGTGCCATGCTGGAGGCGCCCTCGAAGGCGGGGTCGGTGTCGGGGAACAACTCGCCGATATCCCCCAGCCCGGCGGCGCCGAGCAGGGCGTCCATCAGGGCGTGGACGGCGACGTCCGCGTCCGAGTGCCCGGCGAGGCCCTCCGCGTGGTCGATGTGCACCCCGCAGAGGACGAGGTCGCGTCCCTCGGCGAAGCGGTGCGCGTCGTAGCCGCCGCCGACCCTAAACGTCGGTCTCGACCTCCCAGGAGAGCAGCGCGCCGGCCAGCGGGAGGTCCGCCGGCGTGGTGATCTTGACGTTGGCGGGCGTGGAGGGCACCAGGCTCACGGAGTAGCCGGCGCGCTCCAGAAGCATCGCGTCGTCCGTCGCGCCGTTCAGGTCGGTGCGCGCGTACACGTCGCGGAGGGCGTCGGCACGAAACACCTGCGGCGTCTGCGCCGCCCAGAGGCCGGCGCGGTCCACGGTGTCCGACACCGCGCCGCGCTCACCCTCGCGCTTGAGCGTGTCGCTCACCTCGACCGCGGGGATGGCGCCCTGCGCCTTGCCGAGCGCATCGAGGCAGGCCTCGAACACGTGCTTGGAGAACAGCGGCCTGGCGCCGTCATGGACGGCGATGACGGCCGCGCCGTCCGGCACCAGGACGAGACCGGCGCGCACCGAGTCCGCGCGCGCCGCACCGCCCTCGGTGACGAGCAGCGGCTTGGCGTCGTCGAACCGCCCGAGCTCGTTGGCGAAGCGCACCGTGTGCGACGGGTGCAGCACGACGACGATGCCGTCCACGCAGCTCATGTCGAGCAGGCGGTGCACCGAATGCGAGAGGATGGTCTCGCCGCCAAGGAGCAGGAACTGCTTGGACTCCCCATCGGGAAGCCCCATCCGCCGGCTGTCGCCGGCGGCGGCGACGATGACCCAGGTCTCCCCGGCTTGCTGATCCTCCATGTCCATCCCCTCCTGATCAGTGTGAAGCGGGCGGCGGACCGCTCACCCGGCTGAAGATCATCTTGCCCGAGGGGCTCTGCAGCACGCTCGTCACCTCGGCCTTGACGCGCGAGCCCACCAGTCTGCTGCCGGCCTCGACGACGATCATGGTGCCGTCGTCGAGGTAGCCCACTCCCTGGTCCTGCTCGCGCCCTTCTCTCAGGATCTTGACTTCGATGACTTCGCCCGGCAGCACGGCCGGCTTGACCGAGTTGGCGAGGTCGTTGACGTTGAGCAGTTTGACGCCCTGGATCTCGGCGACCTTCTCGAGCGTGTAATCGGTGCTGATGATCTGCGCCCCGGTGTCCTTGGCGTAGCGCACGAGCTTGGCGTCGACCGCCTCGATATCGGGGTAGTCCGTGCCGTCGATGGTGACGGCGCCGGAGCTGTTCTGCAGGCGTTTGACGAAGTCGAGGCCACGGCGACCGCGCACCCGCTTCTCCGCGTCGGCGGAATCGGCGAGCCGCTGGAGCTCCTCGACGACGAAGCGTGGCACGAGCAGTTCTCCCTCGACGAACCCGGTGTCGATGATCTCGAGGATGCGTCCGTCGATGATGGCGCTGGAATCGAGGAGCTTGGCCGGCGTGAGGCCCGGCACGACCTCGAACGCGCCACGCACGCCGAGCAGTCGCAGGATCTCTATGTGCTTCTTGGCGGCGAGGTAGGCGGTGAAGTAGCCGGCCAGCAGGTAGATCGGAACCGTGAGGTACGGCCCCACGATAGGGATGCGGACCAGGGCGATGCTGATGAGTGTGGCGATGAAGAGGCCGACGACCACGCCGCCGATACCGACGACCACCTCCGCGCCGGTCGCCCGCGCCATGACTTCGTCGACACGATCGAGGCCGCGACGTATGAGGCGCGAGAGGACGACGCCCAGAAGGTAGCCGAGCAGAAGGCCCGCCGCCGTGAAGACGACGAGCCAGATGACTTTGCCGTTCTGGTCGAGAACGGGCGAGAACGAAGATGCGCGGACGCGATCGGCCAGCTGGTACCCGGCGAGGGCACCGAGGAGCGCCAGGACCGCGCGGATCGCCGGCTGCAGGACGCCGCGCGGCCTGCGCCGGCGACCCGGCGAGCCGGGCTCAGACGACGGGAGCGGGCTCTCGGGAATCGTCGGCAAGAGCGGGTCCGTCGACGTGGATGTCCTCGAGCACGGTCTCCAGGAACGCGTTCGCTTCGTCCTCATCGAAGTTCCGCGCGTACATGAGCTCGCTGGCGAGGATCTTCTTGGCCTTGGAGAACATCTGCTTCTCGCCGGTCGACAGCCCCTTGTCGGCGTGGCGGATGGCCAGATTGCGGACGACTTCGGCGACCTCGAAGATGTCGCCGGTCTTGAGCTTGTCGCGGTTGTGCTTGTAGCGACGGCTCCAGTTCTTGGGCATCTTGGTGGGATCGCCACGCAGGACCTCGAGGACCCTGTCGACGACGTCGCTCTCGATGACCTTACGCAGGCCGGCGCGATCGGCGTTCTCGACGGGGACCATTACGGTCATGTCGTTGTGCAGGATCTGGATGGTGAGGTAGTCGCGCTGCTGACCGAGCACTTCCTTCTGCTCGATCTTCATGATCTTGCCAGCGCCGTGGTGCGGATACACCACTTTGTCTCCGACTGAATACATCAAACCCCCCACTCGTCGTTCGTGGCCCCGGAGGCCGGCCGAGATGCACTGTCGCCCAAGAGGGCGGCGAACGCACCACGCAGGTCGGCCGCGCCTGCGACACTGCCGCTGGCCCGGCGTGCATCGGCGGCAGGAACGACCACACGGTCGAAGCCGGCGCGTCCGGCTTCGGCGACACGCCGCTCGCTCTGGCTGCAGGATCGAAGTCCGCCCGTCAGGCTGATCTCCCCGAACATCGCCGCCCCGGCGGGAAGCGGTTGGTCGCGCTGCGCTGAGGCGACAGCGAGTGCGACTGCGAGGTCCGCCGCGGGCTCGTCGATGCGAATTCCGCCTGCAATTGTAACAAATATGTCGGAACTAGACAACTTCAGCCCTGCATGCCTCCCGAGGACCGCCACGAGCATGGCGAGGCGATTGCGGTCGAAGCCGACGGCGACGCGGCGCGGCATCGCCAATTCGGATTGGTTGACGAGCGCCTGGACCTCGACGAGGAAGCAGCGCGTGCCTTCGACGGCGACGTGGACGGCGGAGCCGGCGGCCGGCGCCGCGTCGCTCAGGAAGAGGGCGGAGGGGTCGGGCACCGTCTTGAGGCCCGACCCGGTCATCTCGAAGATGCCGAGCTCGTTGGTGGAGCCGAACCGGTTCTTCGCGGCGCGCAGCGTGCGGTAGAAGCGATAGCGGTCGCCCTCGAACTGGAGGACGGTGTCGACCATGTGCTCCAGCACCCGGGGGCCGGCGATCGCGCCCTCCTTGGTGACGTGCCCGACGAGGAAGACGGCGGCGCCGGTGTCCTTGGCCAGGCGGAGGAAGCGGCCCGCCGCTTCGCGGACCTGGCTCACGCTGCCCGGCGCCGACGTGAACGAGTCGCTGTAGAGCGTCTGGACGGAGTCGACGACGACGAACGCCGGGCGCGCCGCCGCGACCGTCTCCAGGACGAGGTCCAGCTCGGTCTCGGCGAAGACGTCGATGTTGGCGACGCCCTTGCAGATGCGCTCGGCGCGCATCTTGACCTGCGCCGCCGACTCCTCGCCGCAGACGAGGAGCGCCGGCCGGTCCGCGGCGACGTTGTCCAGCACCTGCAGCAGGAGCGTGGACTTGCCGATGCCGGGCTCACCGGCGACCAGGACGAGCGAGCCCGGGACGATGCCGCCGCCGAGAACGCGGTCGAACTCGTCGATGCCGCTCGAGAACCGCTCGGCGGCCGACGAGACGACCTCGGACAGACGGACGGGGCCGGCGGCAGTGCCGCCACCGGCCCCGTTCCCTGACTTCGCGCCGCGGCCGCGCCCCTTGGGAGCAGCCGCGACCACTTCTTCGACGAACGAATCCCAGGCGCCGCAGTCCGGGCAGTGGCCGAGCCACTTGGCCTCCCGGCGGCCGCACTCGCCGCAGGTGAAGACGGTCTGCGTCCTCGCCACGGTCAGCGGCCCTCGCCGCGGTCGCCGGTCGCCGTCACGACCCCTCAGGCGCCGGCGGACGCGCCGCCGGCGTCGGGACCATCGCCCTCACCGGACGGAGACCCGACCGGGCCGACGCCCTGCGACACCGGTTCGTCGAGGCCGACCATGGGCAGCTCGACGCTGCCGCCGACGACATCGCCGTTGACGGTGAGCACAGTGTCCTCGTTCTGCCCGTCGACCAGCACCACGGTGCCCTCGGGGAACGCCCGCTCGAGCATCGCGTCGCTGAGCTTGTCCTCGATGTACCGCTGGATGGCGCGGCGCAGCGGCCGCGCGCCGAGCATGGGGTCGTACCCCTTCTCGACCAGCACGTCACGGCCCGCGTCGGTGAGCTCGATGTCGACGCCGCTCACCTTGAGCTGCTGCCGCAGCCGGTCGATCATCAGGTCGACGATCCGACCGATCTCCGGGCGCTCGAGCTTGTGGAAGACGATGACCTCGTCGACGCGGTTCAGGAACTCGGGCTTGAAGACACGCTTGAGCTCGCCGGTGATGCGTCCCTTCATGTCGTCGTACGTCATGCCCTTGTTGGCCGTCTGCGTGAAGCCGAGCGGCGTGTCCTTGGTGATCATCGCGGCGCCGATGTTGCTCGTCATGATGAGGATGGCGTTGCGGAAGTCCACGGTGCGGCCCTGCGAGTCGGTGAGGCGCCCGTCCTCCAGGATCTGCAGGAGGATGTTGAACACGTCCGGGTGCGCCTTCTCGATCTCGTCGAACAGGATGACGCTGTACGGCTTGCGGCGGACGATCTCGGTGAGCTGGCCGCCCTCGTCGTGCCCGACGTAGCCGGGCGGCGAACCGACCAGGCGGGAGACGGAGTGCTTCTCCATGTACTCGCTCATGTCGATCTGCACGAGGTGGTCCTCGTCGCCGAAGAGGAAGTTGGCGAGCGTGCGGGCGAGCTCCGTCTTCCCGACGCCCGAGGGGCCCAGGAAGATGAACGAGCCCGTGGGCCGCCGCGGGTCCTTGAGCCCGGCGCGGCTGCGCCGGATGGCCTTGCTGACGGCGCGGACCGCCGGGTCCTGGCCGACGAGCCTCGTGTGCAGCTCGTCCTCCATGCGGAGGAGCTTCTTGGTCTCGGCCTCCGTGATCTTGACCACCGGGATGCCGGTCCACATGCTGACGATCTCGGCGATCTCGTCCTCGCCGATGCTGGCGCGCATGCCCTCGTCGCTGGTCTTCCAGGCATCCTCGAGCTCGAGCTTCTTGTGGCTCAGCTTGCGCTCCTTGTCGCGCAGGTTGGCCGCCTTCTCGAACTCCTGGGCCTCGATCGCGGCCTCTTTCTCCTGGCGGACGCCGCTGATCTCCTCTTCGAGCTCGCGATAGCTGGGCGGCGCCGTCATCGTGCGGATGCGCATGCGGCTGGCGGCCTCGTCGATGAGGTCGATGGCCTTGTCCGGCAGGAAGCGGTCGCTGATGTACCGGTCGGCCAGCTCGCCCGCCGAGGTGAGCGCCTCGTCGGTGATGCGGATGCGGTGGTGAGCCTCGTAGCGGTCGCGCAGCCCCTTGAGGATCTCGACGGTCTCCTCGACCGAGGGCTCGGCCACCTTGATCTGCATGAACCGCCGCTCGAGGGCGGCGTCGCGCTCGAGGTACTTGCGGTACTCGTCGAGTGTGGTCGCGCCGATGGTCTGCAGCTCGCCGCGGGCCAGTGCCGGCTTGAGGATGCTGGCCGCGTCGATGGCGCCTTCGGCGGCGCCCGCACCCACCAGGTTGTGGAGCTCGTCGATGAACAGGATGATGTCGCCCGTCTCGCGGATCTCCTTCATGACCTTCTTGAGGCGCTCCTCGAACTCGCCGCGGTACTTGCTGCCGGCGACGAGCGCGGCGAGGTCGAGCGTCCACACCTGCTTGCCCTTGAGCAGCTCGGGGACCTCGTGGTTGGCGATGCGCTGGGCGAAGCCCTCGACGATGGCCGTCTTGCCGACGCCGGGCTCGCCGATGAGGACCGGGTTGTTCTTGGTGCGCCGGCTGAGGATCTGCATGACCCGCTCGATCTCGGTCTGGCGGCCGATGCACGGGTCGAGCTTGCCCTCTTCGGCGAGCTTGGTGAGGTTGCGACCGAACTGGTCGAGGACCTTGGCGGCGCGCTTGCTCTCGGAGCCGCCGCCGCTGGCCTGCGAGCTGCGGCGGCCGGGGCCGCTGAGCGCTCGCATGACCTCGTTGCGGATCTTCTCGGGCTCGGCGTCCAGGTCGAGGAGGATGCGTGCGGCCACGCCCTCGTCCTCGCGCACGAGGCCGAGCAGGATGTGCTCGGTGCCGATGTAGTTGTGGCCGAGACTGAGGGCCTCACGCAGCGCCAGCTCGAGGACCTTCTTGGCGCGCGGCGTGAAGGGGATCTGTCCCTGCGGCGACTCCTCGCCGGAGCCGACGATGCGGACCACGGCGGCGCGGACCTCCTCGACGGACACTTCGAGACCGTCGAGCACGCGTGCGGCCACTCCCTCCTCCTCGCGGAGCAGGCCGAGCAGCAGGTGCTCGGTGCCGATGTAGTTGTGCTTGAGGGAACGGGCCTCTTCTTGCGCGAGGACCACGACTTGTCTGGCGCGTTCGGTGAAGCGTTCGAACATGCGGCCACTCCTTCACGGTACGGAAGCCGCTCGCTTCGTCGGGGGGAGGAGACGGCTGCCGGTGCTTGCTCTCAGTCTCCGGGATACCCACTCTCGCCCCCCCGGAGACACGACGTAGGTCTATGGTACCCGATTCCCCGGACGACGCGACCCGGGGGACGGCTTGCCCGGCCCAGTATGATGTGGCCCTTGGAACGCCCCGTCCGACGAGAGGAGATTCGCGCATGCGCCGCATCATCACGTGGTCGGTCCGCGGCCGGCATCCGTGGATCGTCATCGCCATCTGGATCGTGATCGCCGGCGCCCTCTCGATGGGTCCGAAGCTCCAGAGCGTGACCACCAACGACGCCTCCAAGGGCCTCTCGGACAAGGTGGAGAGCAAGCGCGCCGACGCGCTGCAGCAGGCGGAGTTCGCCGACGCCAAGGGCACCCCGGTCATCGTCGTGTACAGCTCGGACGCGTCGCTCACCGCCGCCGACAAGGCGGCCGTCGAGGCCGGCAAGGACTGGTTGTTGGGCGGTGAGGAGCCGGTCAACAGCGCGAGCGTGCAGTACTCCGACGACGGCAAGGGGGCGCTGGTCTTCGCCAGCCTCGACGGCAACCCCGGCGACGAGGCCTTCCGCGACTCGGTGCAGCAGATCCGCGACCACTTCGGCGACACCGTAGAGGGCATGCAGGTGCGCGTCACCGGCCCCGGCGGCCTCATCACCGACGTCTACAAGATCTTCCTGAACGCGGACGTCAAGCTCCTCGTGGGCACGGTCATCCTCGTGCTCGTGCTGCTGCTCGTGATCTACCGCTCGCCGGTGCTGCCGTTCGTGCCGCTCATCGCGGTGGGGTTCGGCTACTTCGTCTCCGGCGGCATCCTCGCCTTGCTCGCCAACGCGTTCGACGTGACGCTGTCGGGGCAGGCGACGTCCCTGATGGTGATCCTGCTGTTCGGCGCCGGCACGGACTACGGCCTGCTGCTCATCTCGCGCTACCGGGAGGATCTGCGCCGCGAGCCGGATGCCCGCACGGCCCTGGCGACCGCGCTGGGCGAGACCTGGGAGGCCATCGCCGCGAGCGGCCTCACCGTGACGCTCGCCGTGCTCACGCTGCTCTTCGCGCAGTACGGCGACTACCGGTCCTTCGCGCCGGTGCTCGGGCTCGGCGTCTTCGTCACGCTCATCGCCGGGCTCACGCTCATGCCGGCGCTGCTCGCCCTGCTCGGCCGGCGCGCCTTCTGGCCGCGCGTGCCCAAGGAGGGCGACGCCACCACGCACCGCACCTGGGAGCGCATCGCCGAGTGGGTGGCCGCGGGGCCGCGGAGGGCCGCGACCCTGGTCGCCGTGATCCTGGCCGTGCTGGCGCTCGGCTGCCTCTTCTACAGCCCGCGTTTCAGCTTCACCGATGACTTCCTGACCAGCATGCCGTCGAGCGAGGGCTACACGCTGCTCGAGAAGCACTTCCCCAAGGGCGCGCTGGCCCCGACGACGGTGCTCGTCAAGGCGCCGCAGGCGCCGCCCGAGTTCGTCACCGGCATGATCACCGGCGCGCTCAACGAGAGTCCCGGCGTGGCAGCCGCCTTCCCCACCGGCACGGCGATGGACGGCAAGCTGCTGAGCTTCCAGGTGATCTTCGAGGGTGATCCCTACTCGAGCGAGGCGCTCGAGCAGGTGCGCGAACTGCGCACCACCGCGCGCAAGGCGGCCGCCGCCGGAGGGGCTGTCGCCCTGGTCGGCGGCCCGACGGCCACCCAGGCCGACACGTGGGCGCAGAGCAACCGCGACACGCTCGTCGTCGCGGTCGTCGCCCTCGTCGTCGTCGGCGCGATCCTGATGGTGCTGCTGCGCGCCATCGTCGCCCCGATCTACCTGCTCCTGACCAACGTACTCTCGTACCTGGCGGCGCTGGGAGCGACGATCGTCATCACGGAGAAGATCCTGGGGTGGGACCACATCAGCTACCGCATCCCGCTGTACATGTTCATCTTCCTCGTGGCGCTGGGCAGCGACTACAACATCTTCATCACGACGCGCATACGCAGCGAGGCGATGAGCCGCGGACTGCGGGACGGCGTGGTGAAGGCGCTCTCGGCCACCGGCGGCGTGCTCACGAGCGCCGGCATCATCCTGGCCGGCACCTTCCTCATCCTGCTCTCACAGCCGGTCAAGGACCTCGCTGAGATCAGCATCGGCGTGGCGCTGGGCGTGCTCATCGACACCTTCCTGGTCCGCACCGCGCTGGTGCCGGGCCTCACGCTGTGGATCGGGCCCAAGGCCGGCTGGCCGGGGCCACGGTGGACCAAGAGGGGCGCGGAGTCGGAAGATGCCGCGCCTGAGCCGCAGCCGTTCGCGGTCGGCGGCGAGCCGCTGGGGGACGAAGCCTGAGCGCGGGAGCCTCTACCGGGCCAGCGTGACCGTCCAGGCCAGCAGGAGCTGGGCGAAGTAGTACAGCGGCAGGCCCCACAGCCTGTTGGCGACGCTCGGCGCCACGAACCGGTCCCGGGCGACCGCCACGTCGGACGCCATGAAGCACGCGGCGCCGACC
Source organism: uncultured Thermoleophilia bacterium (assembly GCA_903927755.1). Lineage (GTDB taxonomy): Bacteria > Actinomycetota > Thermoleophilia > UBA2241 > UBA2241 > CAIXSE01. Next base: position 16,762 of record CAIYOD010000074.1, on the reverse strand, counting down.
GCTGGGACCAGAGAGCCGACGGCGCTCGAGGAGCCCGTCGCCGCGGCGCACATCACGACGATGACGAGGACGTAGGCGCCGACCGGCGGGCGGTCGCCGGCGGACAGGTGCGGCCAGAGCCAGCGAAGCGTGGCCACGCCGGCGGCGCCGAAGCCCAGCAGCGCCGCCAGGAACACGAGCACCGGCGGGCCGGTCGTCCAGAAGGCGACCGCGTAGGCGACGTGGGCGAGGAGAAAGGCGACGAGCCCCCCGAAGAACACCCGCTCGGCGCTCGAGAGCAGCAGCGCGTCCCCCACCCAGCTCAGGAGCAGCGCGACCAGGACGAGCGTGCCGTAGGTCGTCGTGGCGGCTCCGAGCGAGATGGCGAACACCACGAAGGCGGAGCTCGCGCCGAGCTTGCACACCGCCCTTGCGACGCCCGCTCGCCGGTGCTCGGCGAGGAGCAGGCCGCTCGCGAAGACGGCACACGCGGCCACGGCGAGGATGGAGACGGTGCCCATCGGCAGGGGCGACGCCCGGCGCCCGGCCGCTAGCTGCGCAGCGCCGGGAAGAGGATGACGTCGCGGATGCTGGGAGCGCCGGTGAGGACCATGACCAGGCGGTCGAGGCCCATGCCGAGGCCGCCGGTGGGCGGCATGCCGTGCTCCATGGCCTCGAGGAAGTCCTCGTCGAGCCGGTGCGCGGTCTCGTCGCCGTCGGCGAGGTCCTGCATCTGCTGCATGAAGCGCTCGCGCTGGTCGTCCGGGTCGTTCAGCTCGCTGAAGGCGTTGCTCAGCTCCATGCCGGCGATGAAGCCCTCGAAGCGCTCCACGAAGCGCGGGTCGTGCGGGGTCTTCTTGGCGAACGGGCTGGTCTCGAGCGGGTGCTCGGTGATGAACACCGGCTGGATGAGCTTGGGCTCGACGCACTCGCTGAACAGGTCGTCGACCTGGGCGCCCCAAGCGGGCGCGAGCGGCACGATGTCCGCGAGCCCCTTCTCTTTGATGCGCGCCTGGAGGTCGGTCACGGTGCGCGCGTCCTCGGCGCCGATGTCGATGCCGGTCTCCTGTTCGATGGCCTTGCGCATGGTGAGACGCGGCCACGGCGGCGTGAGGTCGATCTCGTGCTCGCGGAACGTGACCTTGAGGGCGCCGACGGTCTCGGCCGCGGCCGCCGTCATCTGTTCGACCGTCGTCATGACGTGGTTGTAGTCGACGTAGGCCTCGTAGAACTCGAGCATCGTGAACTCGGGGTTGTGCTTGAAACTCACACCCTCGTTGCGGAAGTCCTTGCCGATCTCGTAGACGCGATCGATGCCGCCGATGATGCAGCGCTTGAGGTACAGCTCGGTGGCGATGCGCAGGTAGAGGTCGCGGTTCAGCTCGTTGTGGTGGGTGACGAACGGCTTGGCCAGGGCGCCGCCGTAGAGCGGCTGGAGCACCGGCGTCTCGACCTCGATGAAGCCGCGATCGTCCAGGAACCTGCGGATCGCGGCGATGATCCGGGCGCGCTTGACGAAGATCTCGCGCGAATCGTCGTTGGCGGCGAGGTCGAGGTAGCGCTTGCGGTAGCGGGTCTCGACGTTGGTGAGCCCGTGGTACTTCTCGGGCATGGGGCGCAGCGACTTGCTGAGCAGCTCCCAGGAGGTGATGCGCAGGCTGAGCTCGCCGCGCCGGGTGCGCATCACGGTGCCTTCGGCGCCGACGAAATCGCCGAGGTCGACGTGCTCGAGCGCGGCGTAGCGCTCGTCGCCGAGCGCGTCGAGCTGACAGAACAGCTGCAGCTCGCCGCTCAGGTCCTTGAGGACGACGAAGGTGAGCTTGCCGTGCACGCGACGCGCGACGACGCGACCGGCGATGCGGCGCACGTCGGAGGAGTCCTGCCCCGCCTCGAGCGACTCATAAGCGGCCTGCAGCGACCCGATCTCGTCGCGCGGCTGGTACCGGGTGGGATACGCGACGCCGGTCTCGCGCCAAGCGGCGAGCCTGTCACGCCGCTCGGCGAAGACGTCGCCGTGCTCGGCGTGCTGCTCGTCCACGGCGGGTGTCAGGCCTTCTCGATGTCCAGGACCTTGAACTTCTTGGAGCCCTGGGGCACGGCGACGGTGACCTTGTCGCCGGGCTTGTGACCGAGGATCGCCCTGCCGACCGGCGACTCGTTGGACAACTTGTGCGCGCCCGGGTCGGCCTCGGCCGAACCCACGATGGCGTACTGGACCACGTCGCCGCGCTGCATGTCCTGCAGCGTGACCTTGGTGCCCACGCCGACGACCTCAGTCGAGATGCTGTCGGAGTCGATCACGATGGCGCCGCGCAGACGCTCCTCCAGCGAGTAGATGCGGGCCTCGAGCATCGCCTGTTCGTTCTTCGCGTCGTCGTACTCGGAGTTCTCCGAGATGTCGCCGAAGTCGCGGGCGGCACGGATGCGCTCGGCGACCTCGTCGCGCTTGACGGACGACAGATACTCGACCTCTTCCTTGAGGCGCTGGAACCCCTCAGGGGTGAGGATGATCTCACGGTCGACCACAGATTCCTCCTCTTTCACGCGGCAACGCGGCCCCGTTCGAGGCCGCGTGCCGAAGTGGCGAGCAAGTATAGGGCATGCCCAGTGTTAGCGCAAACGGAGCCGGAACGCCGTCGACGAGCGGGCGTCAGAGGCCGAGCAACGTGCCCAACTCGGCCTCGCTCCGTGCCTGCATCAGCCTCATCGAGAGCGGTTTGTCGAGCGCGCCGTGCCGGCGGAATCTGGGCCAGAACTGGCGCAGGTAGCCGACGGCGCGGCCGCCGAGGTCGGCGATGACCTCCGCCGCGAAACGGCGCACCTCGGCAAGCTTCTCGGCGGGCGGCGGCTCAGCCGCCCCCAGCACCTGGGCGAAGAGCCACGGGGCGCCCAGGGCGCCGCGGGCGAGCATCACCGCCGCGGCGCCGCCTTCCAGCAGCCGCAGCGCCGCCTCCCGCCCGTCCACGTCGCCGGAGGCGATGACGGGTACCTCCAGCTCGGCGGCGAGCGCGAACGTCACCGCGTGGTCGGCGTGACCGCGGTACAACTGCGCCGCCGTGCGCGGGTGGATGCAGACTGCAGCTGCGCCGGCGGCGACGAGCCGGGGCGCCGTGAGGCGCCCGAGCTCGTCGCCGTCCCGCAGCCCCGCACGGATCTTGACCGTGACCGGGACGCCGCGCCCCGGCGCGGCGTCCTCCACGGCCTCGACCACGGCGGCGATGATCCCGGCGGCGCGCTCCGGCTCCGCGAGCAGCGCCGCGCCGGCGCCCGTCTTGACGACCTTGCGCACGGGACAGGCCATGTTGAGGTCGACCAGGTCGGCGCCGGCCGCCACCGCCCTCCCCGCAGCGTCCGCCAGGACGTCGGCGTCGGCGCCGAACAGCTGGAACCCGAGCGGGCGCTCGTCCTCGCCGTGGGCGAAGTAGTCGAGCGTGCGCCGGTTGTCGTAGTGCACGCCGTAGGCCGAGATCATCTCGGTGAAAACGAGGCCGGCGCCCCAGCGGCGCACGCTGCGCCGGAAGGCCGACGTCGTGAGACCGGCCATAGGTGCCATGAAGAGCCGCCGCTCCAGGGAGAGACCGCCGACGGCGAGCGGCTCGAGCAGCGGGTCGGGCGCGACCACGCCCGTCACGCCGGTCACGCCTGTCGCCTCAACCCCGCTGCTGGCGCCGCATCACGATCTCGATGCCGCGCAGCGTGAGGAACTGGTCGACTCTCTCGATGACGTCGGTATGGCGGGCGATCATCTCGGCGAGCCCGCCGGTGGCGATCACCGGGCACTTCACGCCCAGCTCGGCCCAGATGGCGTGCACGACGCCCTCGACCTCGCCGGCGAACCCGTACACGGCGCCGGACTGCAGCGCCTCGGTGGTCGACTTGCCGATGGCGTGCTCCGGTTCGATCAGCTCGACCTTGATGAGCTTCGCCGCGCGCGACGTCAGCGCCTCGAGCGACACCTCGATGCCGGGGGCGATGGCGCCGCCCAGGTAGTCGCCGTCGGCTGAGATCACGTCGAACGTGGTGGCGGTGCCGTAGTCGGCGACGATGCACGGCCCGCCGTACATCTCGAAGGCGGCGACGGCGTTGACGATGCGATCGGCGCCGACCTCGCCCGGGTTCTTGGTCTTGATGCGCATGCCGGTCCGCGCCCCGGGGCCGACGACGAAGGCCGCGAGCCCGAGGTGCTTCTCGCACATCTCTTCCCACTGCTGCGTGAGCCGCGGGACCACGGAGGCGACGCCGACCTCGTCGATTGCGTCCAGCATGTGCGTGCGCTTGAGCGCGAAGAGTCCCTGCAGCATGCCGGCGATCTCGTCGCTCGTGCGGTGCCGCACGGTGGCCATGCGCCACTCGTCGACCACGGCTGCGGCGTCCATCAGGCCGATGTGCGTCTGCGTGTTCCCGACGTCGACGACCAGCAGCACGGTCAGACCTCCAGGTCGAGGGCAAGGTCGATCCAGGGCGCGCGCGTGGTGAGCGCGCCGGCGGAGATGACGTCCACGCCGGCCTCGGCGAGCTCGCGCACGCGCTCGAGCCGCACGCCGCCGGAGACCTCGACGACGGCTCGGCCGGCGACGCGTTCGACGGCCTGCGCGACCGTTGCCGTGTCCATGTTGTCGAGCAGGACGATGCTCGCTCCGCAGGCCAGCGCCTCGTCCAGCTGCTCCAGCGTGTCCACCTCGATCTCGAGCGCGTGCAGGTGCGCCACACCGGCGCGGACGAGGTCGACCGCGGCGGCGACGCCGCCGGCCGCCGCGACGTGGTTGTCCTTGATCATCGCCCCGTCGAAGAGGCCGAAGCGGTGCGGCGTGCCGCCGCCGTGCACGACGGCCTGCTTCTCGAGGGCGCGCAGGCCGGGCGTTGTCTTTCGCGTCGCGGCGATGCGCGCCGAGGTGCCGGCCGTCTCGGCGACGTACGCGGCCGTCAGGGTCGCCACGCCGCTCAGCCGGCAGAGGAAGTTGAGCGCGGTGCGCTCCGCGGCGAGGATCGCCGCCAGCGGTCCGCGCAGCTCGGCGATCGCGTCGCCGGCGGCGAAGCGCTCACCGTCGCGGATGAAGACCTCCACGGTGAGCCCGGGGTCGACCTGGTGGGCCGTCTCCAGCAGCGTGGGGCCGCCGGAGAGGATGCCGGCCTCGCGTGCGACGAGGCGCGCCAGGCCGTCGCCGGCGAAAGCCGACCCGGTGAGGTCGCCGTAGCCGGCGAGGTCCTCACGAAGCGCGCGCCGCACGGCCATACGGGCGGCCTGACGATACCCGCGCTCTCGGGGCGATGCCCCTCCGCTGCCCCCCTCGGGGGCTTGCCCCTGGAGACCGTTCATGCCGGTCCCACCCTGCCGACGCCTTCGGTGCGTTCGTGTTCCGGCAGGCGCAGGGTGATGTGCTCGCGCCAGCGCTCGTCGTCCAGTTGCGGGAAGTCGTCGCGGAGGTGCACGCCGCGCGACTCCTCGCGCAGCAGCGCGCACTTGGCGATCTGCGTCCCCAGCGTGAGCATGTTGAGCAACTCGTACTCGGCCTCACCCAGCTGCGAGAAGCGCAGCTCGGACGTGAGGCCGTTCAGCTCGTCCAGCGCCGCCTGCAGGTCGGCCCCGCGGCGCAGCACGCCGACCTTGTGCTGCATGATGCCGGTGAGGCGGCTGCGCGCCGAAGCGGCGTGACTGTCTCCCTCGCCCGACGCGCCTTCCGGGATGTCGAAGCTGAGGCGGCGCACGTCCTCGCCGAGGCGCCCGATGTAGCGGTCGAGGTCGCGGACGACGCGATCGGAGAACACGAGGCCCTCGAGCAGCGAGTTGCTGGCGAGCCGGTTGGCGCCGTGGACGCCGGTGCTGGCCACCTCTCCACTCGCGTACAGGCCGGGCACGGTGGTTCGGCCCCACACGTCAGTCACGACACCACCGATGAAGTAGTGGCACACGGGGGCGACCGGGACGAGCTGGGTGGCGAGGTCGAGGCCGTGCTCGCGCAGGCCCGCGGTGACGCTGGGGAACCGCTCGGCGAGCCAGGCAGCGTCGAGATGGGTGGCGTCGAGGTACACGTGCTCCGTCCCCTCGCGGCGCATCTCCGCGACCATGCCGCGGACGACGATGTCGCGAGACGCCAGCTCGGCACGGGAGTCGTACTCCGTCATGAAGCGCTCGCCGGCGGCGTTGCGCAGGTAGGCGCCCTCGCCGCGGAGCGCCTCGGTGATGAGCTGCACGGTCTGCTGACCGGGCACCGCCAGACCTGTGGGGTGGAACTGCACGAACTCGAGGTCGCGGATGGCGGCGCCGGCGCGGTACGCCATGGCGACGCCGTCGCCGGTGGCGACCGGCGGGTTGGTGGTGCGGCCGTACACCTGCCCGGCGCCGCCGGTGGCGAGCACGGTCACCATGGCGACGTTGAGCGTGAGCCCGCCGTCGGCGAGGTTGAGCGTGAGCGCGCCGACGCAGCGGCCGTCCACGGTGAGCAGGTCGATGACGAACTCGTCCTCGTAGAGCTGCACGCGGCTGCCGACGCGGGCGGCCTCGGCGAGCGCACTCGAGACTTCGCTGCCGGTGGCGTCGCCGCCGGCGTGCACGATGCGCGGAAGTGAGTGCGCGCCCTCCCGCCCGAGCACGATCTGCCCGTCGACCTTGTCGAAGCGCGGGCAGATCTCCATGAGCTCACGTACGCGGTCCGGGCCCTCGTTCACGAGGACGCGCACGGCCTCCTCGTCGCAGAGGCCGGCGCCGGCGCCGATGGTGTCCTTGAAATGCAGGTCGGGCGAGTCCTCCTCGCCGATCGCCGCGGCGATGCCGCCCTGGGCGAGGAACGTCGTGGTCTCTTCGAACGTCGACTTGGTGAGCAGCCCGACGCGCCAGCGGCGGGCGGCGCCGATGGCGGCGGTGAGACCGGCGATGCCGCCGCCCAGCACCAGCACGTCGAAGCTCCGCCGGTGCAGCGGCTCGCCGGAACGGATGGCGACGTAGGGACGGGTCATGACTCCCCCGTCAGCGCCGGCTCGAGATCGGTCACCGCTCACCCTTCCGTGGCGTCGTACAACCTCACCTGCTGGGTGCGGGTGGTTGCCCTGCCCAGCCCGGCGACGTCCATGTCCGGCATGCCCTTGGCATGCTCCCAGATCTCGGCGAGGGGCACGAGCACGAACGCTCGCTTGACCATGCGCGGGTGCGGGAGCGTGAGCTCGGGATCGTCGGACTCGGCGTCTTGGAAGAGCAGTATATCGATATCGAGCGTGCGCGGGCCAAAGCGAAGCTCGCGTACACGGCCGTGCTCGCGCTCGATGCGCTGGCACTCGCGCAGCAGATCGAGCGGCTGGAGCGCCGTCTCGAGGCAGAGCACCTGGTTGAGGAAGGCTTCCTGGTCGGGGAGATCCTGAGGCGCCGTCTCGTAGAGGCGAGACCCGGCGACGACGGAGGTGGCGGGCAGCGCCGCGAGAGCTTCGCGCGCGGCGCCGAGATAAGCCGCGCGATCGCCGAGATTGGAGCCGAGCGACACGAACGCACGCCTGCCCGACGCCGCGCTCATGAGGTGCGCACCACCTCCACGCGTGCCGCGTGGATCGGGAGGGACACCGGCGGCGCGATCTTGCTCACCGCGACCTCGACCAGCACCGGATCGAACTCCTCCCAGAGGCCGTCGCACAGGACCGTGGCCAGGCGCTCGAGCAGGTTGAACTCGTCGCCCTCGACGACCCCGCGCACGAAGTTGACGATCTGGCTGTAGTTGACCGTGTCCTGGAGGTCGTCACTCTGGCCGGCGCCCCGCACCTGCGGGTCGAGCCGGACGTCGATCTCCAGCGTCTGGCCGATGGCGCGCTCTTCGGCGGTCACGCCGCAGCGCCCCCGCAACTGGATGCCTTCGAGGATGATGGACAGGCTACGGGTCATGGATTTGGCCTCCTTGCCTTCGGCCGGCGGGGGTCAGGGAGCGGTGACGCCCTCGCGCACGGCGAGCGCGACCCGCAGCGCTTCGAAGTTGGGCTTGACGTCGTGGACACGGAAGATGTGGGCGCCGGCGAGATAGCCGATCACCGTCGTCGCCACCGTGCCGGTGACGCGGTCGGCGGGCTCGGCGCCGAGGATCGCCCCGAGAAAGCGCTTGCGCGAGGCGCCCAGCAGCACCGGTCGCCCGAGCGTGGTGAAGCGCGCGAGGCCGTCGAGCAGAGCGAGATTGTGGGCCACGGTCTTGCCGAACCCGACCCCGGGGTCGACCATGATCTGCTCCTCGCGCACGCCGCGGGAGAGCGCGAAGCTCACGCGCTCCTCCAGGAAGCGAAGGACCTCGTCGACGACGTCGTCGTACCGCGGGTCGTCTTGCATCGTCTTGGGCTGCCCCTTCATGTGCATCAGGCACACGGGGCAGCCGGACTCCGCAACCACACCGACCATCTCGTCGTCGAAGCGCAACGCGCTCACGTCGTTGATGATCGTCGCGCCGGCCGCGAGCGCGCGGCGCGCGACCTCAGCCTTCATCGTGTCCACCGAGATGGGGACGCCGACGCTGCCGGCCAGCGTCTCGATCACCGGCAGCACGCGGCGCAGCTCCTCGTCCGCGGAGACCGTCTCGGAGCCCGGCCGTGTGGACTCGCCGCCGATGTCGACGACGGAGGCCCCCTCACGCACCAGCGTGAGGGCCTGCTCGAGCGCGGCGTCGGCGGCGAGGTACTTCCCGCCGTCCGAGAAGGAGTCGGGCGTGACGTTGACCACGCCCATGATGGCTGGGAACGGCAGGTCGAGCGAGAACGTCGGCGCGGCCGGCAGCATGAGGGGCCGCGTCAGTGAGGAGCGTTGATCAGGGCGAACACCTCGGCGCGCGTGGCCTCGCTGGTCTGGATGAGCCCGCGCACGGCGCTGGTGACCGTCTTGGAGCCCGGCGTGCGCACGCCGCGCATGCTCATGCACAGGTGCTCGGCCTCGATGAGGACGAGCGCACCCGTCGGGTGCAGAGACGTCTCGATGGCGTCGGCGACCTCGCTCGTGATGCGCTCCTGGAGCTGCGGGCGCGCCGCCACCTGGCGCACCACGCGCGCCAGCTTGCTGAGCCCCGCGATGTGGCCGTGGTCGCTGGGGATGTAGGCGACGTGCGCGCGCCCGTGGAACGGCAGCAGGTGGTGCTCGCAGATCGAGTAGAAGTCGATGTCCTTGATCAGCACCATCTCGCGATGGTGGTCACCAGGGATGGCCGTCAGCAGCTCCGCCGGATCGGGCGCGCCGATGCCGGAGAAGATGTCCTCGTACATGTCGGCGACGCGCTGCGGGGTCTTCTGCAGCCCCAGACGGTCCGGGTCCTCGCCGATACCTTCGAGGATGAGGCGCACGCCGGCCTTTATCTTGTCGCTGTCCAAGTGGTGGCAGGAGCCGTCGCCGGCGGGTCAGGTCGCCTCAGGATTGACCGGGTTCACGTGCGCGGGCTTGGGCACCGGCGGCTGCTTGGCGCGCTGGTGCTTCTCCGCCTCCGGCGGCGGGCCCGCACGGCGCGCCGCTTCCTTCTCGTCCCGCTCGCGGAAGACCTCGTCCTCGGGCAGTCCATCGACGAGGGCCTGGAACTCCGAGGCGTCGATGGTCTCGCGCACCATCAGGGTCTTGCTGATGCGATCCAGCGTCTCGCGCTTCTCGGTGAGCAGGTCCTTGGCGCGCTGATGCGCCTCTTCGATGATGCGCCTGATCTCGTCGTCGATCTGCTTCGCGATCTCCTCCGAGTAGTCGGCCTGCTGCTGGAACTCTCGGCCGAGGAACGGCATCGACTGGTCGTGGCCGAGCGTGCGCGGGCCGAGCTCCTCGCTCATGCCGTAGCGCATGATCATCTGCTTCGCCGTGGCCGTGGCCTTCTCGAGGTCGTTGGCGGCGCCGGTCGTGATCTCACCGAACACGACCTCCTCGGCCGCACGGCCGCCGAGCGTCATGGAGAGTGTGTCCATGAGCTCCTGCTTGGTGGTCAGGAACTTGTCTTCGGACGGCAGCGAGATCGTGTAGCCCAGCGCCTGGCCGCGGCTGACCACAGAGATCTTGTGCACCGGGTCGGTGAACTCGAGGAAGTGGCCCACCAGCGCGTGGCCCATCTCGTGGTAGGCCGTGATGGCCTTCTCCTTCTCGCTGATGATGCGCGTCTTCTTCTCGGGACCGGCGAGCACGCGCATGATGCCCTCCTCGAGCTCCGTCATGGTGATGAGCTTCTTGCCGTGCCGGGCCGCGAGGAGCGCCGCCTCGTTGACGAGGTTGGCCAGGTCGGCGCCGGTGAAGCCCGGCGTCTGCGCGGCCAGCGCGTCCATGTCGATGTCCTTGTCGATCGGCTTGCCGCGCGAGTGCACCTCGAGGATCATCTTGCGGCCCGGACGGTCCGGGCGGTCGACGACGATCTGCCGGTCGAAGCGACCCGGGCGCAGCAGCGCCGGGTCGAGGATGTCGGGGCGGTTGGTGGCGGCGATGAGGATGATGTTGTCCTTCATCTCGAAGCCGTCCATCTCGACGAGCAGCTGGTTGAGCGTCTGCTCGCGCTCGTCGTGGCCGCCGCCCATGCCGGCGCCACGGTGGCGCCCGACCGCGTCGATCTCGTCAACGAAGATGATGCAGGGAGAGTTCTCCTTGGCCTGCGCGAAGAGGTCGCGGACGCGCGAGGCGCCGACGCCGACGAACATCTCGACGAAGTCAGAGCCGCTGATGCTGAAGAACGGGACGCCCGCCTCGCCGGCCACGGCTCGCGCCAGGAGCGTCTTGCCGGTGCCGGGCGGGCCGTAGAGCAGCACGCCCTTGGGGATGCGGGCGCCGAGCTGCTGGAACTTCTTGGGGTTCTCGAGGAACTCCTTGATCTCGTGCAGCTCCTCGACGGCCTCCTCGCAGCCGGCGACGTCCTTGAACGTCACCTTGGGCGAGTCGACGCTGACGCGCTTCGCCTTGCTCTTGCCGAAGCTCATGACCTTGGAGCCGCCGCCCTGCATCTGGTTCATGATGAAGAACCAGAACCCGATGATGAGCAGGATCGGCAGGATGGTGAACAGGGCGCTCGTCCACCACGGCGACTTCGGGGCCGTCGGCTCGACGGTGACGTTGTAGGCGGTGAGGAGCGCGCTGGTCGTCGCCGTATCGGGGTAGACGACCTCATAGACGGTCGGTTTCTCGCTGTCGGTCCCGTCGCCCAGAGTCACCTGCAGCTTCTGATCGTTGACGTTCATCACGACAGACGCGACGCGTCCGTTGACGAGGTCGTTCGTGAAGCTCTTGGCTTCCGGGGGCTTGGTCACGGTTCCCTGAGTGACCGTGACCACCGGGTAGTCGGTCTCGACCTGCTCCTGGAGCGCCGCCGCGTCGCTGGTCTGCGTCACGAACTGCACACCGCTGGTGCCGGTGACGTTGGCGAGATTCGCCTGGGGATCGATGACGATGCTCTTGACCATGCCCGCCTGCAGCTGGTCGTCGAGGACCGTCTGAGCTGCCGTGCCAGGAGCCGAGTACACCCACTTGGGCGTGTCGTTGGACTTGTTCCCCGAGATGACCCACTCGATGAACATGGCCACGATGATGACGATGAGGATGGGGAACAGCGCGCTACGGATGAATCTGCTCACGGTGACCCTTCTGGACGGATGCTGACACCCGGGCCGGTCCGACGCCTCGATGTGCCTGCAAATCGACCGTCCGGTGACGGTAACATACCCTCCTGACTACAGCAAAGAACCAGCCTGGTCGACGATATCGGCGGCTGCCTCGGGGGTCAGGACCCCGATGTAGTCGAGCGTGCGGAAGCGGTCGGCCAGGTCGAGACCGTAGCCGACCACGAACTTGTCGGGGATCTCGAAGCCGACGTAGCGACAGGGGATCTCGGTGCGGCGCCGCGAGGGCTTGGTGAGCAGCGCGCAGATCTCCAGCGAGGCCGGCTTGCGGCTGCGCAGGTTCTTGAGCAGGTAGCTCAGGGTGAGTCCCGAGTCGATGATGTCCTCGACGATGAGCACATCCCTGCCGGCGATCTCCAGGTCGAGGTCCTTGAGGATGCGCACCACGCCCGACGAATCGGTCGACGAGCCGTAGCTCGAGACGGCCATGAAGTCGAGCGCCACGGGCACGTCGATGCGACGCGCAAGATCGGCCATGAAGAACACGGCGCCCTTGAGCACACCGACGAGGAGGATCTCCTTGCCCGCGTAGTCGAGGGTGATCTGGGCGGCCAGCTCGTCGACGCGCTTGGCCAGCGCCTCCCGGTCGACGAGTACCTCAGCGATCGGCACGTTCACGTTCCCTCCTGGATGACGTGCAGTGTCAGGACACTACTCTGGTGCACCCGGAAGGCCTGCGCAACCCTGCCGGGGCCGCCGCCGACCCAGGCGGCGCGGCCGTCGACGTCCAGCAGCGGCGCCCTCGGGCGCTGCTCGACGGGCACCCGCGCCGCCGCCAGATAGCGGGCGACGGTGGTCTCGCCGCCCAACCCGAGCGGGCTGAAGCGTTCGCCGCGGCGCGCGTGGCGCAGCGTCACGCGCCGCGGGGGCGCGGCGAGGCCGGCGAAGGCCTCGCCGGCGAGCGCGGCGTCGCGATCCAGGGCCGCGCCCGGAAGCAGGCGCAGCCGCCACGCGCGGCCGCAGAAGCTCAACGTCAGGCCGGACTCCCCTGCCGAGACGAGGACCGATCCCTCCACGGCCGCCGGAGAGCAGGCGTGGGCTCCGGCGACGGCGCGGATCCGCAGCGCGCCCCGACCGCGCGCCGCCTCCAGGCCACGGCCGAGACTGACTCGGCCGGCGTCGTCGGCGCGCTCCGCGAGGCGCAGGAGTGACTGGACGAGGCGGCGCTCGACCAGCGCCTCGCCGCCCATCGCCTCGCGGAGCAGGTCGTGCACGACGAGCGCGCGGAGGGCCGCCGGCTCGGCGCCGAGCGCGGCGAGATCGACGGCGGCAAGGTCGCCCGGGCCTGGCGGCAGCAGCACCCGATCACGAGCCGCCGCGGTGGCGGCGGCCAGCACGTCCGCCTCGGCCGCCGCCTGCTCCGCCGCCGCCGCGAGCGTCTCGGCCAGGCGCGGGTTCAGCGCCTCGAGCCGGGGCAGCACCTCGAGGCGCAGGACGTTCCGCGCGTACAGCGGCGCGGCGTTGGTCGCGTCCTCGCCGTACTCGATCCCGGCGGCGCGACAGTAGTCTCTGATCTCCGTGGCGCCCAGGCCCAGAAGGGGCCGCGCCAGGTCACCATCGCGCGGCCGCATGCCGGCGAGGCCGCGCGGCGACGCGTACTTGGCCAGCCGGTACAGGATCGTCTCCGCCTGGTCGTCGCGGTTGTGCGCCGTGGCGAGGACGTCGTAGCCGTGCGCGGCGGCCAACTCCCGGGCGCGCCCGTAGCGCTGCTCACGGGCGCGCGCCTGGAAGTCCCGGCCGGCGAGCCGGCCGCGCAGGCGCTCCACGTGAAATGGCAGGCCGGCCTCCAGGCAGGCGCGCTCGACGATCAGCCGGTCCCGGTCGGAGTCGGCGCCGCGAAGCCCGTAGTCCACGTGCAGCGCGGCGAACCCCAGGCCGAGGTCCAGCCGGCGATCGACGGCGCGCACGAGCGAGAGCAGCGCCATGGAGTCGGCGCCGCCGGAGAGGAGGAGCAGGGCCTGCTCCCCGGCACGAAGCGCGCCTGTGGCTGCGACGGCGTCGGCGACGCGGCGCTGGAGCCGGAGACAGGCGGCGGGCAGGCGCGCCACGGAGGCCTCAGAACGAGACGATGCGGTCGTTGCGGACGGTCGCCTCGGCGAGGTCGTGGATGGTGGCCACGCGTGCGTGCGCGACGAGCTGATCCTCGGTGAGTCCTCGGGTCGTGCAGCAGGTTCCGCAGCAGCTCACGTCGACCCCCTTCTCCAGGAGGTCGTTGAGCATCTGCTCGAGGGACACGTGCGCCCCTCGCGGGTCCTGGCCGGCCCTTGCCGCGCCGACCGCGTCGCCCATGAGGAACAGGTCGACGTGCTCGCCGCGGAGCGCGAGCGCGTCGGCGAGCCGAAAGGCGTTGTACGGACCTTCGCTGCCGTAGGGCCCGTTGTTGACCACCAGCAGAACGGACATGTCGCCTCCTTCGGGGGGGCGGGTTCGCGGGAGCTGCGACGAGCATAGCAGAGGGCCGGGGCGCCGGAGCCGCCGCCGATGGCGGCCACGCCGGCGCCCCGGCCCTCAGGTCGTGCGTCCAGGCACGCGGACGAGCTCTACTCCGTCGCCTCGCCCGGCCCTTCGATCTTGTCGCGCTCGGCGGCGGGCACCTCGAGCAGGTACCGATAGAGCAGGCCGCCGACGAGACCGCCGACGATCGGGAACACGATGAACACCCAGAGCTGCGCGAGCGCCCAGCCCCCGACGAACAGCGCCGGGGCGATCGAGCGAGCCGGGTTCACCGAGGTGTTGGTCACCGGGATGCTGATCAGGTGGATGAGCGTCAGCGCGAGGCCGATGGCGAGCGGCGCCAGGCCCGCCGGCGCCCTCCTGTCCGTCACGCCGTGGATGACGAGCAGGAACGCGAGGGTGAGGAGCGTCTCGATGACGATCGCCGCGGCGAGCGAGTAGCCCGCCGGCGAGTGGTCGCCGAAGCCGTTCGCGGCGAAGCCGTCGGAAAGGCTGAAGCCCGCCTTGCCGGAGGCGATCACATAGAGCACGGCCGAAGCACAGATGGCCCCGATCACCTGGGCGACGATATAGATCACGACCTTGCCGCCGGGGAAGCGTCTGCCGGCCCACAGGCCGAGGGTGACCGCCGGGTTGAAGTGCCCGCCGGAGATGTGGCCCACAGCGTAGGCCATGGTCACGACCGTGAGCCCGAAGGCGAGTGACACGCCCAGCCAGCCGATCCCGCTGTTCCCCACCGAAGCCGCCAGCACGGCGGCGCCGGTGCCTCCGAAGACCAGCCAGAAGGTGCCGAAGAACTCGGCGACCGCGGCTTTCCCAGTATTCATATGCTCCACCACCACGTCAGGTTTTTCCTACTGTCGCGGCGGTGGTTACCCGCCGCCGCGCGATTCTATCCCACGGGGCGTCGATGGCCGACGACGACAGCGGAAGGAGCGACCGGGACAACAAAAAAGGCGCCCGAACGGGCGCCCAGGAAGGTGATGGTAGCGGGGGCAGGATTCGAACCTGCGACCTTCGGGTTATGAGCCCGACGAGCTACCGGACTGCTCCACCCCGCGACGTTGGACGGCAGATTGTATACGCAATGAAGGTCGATTGTAAAGTTACCCGGCAGGGACTGTCTTCACGCGCGGCGTAAAGAGCAGGCAGGATGTTCCGATACACTTCGGAGATGGCAGAGCTCGGGACGACAGGCAGGCGGCATGGGGCGCGCGCGGCGGCACTCGCGGCGGGACTCCTGCTGCCGCTGCTGGCCCTGACCCTCCTCGCCGCCGCTCTCCTGCCCGCCGCCGCGCCCGCATCTCCGTCCGTCGACGACCTGCAGTCCCAGGCGCGCAGCGTGCGCCGGGAGGTCGCGCGTCTCGACGGCCGCGCCGAGGTGCTCACGGAGAAGTACAACGTCGCGCGCGCGACGCTCGACGCGGTCAACATCCGCCTGCAGGAGGCGCGTCGCGATCTCGAGCGCGCGCGCGTCCAGCTGGACGCCGCGCAGGCGACGCGCGGCGACCGGCTCGCCGCCATGTACAAGAGCGACGGCTACAGCGTGCTCGACGTCATCTTCAACCTGAGCGACATCGGCGAGGCCGGCACCCAACTCGGCTACTTCCGCTCCATCGACGAGGCGGACCAGGACACCGTCACCCGCATCTCCGCCATGGAGCAGCAGGTCGAGAAGCTCGAGCAGCAGATCGACGAGGACAGGGCGGACGCGCTGGAGCGGGAGATGGGGCTGCGCGAGCAGCAGGCGGCCATCGAAGACGAGCTGGCGGCGCGCGAGCAGCTCCTGACGGACCTCGACGCGCGCGTCAAGAAGCTGCTCTCGGAGCTGGCCCGGCTGGACGCGGAGGCCTCGGAGCGCCTGGCCAAGGCCGCCGGCGTGGACCTCGCGACCATCCATGGCACCCCAGCGCAGATCGCCGTCCTCAAAGAGACGATGAAGTACCTCGGCATCCCCTACGTGTGGGCGGGGGCGACACCGTCGGGCGGCTTCGACTGCTCGGGCCTCGTCCTCTACGTCTACGCCAAGTTCGGGGTACAGTTCCCGCACGGAGCCACCATGCAGGCGCACATGGGAGACCCCGTGTCGCTGTCGCAGGCCCAGCCGGCCGACCTGGTCTTCTTCGGCTACCCGGCCTTCTACCACCACGTCGGCATCTACATCGGCAACGGCCTGTTCATCGAGGCGCCGCACACCGGCGACGTCGTCAAGGTGAGCCGGCTGGCGGGACGAGGCTGCGCGCTCATCTGCAGGTACGACATCAAGCTGCCCTGACCGCCGCGGCCGGGCGCACTGTCGCCGCCCGGCGCGACGGGGTACACTTCGCGCATGCCTTGGTACGTACTCCTCATCGTCGCACTCGCCGGCTTGGCGGTCATCATCGCGGCCCTCGTCTACGTCGCCCTCAAGGGATGGCGCCTCGCCAAGCACGGCGCGGCCGTCTCCCGGCGCATCACGCCGCTGGCCGACGGACTCAGCCACAGGGTTGACGAGGTCACGGCGGCGGCCGAGCGCCTCTCCGCCGACGGAGAGTCGCTCACTCAGAGCATGTCGAAGCTCCAGGTCTCGCTGGCCAGACTGCAGGTCGTCATGAACACGCTCAACGAGGCGATGGAGCCGTTCTATCTGCTCACCGGGTGGCTGGCCGGAGACAAGGGTTACAGTGACTGGCGTCGCTGGAGTCGCGCGCACCCGCGCTGACGCTCCACGAGTTCGCACGCGAACGGGCCCGGGACCCTCTCTGCG
>CAIYOD010000073.1 GCA_903927755.1 uncultured Thermoleophilia bacterium | reverse complement strand
CGTCGCCGATGTCACTTGAACACGACGAACGAGAACCCGAACGGATCGACGCGCACGCCGGCGGCATCGTAGGTGCACACCACCAGGTGGTTGCTGACGCTGCTGACGCGGATGGAGAATGCCGACCCGGTGTCAAGGAGGCTGACCAGGGTGATGTGCTCATTGTAGTAGAAGGAGATGCCGGGGATCGTGATCTCGTAGAATCCGACGGCGTAGCGCACGACGGTGATGGCCGACCCAGAAAGCCGGTTGAACGAGTCGTTCAGCGTGGGTGTGGTGCCGCTGACGCTCACCACGCCGCCCGCCTCGGCGACGCTGGCCGCGCCCGCACCCGAGAAGGAGCCGTCGGTCACAGCTCCTGCCGCGAGTGTCGGGTTGGGGTAGGTCCCGGAGAGGGCGCCGCCTGCGGCGCCGGTGGGCGCCGCCCCGTCTGCGGTGGTGGCGTGCGGGACCGTCAGGCCGGTGGTGTTGATCTTGGCGGCGGTCACCGCGCCGTCCTTGACCTTCGCGGTGGTCACCGCGCCGGCCTTGATCTTGGCGGCGGTCACCGCGCCTGTCGCGAGCTGCTTGGTCCCCACGCTCTTCGCGGGCAGGTTGATCGCCGCGTAGCTCGTGCCGCCGAGTGACAGGAACAATGCGATAAGGGCGATGATGAGCGCTGGACTGGGTTTGCGGATGCGCAAGGCTTTCATGACAGATGCCCTCCAGGTGGGATAGGTCGGGGTCGCCCAAGAGGCGGAGGTCCGCGAGAATGGTCGTTCACAGCGGCAGACCTCGCCGCTCGGCTGGAACCTCGGAGCATCCCGTACGGAGCGCGTCTGTTCGTCATTGCCGTTTCGTTCGCCAGGTGGACGTCACGGCGGCCAGAGCTGACTTCAATGTAAGCGGCTCGAGAATGACGTGTCAACGAAACCGCCTAGGCGGAGCAGTCGACGGGGGTGACCCTCACGGACCTCGGTCGCTCACCTGCCCGTCCCAAGCGATGAACGCCCAGCGGACGGTGAGCTCGGGCTCCTGCCCCATCACCCCGCCCCGCGCCGGACGCGGTCAGCGGACGTCCCCGCGCCGCCTCCCGCACGAGAAGTACGCGAGCGGCCCGACAAAGCCGACGAACGCCAGCGCGCTCCACATCCACTTCGGGCCCCTCACCTGCCCCGCCGGCCGCCGCTTGATGTCCCAGAGCGCGGCCGCCAGCAGGACGATCTCGACGACGCCGAGGACGGTGATCAGCCGACGCTTGCGGCGGCTGATCTCACTCCACTTCTTCTTCGCGACCATGTCACCCTCCGGACAGCTTGCGGACTCGTCTGACGCCATCCTGCACCATCCCGCCGGCGCCGGGAGTTACTACGCGACCACTCGCACCAGCTCGGAGACGCTCGTCTCGCCGGCGAGGATCTTGCGCACTCCGTCTTCGCGCACGGACTCGACGCCGCGGGAGCGAGCGGCCTCGCGGAGTTCGCGCACGGGAACCCCGCACTCGATCATGTCGGCCATCTCCTCGTCCATCGCGAGCACCTCGTAGATGCCTACGCGGCCCAGATAGCCGGTACCGAAGCAGCGCTTGCAGCCGGCGGCCTCATGGATCTTCATCTGCCGGCGAGGCGCCTCGCCGATGCCGAACTTCTCCCAGGTGCTCGCGCGCACCGTCCTCGGCTTGCTGCAGTGCGGGCAGAGGCGGCGGACGAGCCGTTGCGAGACGATGCAGGTGAAGGCCGCGGCGACCAGATACGGCGGCAGGCCCATCTCGACGAGCCGGTGTACCGCCGAGGCGGCGTCGCGCGTGTGCAACGTCGAGAACACCAGGTGCCCGGTCATGGCCGCCTCTGCCGCCATCTTGGCGGTCTCCGCGTCCCTGACCTCCCCGACCATGATGAGGTCGGGGTCGCTGCGGAGCAGCGTGCGCAGCAGGCCCGCGAAGTCGAGGCCGATGGCCGACTTGACCTCGCTCTGCATGACCCCCTCCAGCTTGCGCTCGATGGGATCCTCGACCGTGTAGATCTTGCTCTCCGGCGACTTGACCAGCTCGAGCGTGGTGTACAGCGTGGTCGACTTGCCACAGCCGGTCGGCCCGCAGATCAGGATCCCTCCGTCCGGACGGCGGATGGCCTGCTCGAACCGCTCCAGTGAGGGCCCGCTGAGGCCGAGCGCGTCGAGCGCCGGCGGCAGGGGCGAGACCTCGAGGATGCGGATCGAGATGTTCTCGCCGTGCAGCGTCGGGATGGAGGCCAGGCGCAGGTCGACCTCGTCGCCGCTGCTCGTCTCGAAGGAGGTGCGGCCGTCCTGGGGCATGCGCCGCTCGGCGATGTCCATGTTGCCCATGATCTTGATGCGGCTGACGATGCCCGCCTGGACCTCGGGGGGGAACTCACGCAGCTTGTGAAGCACGCCGTCGATGCGACAGCGCACGTGCAGCGCCTCGGCGTGGGGCTCGACGTGGATGTCAGAGGCCTTCATGCTGACCGCATCGGAGATGAGGCCGTCCACGATCTCGATGATCGAGGCATCGTGCGCGAGGGCGGCGTCGTCGGCGACGAGCGGATCCTCCTCCTCGCTGAGTTCTCGCAGCTTGCCCCTCGTGTTGAAGAAGGTGGCGCTGGCCTCCTCGAACGCACTCTCGGTGCAGATCACGGCGTGCACGTCGCGCTTGGTGCGCAGCCTGACCTCGTCGATGGCGACGATGTCCAAGGGGTCGGTCATCGCCAGCACCAGGGTCCCGTCGTCCTTCAGCTCGAGCGGGAGCACGCGCCGGTTGACCATGAAGTCGCGCGGCAGCATGGCGAGCGTCTCGGGCGAGAAGTAGACCTTGTCGAGATCCGCGACCTCGAGCCGCAGCTGCGCCGCCAGGGCTTCGACGAGATCCTTCTCCGAGACGAGTCCCTCACGGACGAGGACGTCACCCAGCCGGCGCCGTTCGATCTGCTGGCACGCCAGAGCGGCCTCGATCTGGTGCTGGCTGACCAGGCCGTCGGCGACGAGCAGCGCGCCGAGCCGGCGACGGCCGGCGGAGATCGCCGTCACGGCCGGAGTGTTCAGGCTTGCCTCCATAGCACCCTCACCTTCCCGCGCCTCGACCGGAAGCGCCGACCGCCGAGCTGCCGCGGGGACCACGCTCCGGTTCCGTTGCGCGACCGCTACGGGCGGCCGCATCCAATCGGGTGCATCGACATCCCGGCCGCCATGGGCAACCCTCCCTAGACGGATATACCTGGCGGACCCACACCAGGCGGAGTCCGGCGACGGCGACAGCGGAGCGTGCCGGAGTCGAGCTACCCTTGCAGCCAGGCCTCGAGCTCGGGCATCCTCGCCATCGTCTCGTCGTAGCCCTGGCGGTAGAGCGCCTCGAGACGGGTGAGGTCGCGCTCCATGCGGCCCACCACGAGGGGGCGGACGGGCCGGAGGACGAAGGCCGAGCCGGCCCGCTCCATCGACGCCACCAGGTCGAGGGACGCGTTGTAGACCACGGGCCGCCGGAGCATCGCCGCGTGGACCGCCGGGTTGCGCGCCAGCAGCGCCCGGCTCAAGGTCCGGAACCGCGGCGGCGGCTTGCGGTAGCCCGCGTTGCGCGTGAGCACCACCACGTTGCGCGGGTTGCCGTCCCCGATCGCCCGCAGGATCGGGATGGAGTCGCTCACGCCGCCGTCGACGCAGGGGCTCCCCTCCACCAGCACGGGCGGAGAAAGGATCGGCAGACTACAGCTGGCACGGAGGAGCGTCTGCACGAACCACCGGGGGTCCTCTTTCTGCTGCGGGTAGTACCGCGCCGCGCCCGTGGCGCAGTCGGTCACGCCGGCGACCAGCGTCCGCGGCGACGCCTTGAAGCCGTCGTAGTCGAACGGCGCCAGTTCGTCCGGCAGGGTCCGGAAGATGAAGTCCATGCCGAACCAGCTCCGCTCCCGCACCACGTTGCGCCAGCCGGCGTACCGCGGGTCCGCGACCAGGTCGACGAACACGCGGTGACTGCGCTCGCGCTGCTTCGCCACGTAGTGCGAGCCGGCGTTGGCCCCGGCGGACACGCCGATCACGTAGCCCAGATCGACGCCGGCGTCCATGAACGCGTCCAGCGCGCCACCCGTGTAGGTGGTGCGCATGCCGCCGCCCTCGAGGACCAGTCCGACGCCTTCGATCATGTCGCGAGGGTAGCAGACGACCCGACTGCCTCGGCGTCGGCCACCGCGGGCGTCGCCGGTCTGCCCGCCGGGGCGCTCGCCTCGGCGGACCCTTCCGAGTGGCACGAGCGGCAGCTGGCGTCGATCCGGCCACGGTGGTCGCCGGGCAGGCGGTCGATCGGGTGACAGGCGGCACACGTGGCGTGGTCGCCGCCGGCCGCGTGCGGGATGTCCGGCGCGCCGCTCCCCACCCATCCGACCGCGAGCGTCACGGCCACGAAGAACGCCGTCACCACGCCGATGCCGAACCAGATGGACCTTCTCGGCCTGACCGTCCTCATGGCTCCACCTCCGAGTCTGCTGACGAGGTGAGGCTATCGGGACGCGGGCGAGCGCGAACCTCCCGCGGGAGGTGGATGGAGTCGTTCCCCGGAGGGATTCCGGGTTGCGCGGTCGTACCTCCCGGGAGGGACGGACAGAGCGGGGCCGGCCCAGACCAGGCTGCCGCTCGAGCGCCGGCCTGCATGCTGGCGCCGCCGGCGTGCTCGCGGTAGGCTCCGCCGGACCTGCGCCGCGGCGGTCCGCGGACGCGGCAAGACCCTTCGGCGACCCGGGAGCCTGGCCATGGACGACCTCAAGCGCTTCGTGGAGCAGGATGCCTTCGCCCGGCACCTCGGCATCGAGCTGCTCAAGTATGGCGACGGGCGGGCGACGGCGCGGCTGACCGTCGGGCCGCAGCACCTGAACAGCGCCGGGACCTTGCACGGCGGCGCGATCTTCTCCCTGGCGGACGCCGCCTTCTCGGCGGCCGCCAACTCGCACGGCGTGCTCGCGCTCTCCATCGACGCGAGCATCTCCTACTTCCAGGCGTTGCAGAGTGGGACGCTAACCGCGGAGGCTCGAGAGGTCGCCCGCAACCCCAAGCTGGCGACCTATCTCATCGACGTCACGGACGGATCCGGCGCCCTCATCGCCCACTTCCGCGGCACCGTCTACCGCAAGAGCGCAGCCATAGGCGACGTCTTCGCTCCCTGACGCCGGGGCAGGAGCGCAGCCGCGCAGCGCTCTCCGCCGATCGGGAGGGTGCCTTTCAGGTCCGCGTCGCTTGCTCCTGGTGTGGTCTGTCGCGCTTGCCGGCGCCAGCCGACGCGCGTGCGTCCTCGAGCTGCTCCAGCGTCGGGATGCCCTTGTTGCCGAGCTGAGCGACCTTCAGCGCCGCGGACCAGGCGGCGGTCTCGAAGCACTCGGCGAGCGTCAGACCCTTCGCCAGCCCCCAGGCGTAGGCGCCGTGGAAGGTGTCGCCGGCTCCGCAGGAGTCGACGCCGATGACCGGCGCGGCATCCCACCGCGCCATGCGCTCGGGCTCCTTCCCCGTCGTGTACACCCCGCCCCTCGGCCCTTGGGTCACGCCGAACACCACCCTGCCGTGGTCGCCCCAGAGCTCGGTGGCTGCCCGTTCCGCCGGGTGGCCCGTCTCCTTCAGCACGAAGGTCTCGGGCGCTATCACGTGATCGACGCGGCCCAGCAGGCTCGCCGTCCACGGCCGCCCGCTCCCGGTGTCGATGACGGTGGTGATCCCTCGGCTCTCGCATTCGTCGAGGGCCGCCGACGCCAGGCCTTCGTCGGTCGCGTCGAGGAGTGCGACGTCGACTCCTTCGAGGAACTCTGGCAACTGCTCGAACGTGCGTGCATCCGCCCTCGGCTGCGGCAGCCAGATGATCGTCCGGGTCGCGTCTCCGCGCGCGACGATCACCGCCGAGTGCTGCGAGGGCTGGTCGTAGGCGACCCACGTGCACTCGACGCCCTCGGCGGCCACATGCGCCCTCAGGGCCTGGGCGTGGACGCCCGTCCCGCACGTCGCCAGCAGCCTGGTCGCACCCCCCAGCCGTTTCGCGGCGACCGCGCCGCGGCCGGCCGCTCCCCCCACCACTGTGTGGTACTCGAGCGCGGGGTTCACCGAATCCGCAGTGGGATGTTCTTCGAGGAGATAGAGGTAGTCCAGTGTCGCCATCCCGATCATCGCGACCACCGGCCGGCGGCTCAGTCCTGGTTCAGCACCCACTAGCCTGCATCCTCCGGGGTCTCCGTGATCGTGATCGCCTGCAGCGGATCCGAACTCCTCAGGCGTTCCCGCGCATGGTCACACCATGGGCGGACAAGTATAGCGTGGATGCCCGCAGCAGAAGGACATACCAGGGCGTACTAGGCCAACAATGGACAACGCGGGAGCGCGCTGCGAGCATGTCGTGAACGGGCAAGGGCGGCCGGGGCGCCGCCGATACCTGTGGGGTACAACCGGCGGAGGGAGAGGTCATGCAGGCGTTGCGCAGGGGCATCGCGGTGGCGGCGGTCGCCATCGCTCTCGCCATCACGATGACGGCATGCGGCGGCGGGTCGGGAGACGGCAGCTCCGGGGACGGCGGGGCCGGAGGCGAGAAGACCGAGTACACCAACGCCCAATACGGGTTCACGCTCATGTACTCCGAGCCGCTCAGCGTGGTCACCCTCACCCCGTCCAACGGTGAGGAGTACGCGATCGCCTTCGCCGACAAGGACGGGCCTCTCGTCGACGACCAGTACGCGAACGGCCTCAGGGTGGCCGTCCACCCGATCGGCCGGAAGGTCAAAGCCAAGGATGTCCCGAAGCTGCAGGCCGACCTTCAGACGGCGATCTCGAAGATGATCGCCGACATCCCCGGTGGCAAGATGACCGGCGAGGTCACCCCACTCGAGCTCAACGGCACTCCGGGGTTCTCGGTGGACTACCAGTTCACCAAGGGCGGCGAACAGCTCACCTGCAGGCTCTACATCCTCATCAAGGGTGAGAACGAGTTCGACCTCACGACCCAGGCCGTCTCCGCGGACTGGGACTCGATGAAGGGGACATTGGAGGAGACCGTCCAGACGTTCACGCTGGACTGAGGCTCACGGCGCTTCCACGGGCTTGTCCCACGCGATGAAGCCCCAGCGGACGGTGATCTGGGGCTCCTGACGCCACTCCGGCGCGCCGGCCGCGCCGGTCGTCTCGACGAGGTGCGCGGCCACGTAGCGCTCCAGCGCGCGCTCTTCGCGCTCGCCGGCCGGGGCGATCATGCGGTGCAGCGACTCGAGGGCGGCCTCCGGGCTCTCGTACCGGCTGGCGCTGACATGTTCAAGGGAGCCGACCTCGGGCTCGATCCCCATCTGGCGGAGCACGTTGACCGCCGTCGCCTGGTCGCCGCGCCTCACGCACGGACGGCCGACCGCCTCGTGCGCGAGCAGCTGCGGGTAGAGGATGCCATCGGCCGGCAGGGTGATGCAGACGCGGCGGCGCGCGAACGCTTCGAGCTTCTGGAGCGCGGCGCGCAGGTCGTGCACGTCCAGCGATCGTGACGCGATCACCACGTCGGCCACTTCGACGCCGGCGGCGCGCCAGTCGTCGTCCCAGGCGACCTGGATCGTCGTCACGTTCCGCAGACCCTCCCCGGCGGCCTGCCGCCGGAGCAGGTCCAGCATGCCGGCGGAGAAGTCCAGGCCCACGACGTCGTGCCCGGCGCGCGCCAGCGGCAGCGCCAGCGCGCCCGAGCCGCAGCCCACATCCAGGACGCTCTCGCCGTGCCGCGCGCGCAGGTGCCCGATGAAGCCGGCGACGTACGGCGACGCCGCGTCGCCGCCGCGGAAGTGCCTGGCGCGCCGGTCCCAGAACGCGGCGTCGTGGGGGGCCTCACGCCGGTCGCTCAGCCGCATCCACTCGGCGTTCCAGTCCTTGTCCTCCTGAGGGACGCCTCCATCCCGCTCCGTGCCGTGCCCGGTCAGCGGATGGCCTCGTGCCGCCGCCGCCCGAACGCGAAGTACGCGAGCGGCCCGACGATGTTGACGAACGCCAACGAACGCCACATCCACTTCGGGCCCTTGATCTGCTCGGCCGGCCGCCGCTTGATGTCGAAGAGCGCCGCCGCCAGCAGGACGACCTCGACGACTCCGACGACGGCGAGCAGCCGGCGATTGCGGCTGCTGAGCTCGCTCCACTTCTTCTTCGCGATCATGTCATCCTCCCGGCAGCTTACGGACGTTCCCGACGCCAATCCTGCACCATCGGGCCGAGGGCGGGCTACCCTTGCAGCCGCGCCCGGTCAGACCCTCGGCGGCGCGCCGTGGAAGCCGTCCACGATGCGCACGGCGTCCTTGAGGCTGGCGCCCGTCTCTTCTCGGACCAGCCGCACCGCCTCCTTGCGCTCGCCGCGCGAGATCAGGTCGGCGGCCTCGGCGGAGAGCTGCCACTCCGGCGCGGGCTCGTCGCTCACGCCGAGGCTCCGCTGCAGGAACGCCATCTGCGCCTCCAGCCGTTCGACACGCTGCCGCAACAGAGCCAGTCGATCGTCCACATCGCTCATCGGCGCCTCCGATCGGTCCTCAGTGAGCTGGTCGGCGTCGAGATCGCCGACGATGCGCCCAGGCTCGACGCTACGTCCGGATCTGTCGGTGGTCAACGTGTCCCGGCCGGCCAGTCCTGCATTGCGCCCTCGTGGGGTCGGATGGATACTGCAGTCGCAGGTGGGCGGCGAGCGGAGGGGGACGAGATATGGCGCACGAGGAAGAACACTTGGGAACGCGGGCCCCGGGTGCTGCTCGGGATGCTCCTCCTGGCGCTGCTGCTGGCCGCCCTCGGCGCCGGCGCCGCGGCGGCGGCCGACCAGGCGTCCGGACGAGCGCTCGCCAGACCCGGCCGGCCCGCCGCCAAGTCCCCCTCCGGCACCATCGAGTCCGTCAAGCCGCTGTTCGCCTGGAGCAAGGCGCCGCGCGCCGCGCGGTATGAGGTGCGCGTGTACCAGTCCGGCGCTCTGAAGCTCACGAAGTCGGGCATCGCCAAGCTCTCGTGGCGCTTCGGCAGCGCGCTCGACAAGAACCTCGCGTACACGTGGAAGGTCCGGGCCCGCAACGCCCGTGGCGCCGGCCCGTGGAGCGCGAGCCGCAGCTTCAAGGTCGCGCTCGCGATCGGGGACGCCTACGGCGGCGGCAAGGTCGCCTACATCCTGCGGAGCGGCGACCCCGGCTACGTGCCCGGAGAGACGCACGGCCTGATCGCCGCCTCGACCGACCAGACCCCGGTCGACCCCTGGAACGTGGCCTGGAGCAACCTCGCGAGCGACCTGATCGGCCCAACGGCGCAGGGCCTCGCGCTGGGCACGGGTCGGGCGAACACGCAGGCCATCGTCGCACAGAGGCTCGGAAACGAGACCATCGGCTACGTGTACTGCACCGCCGGAGCCGCGTACATCTGTGCCGACCTCGAAGAGGGCGGCTACGACGACTGGTATCTGCCCAGCAAGGACGAGCTCGACAAGCTGTACAAGAACCAGGAGGAGATCGGCGGCTTCAATCCGTCCAAGTACTTCCAGGCCTACTGGAGCTCGTCTGAGTGCGCCGGCGAGTTCGGCCTCGTCCTCGCCTGGTACCAGTACTTCATGGTCGGCAGCGCGGACCCCGAGGACAACGGCCGCCAGGCCACGGACTACAAGACGAACGTCCGCTCCGTGCGGGCGGTGCGCTCGTTCTGATCGCACGGCCGCCGGGTCGGGGTAGTGCGGCGCGTCTCTGATCTGCGCCGTCACTCACCTCACCTCAGTACCGCCGGCAGTGCCGCACGCGGCGTCGCACGTCAACGGACACCTGCCTCCGGGCGGCCCGAGGACCCTTGCCCAAACCCCCTAGGTACATGTGTCTAGTGGGGCTGGTGAATGCACCGCGGCTGGCCGATGGCTGTGTCGAGAGCCCGGACAAGGGCGACACGACCAGGCGAGGAGCATGACGTGAGCGGGCGCGATCGGCGAGCTTGCACGTGCGCCGCACATCCGGGAGTCCGCGGATGAAGCGGTGGACGGATCTCGTCCTCATCGCCTGCGCCGGCGGCGTCGCAATAGCGCAGTGGCTGGGGCCCGTCTCCATGGAGGGGATCCTCAGCGCCCTGCTCTTCGGCCTCGTCGTCCTCACCGTCGTCTCTCGGCGGAGCGCGGTGCAATTCACGCTCGATTCCCTCACCGAGGCGCACCAGGAGCAGCTCGAGAGCGAGCGTCGCTACAGGGCTCTCTTCGACGCGGCCAGTGACGTCATCCTGGTGCACCGCTTCGCGGATGACGGCCGTCCGGGTCAGGTCGTCGAGGTGAACGAGGCGGCCTGCCTGACGCTGGGCTACTCGCGCTCCCAGCTGCTGGCGATGACTGCCGAAGACGTCCTCGCCCCCGAGGCGCGCAGCCTCGTCCGGAGGCGCGCAACAGCCCTCGCGGAGGCCGGCACGCTGGCCTACGAGACCGTGCAGGTCGCGAGCGACGGACAGCGCATGCCGGTCGAGGTCACCGCGCGCATCGTCGAGATCGGCGGCCGCCGGCTCTGCCTGACCGTCAGCCACAGCATCGCCGCGCACAAGGAGCTGGAGGAGTTCCTGCGCGGCCTGACGGACGTCGACGAGCTGACCGGCCTGCTCAACCGGCGTGGCTTCTTCGTGAAGGTCGACGAGGTCAGGCGCCGTGCGAGACGCGGCAACCGGCAGGTGCTGCTCATGTACTTCGACGTGGACGGCCTGAAACGCGCCAACGACGAGAGGGGCCACGCTGAGGGCGACAAGCTGCTGGTCGCCGTCGCCGACGTGCTGCGCGCCGCCTTCCGGGAGAAGGACGTGGTGGCGCGGCTCGGCGGTGACGAGTTCGCGGCGATGGCGCTGCTCGGCCGCGACCGCGACGAACTGCTGGACCGCGAGGCGATCGAACTGCGTCTGCAGGACGCCCTGCGCGCCAAGCGCGCGGAGCTCGGGGGCGAGTTCGAGCTCTCGGTCAGCTTCGGCTCCATGGTGGCCAACCACGCGGAGCTCGGCGAGATCGATGAACTGCTGGCGCGCGCCGACCAGCGCATGTACAGCGTCAAGCGCGCCCGCCGGCAGGAATCAGTCGCCGTCGGCGTCCTGCAGCGCGATACCTGAGCGCAGCCGGGTCGTCTACCCCAGGTCCATCGCGGACCGGGGGTCCACGCGGCGCAGGTAGTCGTCGACCCCGGCGGCCACCGTATCGAAGAACCGTGCTTCGCCGACGAGCTCCACGATGCCGTTGCGCTCCATGTCGTGGAGAAGGCCGGTCGTGGCCCTGGCGAAGGCGAGGTCGGCGCCCGCTCCCCGCAGCTCTCCGATCAACTCCTTGAGCATCGTTGCGGCGGTGGTGTCCAGGTGGGGCACCGCGCCCACGTGCACGAGCAGCTCGCGCACGGGAGGAGTCTGCTCGCGGACCAGCGCGCGGACCGTTTCGCGGAACCAGCGCGCGTTGGCGAAGAAGAGCTCACCGTCGATGCGCAGGATCACGAGGCCGGGGAACGTCTCGCTGCCGGGATGGTCCTCGATGCCACGGTACCGAAGCCGTTCGTCGTCCACCGCCCCGGGCGTCCGGCCGAGGACGGCGAAGCTGGGGCGGTAGGCTCGATACACGAGCGCCAGCAGCGAGAGGACCACCGCGATCGCCAGCCCGACGAGGAGCCCGAACACGAGGACCCCGGCGAAGCACAGGATGGCGAGGACGAAGTCGGTCGAATCCGTCCGCCGCAGGCGGCGCAAGGCGCCGAAGTCGATCAGGTGAGCGACGGCGGCGATGACGATCGCCCCCAGCACCGCCTCGGGCAGATCGTGGAACAGCGGCATGAGGAAGAGCATCGTGACGATGAGGAAGCCGAAGAGCACGATGCTGGAGAGCTGCGACTTCATCCCCGAATCGTCGGCCACGGCGGAGCGAGAGAGGCTGGCGTCGACGGCAAAGCCCTGCAACAGGCCGGCTCCGAGGTTGGCGACGCCGAGCGCGATGAGCTCCTGGTCGGCGTCCACCTCGTAGTGATGCTTGGCCGCCAACCCGCGCGCCGCGGCCACCGACTCCGCGAAACAGATGAGCGCCAGCGCCACGGCGTCCGGCAGCAGGTCGATCACGTCGCCGAGGCCGATGCTGGGGATGGTCAGCGAAGGCAGCCCGTCGGGGATCGTGCCGACGATGGCCACGCCATTCTCCTCCAGACCGAACGCGGCGACGGCGGCGATGCCGAGCGCCACGGCGATCAGCATCGCCGGCACTTTCGGCGCGAAGGCGCGGATGGCGAAGATGAGCGCCAGCGCCACCACGCCCACGGCCAGCGTCGGCAGGTTGGCGTCGTCCAGCTGGCGCACCAGCTCCGCGAGCTTGCCGAAGAAGCCGGTGCCGCCGCCCTCCACCCCCACCAGCTTCGAGAGCTGTCCGACGGCGATGACCAGGGCGAGGCCGGCCACGAAGCCGGTCAGCACCGGGCGCGCGAAGAAATCGGCGATGAACCCGGCGCGGGCGAGACCGGCGGAGAGCAGCAGCGCGCCGACCAGCAGGGCGAGCAGCGCCGAGAGGGCGATGAAGCGACTGCCGTCGCCGAGGGCGAGCGGCGCGACGGCGGCCGCCGAGTACGCCGCGATCGCCGAGCTCGGCCCGACCGTCAGCTGCCGGCAGGTGCCCAGGACGGCGTACGCAAGGAGCGGCGCCAGTGCGGCGAAGAGTCCGGTCTCGGGCGGCATGCCGGCGAGCGAGGCGTACGCCATGCCCTCCGGCACGAGCACCGCCCACACCGCCAGCGCCGCGATGAGGTCCGGGCGCAGCCAGCGGCGCTGATAGTGGGGCAACCAGGAGCGGACGGGCAGCGACGGTGGCTCCAGCCGGTACCAGCGCACAAGCCGCGTCGCCATTCCCCACTCCTCCCGGTCGGTCCCCTTCAGCGGAGCGTCGCTGGCGGCATTCTACGTCTTCCAGGCGGGATACGAGCCCGATCCGCCCGTGCCCCGGTCCCCTGCGTCGGCTAGCATGGGGCCATGCCCGACGTCCAGCAGCACCGCACTCGTGACCTGGGCGTCCTTTCTCTCGCCGTGATCGCACCGATCTGGGGCTACAGCTGGGTGGTCAGCAAGGTCGCGCTGGACTACGCGAAGCCATTCACCTTCATCGCCCTCATCACGGCGTCGTGTGCCATCTGCCTCTTCGGGCTGCTGCTCGCGACCGGGCGGTCGCTACGGCCGCCGCCGCTCCGCTGGACCGTGGCGATAGGCCTTCTCCAGACGACGCTGTTCAACAGCCTGGCCACCCTGGCCCTCAGCGTGGGCGGCGCCGGCAAGGTCTCGGTGCTTGTCTACACGATGACGTTCTGGCTGCTGCTTCTCGCCTGGCTCTTCCTCGGCGAGCGGCTCCGCGGCCTGCAGTGGCCGGCCGTCGCGCTCGCGTTCGCCGGCCTCGTCCTCGTCGTCCGCCCGTGGGACATCGGCGGCGCGCTCAGCGGCATCCTGGCCGCCGCCGCCGGGCTCGCCTGGGCGGGAGGAGCGCTGCTGGTGAAGCTCCTGCAGCGCCGCTCCGACGTCGACGCGCTCTCCCTGACCGCCTGGCAAATGGTCGCCGGCGCAGTGCCGCTGATCGTGATCGCGGCGGCAACGCGGAGCGGCTGGCCCGACTGGACCGGCGCCTTCATCGCCTGTCTCGCGTACTCGGCGCTCCTCTCGAACGCGCTGTGCTGGGGTCTCTGGATTATCGCGCTGCGCGCGCTACCGGCCGGCGGCGCCGGGATGGGAGCGCTGGCGGTCCCCGTGGTGGGAGTCGCGGCCTCGTGGATCCAGCTCGGGGAGCGGCCTTCCGCTACGGAGGCCGCCGGCATGGCGCTGATCATCGCCGCGCTGGCGATGCTCGCCGCCTGCGGGATCGCCGCCGGCCGTCGCTCCGCGGGCCTGCCGGGCAGCGAGTCGGCGATCCCGCCGGTCATCGACTGAGCGAGCGCTTCTCGGCCTCGAGAACGCGAGGCCTGCGGACGCCTTCCCGGCCGGCGGTCATGTGGCCGCCCGTACACGTTCGGCGCTGGTCAGGGCTCTGCGAGCCGGATCGCGGCCGGCCGGACTTCATCTCCCAGCTGCGCGCCCTGACGCTCGTCCTGCGCCACGTGCCGGACCTCCCGGATGAGCAGCGTGCAGACCAGCGCCACGGCGGAAGCGCCCGCCGAGATCGCCATCGCCACGTTGTAGCTCCCGGTCGCGTCGTACACCGCGCCGCCGAGGAAGGCCCAGAGCCCGCCCCCCAGGTGGTGAACGGTCGTGATGAAGCCGGTGAGCAGTCCGATGCTCGCAAAGCCGTACATGCGCCCGATGAGTGTGGTCGTCAGCGGCGCCGTGATGAGGAACGTGAACCCGAACCCCAGCGACAGGGCCCAGAAGGCCGCGGTGTTCTGATAGCGCACCACGAGCAGGAAGAGGGCGACGCGTAACGCGAAGGCTCCGGCGATGGGGATCTTGTCCCCGACGAGGTCTGACATCGGACCGGCGAGCAGGATCCCGCCGAGGCTCAGCAGACCGAACCACGCCAGCATGGCCACCGCGGTGGAAGTCGGCACGCCGTGGTCGGTGGCCATCGGCACCAGATGCGTCGTGAGCAGGAAGTCACCGGCGCCGCACACGAACATGGCCACCGCGAACAGCCAGAACGACCCCGTGCGCATGGCCTCGCGCAGGCCGAGGGAGCGCGGCTCCGACGAGGTCGGCGGCGGCGCCTGCGACGGGCCGGCCGCGGCCGCATCCGGCGAGGCGATGGCGGCGGCCGCGGCCTGTCGTCCGGACGGTCGGCGGCCCAGATCCTTCGGATCCTTGGCGAGCACCCAGAACACGAGGACCACATTGACCACGAGGCAGAGCACCCCGACCCAGAGCATCGTGCTCCGCCACCCCTCGTCCAGGAGGAACGCGGTGAACAGCGGGACCAGCGCGAACTGTCCGAGCGACGTGCCCGACATCGCCAGGCTGATGGCGCTGCCACGGCCCCGCTGGAACCAGCGGCTCACGATCGCCCCGAAGATGACCGATGTGGTCCCGCCCAGGCCTGCCGCGGAGATCACACCGTAGAACAGGATGAACTGCCACAGGCTGGTCATCGCGGCCATGAGCATCAGACCGCCGGAGAACAGCACACTGGAGACGAGGACGATCCACTTGGCGCCGTAGTGGTCGTAGAGGCGGCCGGCGACGATGATCGACACCGCGAAGACGGCCATGTTGACGAAGACGGCCAGAGAGACCGCGCTGCGGCTCCAGCCGAAGTCGGCGATCATGGGCTTGACCAGCACGCCGATCATGAGCCGCGCGCCGGCGTTCAGGAACATGATCACGAACGACGCCGCGACGACGTACCAGCCGAAGGAGATGGTGGACCTGGTACTGCTCATGGCTCCCGGAACCGACCACTCCTGCAGGGGGTGCGTGCTGACCACGGGAGCATACCGCCTCCCAAGGTGGAGACGCAGTGCGTGGGAGGGCTACGGGGTCGACGGCTCGCCGCCGGCGCGGCGAGCGTGAGGCCCGAGAGGACGTCCACGACCGCGCCAGCTTACTCCTTCGCCGCGGCGACCTCGCCGGTCATCATGTCGACGGTGAACGCCTGCGCGTCGGCGAGGTCGGTTCCCGAGGCGAACGTCACCTCCCAGACGCCGATGTCCGTGCCGGCGTCCGCGGACTGGGGCGTCTGCGCGAACGACCCTGCGACCAACACGTTCTTCGGCAGGGTCCCGGACTGGGAGCCGAACTCCCGGGCCATGGCCACCGCCTGCGCGGCCCCGACCTCGATCGTCGCGGGGTCGATGCTCTTGGTGATCTCGGTCCCCTTGGGCGCCTCGATGAACTCGCGCGGCTCGCCGGCGGCGCCGTGCTCCACGTCGACGATGTACAGCATGTTCTTGCCGGGGGAGTAGAAGGTGAAGGACCAGTTGCTCGGCACGTCGGCAAGAGCCAGGCCGCCGGTGCCGGCGCCGAGCGGCATGCAATCCTCGGCCACGGCCTGCATGGCCTCCAGAGCCGTCGGGTAGGCGGCCGTGAAGCTGTCTTCGGCGGCGGCCGCGCCGTCCCCGCCGCCCGACGACCCCTCGTCCGAGCCGCCGGTGGAGGCCGAGCCGCCGCAGGCGACGAGGCCGAGCGCAAGTAGCGCGAGTAGCGCGAAGAGCGCCGGGCCTCGCGCCGAGAACCTCGCCCCGCGCACCGATGCCATCCAGGAACCCATGACGACCTCCCCTCCAGAAGTCCCGGACGGGTCCCCGGCCCGCGCCGCGCGCCTCCCCGTCGGCCGCGCCCGTCCGTCCGCATCGTCGTCCCACAGCGTGCCCGCGTCAACGGTGTGGCGCCGAGGCGGACCTCTTCCAGCCAGGCGGCCGCACCCCAACGGCGCTGCTCGTACCGGGGTGTACACTCGCGATATCGCTGTGAGGGGACTCGTGATCGGGGGACCATGAGACGACACTGGCGCACCTTCCTTCTTCTCACCCTGCTCGCGTCCGTCGTGCTGCCGCCCGGCGCGGCCGCAGCCGCGGCGGGCGGCGAACTCTGGCTCCACGTCTACGAGCCGGGCTACGGCGCGATCGTGCGCGGAGCCCAGCTGGCGGTCACCGGCACCGGAGGAGACGTCTACGTCGCCGGCACGCGGAGCGACACCTCCGACGCGGGCGACTTCGTCGTCGCCCGGTACGACGCCGACGGCGTGCGCCAGTGGGCCAAGACCTACGACAAGGACGGGACCGAGACCCTGGCCGACATCGGTGTCGACAGCGCCGGCAACGTCGTCGCCTGCGGCACGCAGGGCGAGGACAAGGCGCTGCTCACGGTCAAGTACAGCCGCGCCGGCAAGCTCCTGTGGGCGCGCCGGCTCACCCTGCCGGGTGGCCGCATCCAAGCGAGCGAGATGGCGGTCACGACCGGCGGGGCCATCTACATCGGCGGGATGAGCAAGGCCACCGTGCTCCGCCGGCCGGCGCTGCGCCTCGTCAAGTACACCTCGGGCGGCTTCCTCGCCTGGCAGCGCTCGTACACGACGGTGCGAGGGGCGACCCAGCTCGCGCTCGGCCCGAGCGAGAGGATCTACCTCGCCGGCGAGCGCCTGATGACGGACCGCACGACGCAGGTCGGCGTCGTCTGTTACGAAAAGTCCGGCGAGCGCCTCTGGTCGCGTAGCGTCGGGCACGCCGGCCGGAACGACGCCGTGACGGAGCTCCGCTCCAAGAGGAACGGGCTCTGCGGCGTGGGCCAGTACAGCGCCGACCAGGGGTACGAAGAGGGCCTCATCTTCCGCATGAGCCTCGACGGCACGACGCGGTACGTCACCAGCATCCCGACACCGAACGACGAGGGCGCCAAGTGCTACTCCTGCGACATGGACGGGATCGGCCGCGTCACCGCGGGAGGGGCGTTCTACGAGGGATTCACCATCTGGAGGTTCGGCAGCACCGGCACACTGGGCGACACGTACGAGGCCGACAAGCTGGGCGACGCCCTGGCGATCGCCGTCACCACGATGGGCGACGTCTACGCCACCGGAGGGCTGGATCCCACCAACAGCGCCTACGACTTCAACGTCTGGACCATAGGCCGCTCGTCGACGTGGCTGCCGCTGTTCTCGCCGTTCTCGCACGGCAGCCCGACACAGGGCCAGGACAGCGCGACGCAACTCGTGCTCGCCTCCGGCTGCTTCTACGAGGCCGGCATCAGCGACGACGACCTGCTGATCGCCAAGTACGAGCGCTGAGGAGGAACCATGAGACCTCATATCGGGCATCTGCTGCTGCTCACGGCTCTCGCGCTGCTCGCGCTGCCGGCCGCGACGGCCGGGGCCGCGCCGGGCGATCGGGTCTGGGTGGGCCTCGTCCACGCCAACGCCGGCAAGATCGTCTCACCGTACTGGCACGAGGCGATCGCGGTCGCCCGGTCCGGCGACGTGTACGTCGCCGGCAGCCAGGCGACCGCGGCCTTCGAGGACGAGGACTTCCTGGTGGCCCGCTACGGCGCCGACGGCACGCACAAGTGGACCAAGACCTACGACCACGGCAGGTCCGAGGTCGTCACTGACGTCGCCGTGGACCGCGACGGCAACGTCGTGGTCTGCGGCCGCGAGGACGGCTACGACGGGTTCCTCGTCGTCAAGCTGAGCCGCTCGGGCGCCTTCAAGTGGGCCCGGCGGATCAGGACCGAGCCCGGGCTCAACGGCGCCGAGGAGATCGCGATCGACAAGCTCGGGTCGATCTACGTGGTCGGCACCGACAGGAGCGACCTCTGCCTCGTCAAGTACACCCCGTCCGGCCGCCGGCTCTGGACGCGCACCTACGCCAAGGCCGAGATCTGCTCGGAGTTGGCCCTGGGGCCCGACGGCAGGCTGTACGTCGGCATGGGCATGCCCGAGATCCAGCCCGACGGCAAAGTGATCGTCGCCTGTTACACCACGGACGGGAAGCGCGTCTGGCTCCGCGCCATCGGCACGCCGGGGGACACCAGCGACTGGATCATGGACCTGGACGTGCGCCGCTCGGGCATCTGCGGCACGGGCCAGTCGAGCCTCGATGGCTCGACCGAGGGCTTCGTCTTCAGGCTGCGCCTGAACGGCACGACCAAGTACTGGCACCACGCCGACGGCAGCGACGGGGCCCCCAGCGCGTCGTTCCAGGGCTGCGGGATGGACAGTCAGGGCCGGGTCTCGGTGGCCGGCTGGTCGGGCAACGACTACGTGGTGCGGCGCTTCGGCTCGAGCGGGACGCTGCTGAACCACTCGGCCTGGCACGGCACGCAGACCAACGCCGTCGCGCAGGCGATCGTGGTGACGGACTCCGGCTGCGCGTACGCGACGGGCAGAGTGAAGAACGTCAGGTCGCGCGAGGACATGCTCACGGTGGGTCTCGGCCCGGCCTGGGAAGAGCTGTTCACCGTCCCGTACCGCACCGTCACCGAGACCGACGACGAGGGCGGCGCGATCGCCCTCGGCTCAGGCTGTGTCTACGTCGCCGGCCACAGCGACGGCGACCTCGCGCTGATCAAGTACGAGCGCTGAGCGCGGGGGCCGGCCGCCGGTCGGGGCGTCGCCGCCGGCGCTACCGCTGCAGCGGGTACTCGCGGCAGATCTTCTGCGGGTTGCGACCGGTCGGGACGACGAGCTCGCCGTCGACCTCGTCCAGCGCGAACCACCACTTGTCGGTGCGCTCGCTGGGGTCGACGTACCCGTTCGCCCGGTTGCGCGCGCGCTGCTCGTCCACGGTCGCGTGCAGCCAGCCGAGGTCGCCGTCCCAGCCGGCGAAGTCGCGGCCGTCCATGTCCGGGCGGTGCCAGGGGCACACCTTCGTGCACCGCCCGCACACGCACCCCTCCTTGTTCAGGATGTCGAAGTCGCTGCACACACGGTCGTTGAGCTTCCACGTGGAGTAGCCGTTGTAGAGCGTCTGCTTGCCGCGCGTGATGGCGTGCGAGGGACACTGGTCGGCGCAGTCGGTGCAGCTCGCGCAGTAGTCCTGGAGGCCGAAGTCCGCGTAGCCGTCGGCCTCGAGCTCCATGTCCGTGAGCACGGCGGCGATCTTGAAGTTGGCGCCCAGGAACGGGTTCAGCACGATGCCCATCCGTGAGACCTCGCCGATGCCGCAGTCCAGGGCGATCTGCGGCATCAGCGTGACGTAGCTGTTCATGTTGGTGGCCACGGCGTTCCAGCCCAGACGGCGGATGTAGTTCGCCATCGCCTCGGTCTGCAACGCGACCCGCTGGTACACCTGGAAGCTGGCGCCGTCGACGATCTCCTCCCAGCCGTTGGAGGCGCACAGCGTGGGCTCGTGCTTGCGCACCACGAGCGCGATCGCCCACGGGTACGGGGCGTCGATCTCGCGGCCCTTCATGTCGTGCGAGTACACGGCCGACTGCGGGAGCGGCCCGATGCCCACGATGTCGGCGCCGAGGAAGTGGCCGAGACTCTTGAGGTGCCGGCTGAGCACGCGCGGGTCGGTCGGGATCGGCGCCTTCTTCTTCGCTACCGGGTTGGCGCGGCGCGGATACAGGTTGATGTGGTTCTGCAGGTCCACCAGTGCGCCGCCGACCGGGTACCGCACCGTCATCCGCTTGAACTCGCGCTCGAGCTCCTCGCCGAACTCGCCGAGCAGCGAGCGCGCGAACACGCTGGACCGCTGGTCCTTGCGCTCCACGGGTCCCGGCACCCTGTTCGTCGGCTCAGGAACGCGCCTGAGCAGATGCGAAGGATACGGTCCGATCGGAGCGTCGTTGTAGAGGATGTCGTGGTACGGGAGCTGATCCATGCTGTACTGCCTCTCTCGCGCTGGGGTCCTGCGGGCCAACTATCGCACGGACTGTTCCACGAAGCGAGGATGTCGTTCCGCGAAACGGAACGTAGCGTCCGCGATGCGCACGTGAAGCAGGACGGGCCGGCGCGGCACGAAGAGCGGACGTCGGCTAGCATGGCTCCATGGTCGACCCACCCATAC
This sequence comes from uncultured Thermoleophilia bacterium, assembly GCA_903927755.1. Taxonomy (GTDB): domain Bacteria; phylum Actinomycetota; class Thermoleophilia; order UBA2241; family UBA2241; genus CAIXSE01. Next base: position 14,565 of record CAIYOD010000073.1, on the reverse strand, counting down.
GCACCCGCGACCTCGGCATCCTCGCACTCGTCGTCCTCGGCCCCATCTGGGGCTACGGCTGGGTCGCGACGAAGGTCGCGCTCGACTACTCCGACGCGCTGACGTTCGCGGCGCTGCGCGTGCCGCTCAGCGCCGCCGTGCTCTTTGCGGTCATGCTCGTGCTGCGGAAGCCGCTGCGTCCGCCGCCGCTCGGATGGACGATGCTGATCGGCTTCCTGCAGACCACGCTCTTCGTGGGGCTCGTCATCACGGCGCTGCACGACACCGGCGCCGGCAGGGTCTCGGTGATCACCTACACGATGCCGTTCTGGCTGCTGCTGCTCGCCTGGATCTTCCTCGGCGAGCGGCTGCGCGGCGCGCAGTGGCTCGCCGTCGGCCTGGCCTTCGCCGGCCTGGTGCTCGTCGTGCGGCCGTGGGAGCTGGACGGCGTCGTCAGCGGCGTGCTCACGCTGATCGGCGGGTTCGCCTGGGCCGCGAGCGCGCTGGTCGTCAAGCTCATGCAGCGAAGGCACACGGTGGAGGTCCTCTCCCTGACGACGTGGCAGATGGTGTTCGGCTCCATCCCGCTCATCATCCTTGCGGCGCTCACCTACGACGGCGGGCCCGAGTGGACCACGGGGTTCATCTGGGGACTCGGGTACACGGTGGTGCTGGCCAACGCCGTCGCCTGGTTCCTCTGGCTGTACGCGCTGCACGCGCTGCCGGCCGGCGCCGCCGGGCTGGGGACGCTGTCGATCCCGGTGGTCGGCGTGATCGCCGCGTGGATTCAGCTGGGGGAGGTGCCGACGCTCGTGGAGGGCATCGGCATGATCCTCATCATCGGCGCGCTCGCGGTGCTCGCCGGCTACGGGCTGCTGACGGGACGCGGCGGCGCGAGCAGAGCCGGCGAAGAGCCGGACGTGCGCCCGGTCACCGACTGACAGGCGGAAGCGCGCGCCTCGCGCCCGGTCACGGGCGGGCGCCGGTCGCGCTATGCTGGCGGCGTGAAGCGACTGTTCTTCATCGTCATGGTCGGCCTGTGGGGCGCGTTCATCGCGCTGGCGTTCGTCTCGCCCGAGACCCTCACGACCGTTTGGCAGTGGACGACCGACCTCTGGTGGCCGTTCAAGCTCGTCGTCTGGATCCTGTTCCTTCCCTGGATGATCGGCCTGCTCGTGTGGCAGGCCGACTGGTCGTTCGCGGCTCGCATGGCGGTCATCGCGGTGCTTGCCCTCGGCTGGTCGGCCATGTCGTTCCCGAGGAAGTAGCGTGGACAAGCGCGCCCGCGACCTCGGCGCCCTGGCGCTTGCTCTGCTCGCCCTGATCTGGGGCTACAACTGGGTCGTCATGAAGATCGGGCTGGAGTACGCGCAGCCGTTCACCTTCTCGGCCCTTCGGACGTTCCTCGGCGCCGTGAGCCTGTTCGCCCTGCTCCTCGTGCTGCGGCGCCCGCTGCGCCCGCCGCCGCTGCTCTGGACCATCGCCATCGGCCTGCTGCAGACCACCGGCTTCGTCGGACTCCTGATGTGGGCGCTCGAGAGCGGCGGCGCCGGCAAGACCTCGGTGCTGACGTACACGATGCCGTTCTGGCTGCTGCTGCTCGCCTGGGCGTTCCTGGGCGAGCGGCTGCGCGGCGTGCAGTGGCTCGCCGTCGCGCTCGCCCTCTGTGGCCTCGTCCTGGTGCTCGAACCGTGGCGCCTGCAGGGCGCGTTCAGCAGCCTGCTGGCGGTGGCCGGCGGGTTCTGCTGGGCCGCCAGCGCGGTGGTGGTCAAGCGTCTGCAGGCTCGGCACGATGTGGACATCCTCTCGCTCACCACCTGGCAGATGCTCTTCGGCTCCCTGCCGCTGGTGCTGATCGCGGCACTGACGTGGCAGGGCAGTCCGGAGTGGACCACGACGTTCGTCCTGGCGCTCGCCTACAACGTGATCCTCGGCAACGCCCTGGCCTGGTTCCTCTGGCTGTTCGGGCTGCGCCGGCTCTCGGCCGGCGCCGCCGGCATCGCCACCCTGGCGACCCCTGTGATCGGGGTCGCAGCGGCGTGGATCCAGCTTGGGGAGCGGCCGTCCGCGGGCGAGGCCGCCGGCATGGCGCTCATCATCGGGGCGCTGGCGGTCGTCACCGTGCGCGGCCTGCTGGCGGGACGAAGCGCGGCCATGGTCGCGACCGAGTGACGGCAAGCACGGCACAGCCGTGCCGCGGGGGCAGGCGGAAGGCTGCCTAGGACCGTGAGGCCGCGGCCAGCCGGTGGGCGAGCTGGCCGCCGAGGCCGGCGAGGTCCTCGGCCGGCAGGTAGTGGCCCGCGTTGGCGTCGAAGAGCACACGGGCCTCTCCCGGCTCCTCGTCGTCCCCGGCCCAGACGAGGACGGCGACGTCGACGCGAGGCAGAGCGACGAAGCGGAACGACGCGTCGCCGAGCGTGAGCGCATCGCCGCCGGCGGAGCGCGCGACGACGCGGAAGGCGTCGAGGCCGGCCGGCGAGGCGGCAAACGCCCGCGCGAGCGGCGCCTCCGCCCTGCCGGCGAACGAGGCCGCGTAGAAGAGCCCGTCGGGCAACTCGCGGTACGCCTTCCACTCGCCGGCCGGCGGAGCGCCGTCGGCGAGCAGCAGATAGTGCAGCAGCAGGATGGCGACGGCGATGTGGGCCGGCTCGCCCGGCGCGGCCGGGTCACGGCCGGCCGGGACCGCACCGGCGGGAGCCAGCGTGACCTCCCCGCCGGGATGCGTCACGCGGTGCGGCCGGCCGAACAACGACACGAGCACGCCGCCGTCCACGAGCTCGCAGCCGGCGCGCGCAGCTCCGGCCGCCGCGTCCGCGACGGCCCATTCCTCGCGCGCCTTCCCCAACGCGTCGGCGAAGCGGCGTTCCGGCGGTGCAGTCACTGCAGCTGTCTCCTCACTCGTCGTCCCCCTCGGGCTGCGGCCAGTCGTCACCTTACCCGCAGCGCGAGCCTTCGGCACAGGCGATGCGACCGACGGAGCAAGGCTGTCGCGCCCGCGCGCCGAAACAGAAGGGCATGCATCGGCACGCATCATCCGCCACAGCCCCGGTCCCAGGTATCGCCTCGGGCAGCCCGCCTCACGGCGGGCTCGTCCTGGCGACGCTCATCCTCGGGGCGACGATCGCCAACCTCAACATGTCGGTGGCCAATGTGGCGTTGCCGACGATCGACCGCGAGCTGGACGCGACGCAGACGCAGCTCGACCTCGTCGCCGTCGGCTTCACCCTCGGGCTGGCCGCCTCCGTCCTCTACCTGGGTGCGCTCGCCGACCGCCACGGGCGTCGCCGGATGCTCCTCTTCGGCCTCCTGCTCTCGATCCCGGCGGCGGCGCTCGCCGCCTGGTCGGGTGACATCCACGTCCTGATGGTCGCCCGTTTCATCGGCGGCCTCGCCGCCGGCATGGCCTACCCGACGACGCTCTCGATCGTGAGCACGCTCTTCAGCGGTCCCGCGCGCACGCGCAGCATCGCGCTCTGGTCGGGCATCGGGGGAGGAGCATCCGCGCTTGGCCCCCTGCTGGCGGGCGCGCTCCTGCAGAGGTACTGGTGGGGATCGGTGTTCGCCGTCACGATCCCCATCGCCGTGGTCGGGATCGTGTGCGTGCTGCTCCTGGTGCCCAGACACGCCGGCGAGGGGTCCGACCCCGTCGACAACCTCGGCGGCGTGCTCTCAGTCGCCTTCATCGGGTCCCTCGTCCTCGCGATCAACATCGCGCCCGTCGCCGGCAACGGCATCGAGACGGCGGTGCTCACCGCCGTCACCCTGGCCACGGGCGTCTCGTTCTTCCTTCGCCAGCGCCGCGCCTCTCACCCGCTGTTCGACCTGCACGTCGCCGCGCGACGGACCTTCTGGGTCGCGGCGGTCGCCGGCATCGTCGTCTTCGGCACCCTCATGGGCTCACTGTTCATCGGCCAGCAGTTCCTTCAGGACGTGCTCGGCTACGACTCCTTGCAGGCGGGCGCCGGCGTCCTGCCGGCGGCGATCTTCATGATCCTCATGTCGCCGGTCTCGGCGCGGCTCATCCAGCGCCGCGGAGCCCGGTTCACGATGTCGTGCGGCATCGTCGCGATCTGCCTCGGCTTCGTCGTCATGCTCTGGTGGCACCAGGGCATCGGGTACGCGCCGGTCGGGCTCGGCTATGCCTGCGTCGGCATCGGCGTCGGACTGGCCGGAGCTCCAGCTTCGCGGTCGCTCATGAGCTCGGTGCCCGCGCGGCGCGCCGGCATGGGATCGGCCACGACGGACCTGCAACGCGACCTTGGAGGCGCCGTGATGCAGAGCGTGCTCGGCGCCCTCCTCACCCTCCGCTACTCGTCCTACTTCGCGGAGGCCTTCACGCAACTGCCGCCCGAGACGGCGCAGAAGATGGGGACGGAGACGGCGGCGCAGATCCAGGATTCGTTCGGCGGCGCCGCCGATGTCGCCAAGACTCTCCCCGAGGCCGACGCGCAGAAGCTCATGCACGCGGCAGAGCAGGCCTTCACGCAAGGCTCGCGCCTCGCCATCTCCGTCGCGCTCGTCATCGCGCTGTCGGGTCTCGTCCTCGTCCTCGTCGCCTTCCCGCGCAAGGAGAAGGAAAACGAGCTGGAGGCCGGCTACGCCGCTGAAGACCCCGCGGCGGCGGCCTTGGGCGCCTGATCCGCCGCCACAACGGTCGCTGACGCGAGCTGCCTCCTACTGGAGTAAAATACTCCGCATCACAGACCGAATCGGAGGATGACGCATGGCCAGCACAGCACGCCCGAGGCGCTCCTGGAAGAAGATCCTGCTTTGGGCGGTCGGCATCGCCGTCGTCGTGTTCGTCCTCATCCAGTTCGTCCCGTACGGCCGCGCCAGCCACTCGAATCCGTCGGCCGCCAACCCCTTCCCGTGGACCGACCCGCAGGCAGAGGCAATTGCCAGAGAGTCCTGCTATGACTGCCACAGCAACGAGACCGAGTGGTGGTGGGCGACCAACATCGCGCCGTTCTCCTGGCTGGTGCAGCGCGACGTCGACGAGGGACGCCGGAACCTCAACTTCTCGGACTGGAACCGCCTGCCGGCGGCAGCGGTCCAGGAGATCGTGAACGAGGGCGAGATGCCGCCGTTCCAGTACACGCTGATCCACCCCGGCGCCAAGCTCACCGACGCGGAGAAGCAGACGCTGGTGCAGGGCTACGAGGCGGGGGTCGCGGCCGGCAGCGGCGCATCGAACGGCGGCCAGACGCAGAGCTCGCCCACGCCGGCGCCGACCGCGAGCGCCACCTCGGATCCGGTCGCGATCATCAACCAGCGCTGCAGCACCTGTCACCCCGCCGATCAGGCGCTGGCCTTCCGCGCCGGCAGCGCCGCCGAGGCGCAGGCCCTGATCGACAGCATGATCCAGCGAGGCGCCCAGGTGTCGACGGACGAGCAGGCGGCGCTCGTCCGGTACTTCACGCAGTGACCCGTGGGGGCGCCGCAGGGGCGCTCCCGGTCAGCGCGCCGCGAGCAGGTCGCGGAGCCCTTGCTCCAGACCTCGCGGCGCGTACCCCAGCTCCCGTTCCGCCTTGGCGCTGGTCGCCCAGTAGGTGACGTCCTTGCTGGCCCGGATCACCTCGTGCAGGTTGGGGCCCGTCCCCATGACGCGTCCCACCAGCGAGCCGATTGGCGTCACCGCCTTGAACACGGTCGACGGCAGCTTGATGCGCGCCCTCTTGTGCCCGGTGAGGTCGGCCACGGCGTCGACGACGGTGCCGAGCCTCGTGACCTCTCCGCCCAGCACGTAGGACTCGCCGAGCATGCCCGCCGCCTGCGCCAGGACGACGCCGTCGGCCACGTCGTCGATGTAGCTGGCCGTGAAGCCCAGCTCCGGGAAGGCGCGGATGGTGTACTTGCCCCGCGCCGCCTGATCGATCTGGGCGCCGAGCTCGCTGTGGTCGCCGGGGCCGTAGATGGCGCCCGGCTGAACGACCACGATCGGGGCGCCGGCCGCCGCGCGCGCACGCGCGGTGCGATGCGCCATGAACTTGGTCGCGTCGTAGTAGCTCAGGAAGTCGCGATCCGGCCTGTCGTAGGTCTCGTCCACGATCTTTCCGCGCGTGTTGCCGAACACGCCGACCGTGGAGACGTAGACGATCTTCTTGACGGCCGCCGCGACCGCGGCGTCGAGCACGATGATGGTGCCGTCCACGTTGGCGCGGAACATCTCCTCGTGGTCGGACTCCTTGATACCCACGCGGTAGTCTCCGGCGATGTGGAACACAAGGTCCACACCGATGAGCAACTGGTCCAGGGTCCGCGCGTCGGTGATCTCGCCGCGGACCGGCAGCGCGCCGAGGCGGGTCAGCTTCGTCGCCGCCTCGTCCGACCGCGCCAGCGCGACGACGTCGTCGCCGCGCGCCAGCAGCCGGCTCACGACCGCCGAGCCAAGGAACCCTGCACCGCCTGTCACGAAGCTCTTCATGGGCGTCTCCCTACCGGTCGCGGACGCGCCTCACGCCCTGAAGAGGAGATACTACGTCATGCATGGACCGGACGGCGAGGCCCGGGCTTCGCACCGGGGCGCCACCGATGGGCACCCCGAACAACGAGTCATTGGCTCTTGCGACTCGTTCGCAGTTGCGCTAAGGTGGCGCACCATGCACCACGCACGCGCCACACTCCGCGAGCAAGGCTACCGCCTCACGCCGCAGCGCAACCTCATCTGGGAGGTGCTGCGCGACGCCGGCCGCCACGTGACGGCTGAGGAAGTGGCGGCCGAGGTGCGGCGCACCCTCCCGGACGTCAACGTGTCCACGGTCTACCGCACGCTCGAGCTCCTCGTGAGTCTCGACCTGGTCGTCGAGACGCGGCTGGAGGGAGTCGCCTCCTACTACGAAGTCTCTCCCGAACCCACCCACCACCACTTCGTGTGCACGCAGTGCGGGATGGTCGGGCACTTCGGGGACGGACTGCTGGCGCCGGTGCACGACGAGCTGACCCGCCGGCACGGCTTCGCCGTCGGCCAGATCCAGGTGACGGCGCTGGGCCTCTGCCGTGCGTGCCGGGTCGTCGAGGACGCCGTGGGGGCGGCGGCGGACACCGGCCGACAGGCCTGACTCTTCCAGCTCTGCATCCTTGTCGCTCATGACCCCGGTGGCGATGCACATCCCCGACGGCTACCTCGGACCGCAGACCTACGCAGTCCTGTGGCTCGTGATGCTGCCCATCTGGATCATCGCTGCGCGCAAGGTGAAGCGGACGCTGAAGACCAAGCAGATCCCGCTGCTCTCCCTGGGGGCGGCCTTCTCCTTCATCATCATGATGTTCAACATCCCGGTGGTCGGCGGGTCGACCGGCCACGCCGTGGGGGCGACGCTGATCGCGATCCTTCTCGGCCCGTGGGCCGCGGTGATCGCGATCTCGATCGCCCTCGCCGTGCAGGCCGGCCTCTTCGGCGACGGCGGCGTGACCGCGCTCGCCGCCAACTGCTTCACGATGGCCGTCGTCATGCCGTTCACCGGCTACTACGTGTACCGGCTGCTGGTCGGCGACCGGCCGTCGCCGAAGCGCCGGATCGCCTCCGCCGGCGGCGGCGCCTACGTCGGGATCGTCGCCGGCGCGGTCGTCGCGGGCGTCCTTTTCGGCATCCAGCCGTACCTCGCCCACACCGCGAGCGGGCAGGCGCTCTACGCTCCGTACCGCCTCGACGTCGCAGTACCGGCGATGGCGCTCGAGCACCTGCTCTTCTTCGGCCCGATCGAGGCGCTGGCCACCATGGGCGTCCTCGCCGCATTGGCGCGGACCCAGCCGGAACTCCTGGCGGCGCGGCCGGCGGCGAAACCGCTGCGCTGGCTCTGGGCCGGCCTCGCCCTGCTACTGCTGCTCACGCCGCTCGGGGCGCTCGCCCCGGGCACCGCGTGGGGAGAATGGAGCGGCGATCAGCTCAAGACAGCACTCGGCTACGTCCCGGGCGACCTCGACCGGTTGAGCGGCACATGGAACGCGGCCATGGCCGACTACGCGACCCCAGGAGTCGGCAACACGTTCATCGGCTACCTGCTCGCCGGCATCGTCGGGGCCGTGCTCGTCGTCGGCATCTCCTGGGTGGCGGCGGCACTCCTTGCGCGCCGCCGGGGTTCGGACGAGGCCGGCGCGGCGCCCGCTTCGCAGGGCCGCGCCCACCGCGGGCGTTCGCTGGCGCGAAAGACCGCAGACGCCGTCGCCCGCTCCGTCACCGACGTCATGGAGAACGAAGAGCTCGCGGCGCGAGCAGGGCTCCTGCAGCGCCTCGACCCCCGCATCAAGCTGCTGTCGCTCGTGGTCTTCGCCGTCGCCGTGAGTCTCGTGCATGCGGTCTGGGCGCTGGCAGCCTTCGTCGTCGTGACCATGGTCCTCGCCGCGGCATCCCGAGTGCCCGTGCTCTCGTTCGTCCGCAAGGTCTGGCTCTCGGCCGGCCTGCTCGCCCTGCTCATCGCGCTGCCGTCCGCGCTCGCCTGGTTCACTCCGGGGCGAGCCGCCGTCTCGATCGGCCCCCTCGCCTTCACCACGCCCGGCCTTCTCGGCGTCACCACACTGGTCACCCGCGTCGTGGCCGCCGCGGGCTTCGCCCTTCTCATCATCTGGACGATGCGCTGGTCGGACCTGCTCCGCGCCCTGAGCGCCCTCCGGATGCCCGACATCGTGGTCGCCACCCTGGCGATGACGCAGAAACAGATCCTGACGCTCCTGCGCACGGTCGAGCAGATCCACCTCGCCCGCGAGAGCCGTACGCTGACCCTCGGCACGACGAAGGAGAACCGGGACTGGGTGACGGAGCGCATGGCGTTCGTCGTGCGCAAGTCGCTGAAGACGGCCGACGACGTGTACGACGCGATGCTCTCGCGTGGCTTCACCGGCACGATGCCGTCACTGGTGAGGCTGCGGATGCGGCCGCGTGACTGGATCTGGGCGGCGGGGAGTATCGCGCTCTGCGCGGTCGTGCTCGCCGCCGACAGAGCGGCCAGATCATGACGACGCCGGACTTCGTGCTGCGCGCGGTCGGCCACGCGTACCGCTCCGGAGGGGCCGCGCTCTCCGGGATCGACCTCACGGTGGAGCCCGGGCAGCACGTCGCCGTCGTCGGCGCCAACGGCTCCGGCAAGTCCACGCTGCTCAAGATGCTCGACGGTCTCGTCTTCCCGACGGAGGGAGAGATCCTCGCCTTCGGCGCGCCGCTCACGGAGGACGCGCTCGAGGACCCGGCGTTCCGCCGGGACTTCCGCTCGCGCGTCGGCTTCGTCTTCCAGGACGCCGATGTGCAGTTGTTCTGCGCCAGCGTCCTCGACGAGCTGGCCTTCGGCCCGCTCCAGCTCGGCCTGGCCGAGGACGAAGTCCGCCGCCGGGTGGGCGACGTGGCCGAGCACCTGCGCATCGAGAAGCTCCTCGACAGGCCTCCCTACTCACTCTCCGGCGGCGAGAAGAAACGCGTCGCGATCGCCTCCGTCATCACCATGGAGCCGCGCGTCCTGCTCCTCGACGAGCCGACCAGCGCCCTCGACCCGCGCAGCCAGGTGTGGCTGCTCGACGTGCTCGACGAGTGGAAGCGCGAGGGACGCACGGTGGTCATGGCGACGCACGACCTCTCGGCCGCGGCGGAAGCCGCGGACCGCCTCGTCGTGCTCTCCGAGGACCACGCGGTGGCGACCGACGGCACGCCGGAGGAAGTCCTCACGCAGCGCGACCTGCTGCTGTCGGTCAACCTCATCCACGAGCACACGCACCGCCACGCCTCGACCGCCCACAGGCACGCGCACGCGCACGGGCCGGGCGCCGATCCCGACGAGACCCACGGGCACCGGCACGGCTGACGCCTCCAGCGGCTTCTCCCTGTCCCAACTGGATAGAGATCGCGCCTCGACGGGCAAGCTTGCGCCAGGGACGAGGGGACGGGGGCTGGCATGACGACAGATGCTTGGGTGCTGCAGGCACTTGTCGACGCGAACGACCAACCGGTCTTCGCGGTTGATCGCGATCTGCGCTATCTGGCGTTCAACCACGCCCACGCCGACGGGATGCGCGCTCTCTACGGCGTTGAGATCGAGCCCGGCGGCAGGCTGACCGACTACCAGACCGTCGAGGCGGACCGGCAGGGCGCGGAACTCCACCTGAGGCGCGCCCTGGAGGGCGAGCGTGTCGTGGTCAGCGCCTTCTCCGGGGAAGATGGACGGCGGCGCTACTACGACCTCGTGCACGTCCCGTTGACCCGGGGCGAAGAGGTCGCCGGCGTCATCGTCCGCACGCGCGACGTGACCGACCGCAAACAGGCGGAACGGGCCCTGCGCGAGCACGAGTTGAGTCTTACGACGCTCGTCGACAACGTGCCCGACGTGGTGTTCCACATCGACGGGGACTACCGGCTCATCCTGGCGAACGCGGCCTTCTCGGAGGCGATCGCCGCCTCCGGAGGAACGCCGATCCGGCCCGGGGACCCGATCCTGCACGATGGCTTCCCCGAGGACTTCATCGCCGTGTGGCACGGGCTGTACGACCGCGCGCTCGCAGGCGAGTCCTTCATCGCGGAGACCACCGTGCCGACGGCCGGCGGCGTACGCATCATGGAGAACCACCTCCGTCCGGTGCTCGGCGACGAGGGAGAGCCGACCGGCGTCGTCGTCACCTCTCGTGACATCACCGAGCGCCGGCGCATGGAGGAGATCTGGGCGTTCCTCGCGCGCACCGGCAGCCGCGCCGGCGACGAGCCGTTCTTCGAGGCGCTGGCGCGGCATCTGGCCACCTGCCTGGACATGGACTTCGTCTGCATCGACCGCCTGGACCCCGATGGCCTCACGGCGCACACGCTCGCCGTCTGGACCGACGGCCGCTTCGAGGACAACGTCTCGTACGCGCTCAAGGACACCCCGTGCGGCGACGTGGTGGGACAGACGGTCTGCTGCTTCCCCGAGGGCGTCCGCCGGTCGTTCCCGCACGACGAAGTGCTTCAGGAGTTGCACGCGGAGAGCTACGTGGGGGTCACGCTCTTCGACCACGATGGACTCCCCATCGGCCTGATCGCGGTCATCGGGCGCAGGCCGCTTGTTGACCGGCGGCCGGCCGAGAGCATCCTCGAGCTGGTAGCGGTGCGCGCGTCCTCCGAGCTGGAGCGTCTGGATGCGGAGCGGGAGCTGCTGCAGACGCACGAGCGGCTCAGTCTCGCGCAGCGCGCTTCGGGCGCCGGGATGTGGGATTGGGACATCCCCGGCGGCAAGATCGACTGGTCGCCCGAGATGTTCGACCTGCTCGGGCTTGACGCAAGGATCGAAGAGGCAGGGTTCGACGCCTGGGGCAAAGTGATGCACCCCGACGATGCGGAGATCGCCAACGCGCGCATCGCCAAGGCGCTCGCCGACCACGCCAATCTCGACAGCGAGTACCGCATCATCAGGCCGGACGGCGAGATCCGCTGGATCGCCGCCCTCGGGCGTGGCACCTACGACAAGCACGGGGAGCCCGTGCGCATGAGCGGTCTGTGCATCGACGTCACCGAGCGCAGGAGTGTGGCGGAGGAGCTCCGCGAGACGCGCGACTACCTCGAGAACCTGTTCGGCTACGCCAACGCGCCGGTGATCGTCTGGGACACGGAGCTGCGCATCACGCGCTTCAACCGCGCCTTCGAGGAGCTCACGCAGCGCACCGCGGAGGAGGTGGTCGGGCAGCATCTCGAGCTTCTCTTCCCCGGCGACGAGCGGCGGGAGACGGCCATCGCACACGTCACCAGCGCCACCGCCGGGGAGCGCTGGCAGGTCGTCGAGATCCCCATCCTGCGCGCCGACGGCGAGGTGCGGACGGTGCTCTGGAACTCGGCCACCATCAACGCGGCAGACGGCCTTACGCTCGTCGCCACCATCGCCCAGGGGCAGGACATCACCGAGCGTAAGGCAGCCGAGGAGGAGATCAGGCGGCTGAACGCGGACCTCGAAGGGCGCGTGACGGAGAGGACGCGCGACCTGACCGCCGCAAACGCGGAGCTCGAGGACTTCGTCCACTCCATCGCCCACGATCTGCGCTCGCCGCTGCGCGCTCTCAGCGGATTCAGCGAGATCATCGAGCTCGACTACGCCGACGTGATCGACGACGCCGGCCGCGACTACCTGCGGCGCATCCGCGACGCGGCGGAGCACCTCGGCCGGCTGATGGACGCGCTTCTCTCACTCTCACAGATCGGCCGGCGCGAACTGGAGCTGCGCGAGGTCGACCTGAGCGCGCTCGCACTCGGAGTCGCGGAGGAACTCCAGGCGACCCACCCCGATCACTCCGTCGATCTCGAGATCGAGCAGGGACTGGTCGCCCGCGGAGACCCCGCCCTCTGCGAGATCATCGTGCAGAACCTCCTGGGCAACGCCTGGAAGTTCAGCGCCGGCGAGTCGCCGGCTCTGATCCGCTTCGGCGTCGAGTCCGTCGGGGGCCGCCGCGTCTTCTGCGTGTCCGACAACGGCGTCGGCTTCGACCCCGAGTACGCCGGCAAGCTCTTCGCGCCCTTCGAGCGCCTGCACACCGCCGACGAATTCCCCGGTACCGGCATCGGTCTCGCGACCGTCCGTCGGGCGGTGACCCGGCTCGGCGGGGACTGCTGGGCCGACGCCGAGCGAGACGGCGGCGCACGGGTGTACTTCACCCTCGGCGACTCGAGCTGAAATGGAGCCGAGGCTGCCGGGGGCGCCGGGACGGCGGCGGCGACCGTAGGCCCTTCGGTGCGGCACCGCGGCCGGCGGCGACTGTAGGCGTTTCGGTGCGGCACCGCGGCCGGCGGCGACTGTAGGCGTTTCGGTGCGGCACCGTCGCCGGTGCCGTCGGCGGTACCGCGGAGTCGCGGGCGGCCCGGAGATCGGGATGGGAAGCCACCGCGCTGTCGGCACTGCTCCCTGAGCTGCGGGGTCGGTCGGCACCACGGATCCAGGAGTGACACCGCTCGCAGTCCTGGGCGTGCGAGGACATGGTCGTGTCCGACCTTCGTGGCGCCCGCACGGGCGATGCCGGGTGGCAGTGACGACCTCGGCGCGGACGGGCGCCGCAACGGTCACACGTAGCGGTACCAGCGGGGTCGCGGGAAGTTCCGCCACAACGGCCCGGCCTTGCCGAAGCGCCGAAGAAGCCGCGGTCCCCAGGCCGCGCTCCAGTCGCGCGCCCCTGGGAGGAACCAGCTGCGGCGCGGGGCCGCCGCCGCCTGCACCTGCCGCGGCAGCCACATCATCGCCGGGTCGCCGGCCATCCGGCCGGCGGCATAGAACCGCGGCTCCAGCAGCGGCTGACGCTCGCCGATGAGGCCCGCGTCGCGGGCCACCCGGGCGAGCGTGGTGTCCGGGTAGATCCGCAGGCCGACCATGGCGACCACGGCGGTCGGCGCCACCTCATCGGTCACGCGCACCGTCTCGGCGACGGTCTCCGGAGACTCGCCCGGGCCGCCGAAGAGCAGCGAGTGGCACACGTCGAGCCCGGCCGCCTTGGCCGCGGCCGTCGACTTGCGCAGGTCGGCGATGGAGAACGACTTGCCGAAGCCGTCCAGCATCTCCTCGGCGGCCGTGTCGATGCCGAAGTCCACGGAGGTGCAGCCGGCGGCCGCGAGCAGCCGGAACACGTCCGGGTGGCTCACGCGTGGCTGCAGGTAACAGGAGAAGGAGACGTCGGCCAGCGCCGCACCCGGCTCCGTCCGACGGCGGAGCAGCTCCTCGCTCACGGCCACCATGTGGTCCTCGTCGGCGTTGAACGACGAGTCGACCACGAACTGCTCGGTGGTGCCGAGGTCGCGGCGCAGGCGCTCCATCTCCTCCGCCACAGACTCGGGCGGCCGGCGGCGCAGGCGCGTGCCCTCGAGCCGCGGGTACGTGCAGTACACGCAGCGATGCGGGCAGCCGCGCGCCGTCTGCACCCCGGCGGTGCGGTACCGCCCGGCGCCGGGGAACACGGCGGCGAGGTCGCCGGGCAGGCCGACGTCGCCGAGGTCGGCCAGCAGTTCTTCGGCGATGCCGCCGTGGGTCACGCCCGCGGCCATCCGCCGGGCCGCGGGCTCACCGTCGCCGACGACGCCGTCGGCGACCAGCAGAGCGCGGCGCATCTCACGCGGGAAGATGGAGAACGCCGGGCCGCCGAGGACGATGCTCGCTCCCGGTGCGGCGGCACGGACCGTGTCCGCAACGCGCGCGTACCACTCGGTGTAGGTGTTGGTGTGCGGCCAGGCGGCGTTGTCGGCGTTGCGCAGCGAGAGGCCCACGGCATCGGGTCGCCACTCCGCCAGTTCGGTCCGCAGAGCCGCGAGGGGCCGCCGGTAGAGGCCCGCGTCGAAGACGCGGGCCCGGCCGCCGGCGGCCTCCACGGCGCGTGCAACGTACAGCGCGCCGACAGGAAACGCCGGCTCCGGGAACTGTTCCCGGTTCGCGACGACCAGCAGGACGCGCCGGGCCTGTGTGCTGCTGCCGGCGTCGCTCATGCCGCGATGATACCCCGGCAACGCACAGATGCCGTACGCCGAGCCTCCTGCTAACACCACGGCCACGCCGGCCGAACGGGCGGAGGCAAGACCGGCGGCACCGGTCGCCACGAGGCGGCGAGCGCCGGCGCCGGTCCAAGCCCGGCGCCGCGAGTACGCGACGAGGCGGGCGGCCGCAAGGGCCG